>NZ_JAFLXD010000011.1:0-143709 GCF_019891415.1 Pseudomonas sp. SH10-3B | reverse complement strand
GCCCAACGCGGGGCAAGCCCGCTCGCCACAGGATGCCCGCTAGGCATACCAAGCCCGCTCCCCACAGATGGTTATGCATGGGCGGCTTCCAATTGGATCCGGCCGCTGGAGCAGGCGGCGACGCCGTTGCGGTAGGCGAAATACAGCTTGCCGCGTTCCTGGTCGAAGCGCAGGTGCAGTTCGATACGGTCGCCAGGGCGTACCAGTTGCTGGAACTTGAGCACTTCCATGCCGGCAAAGGTCGCGGGCAGGTCGAGCAGTTGTTGGCCGAGGTTGAACGCCCATTCCACTTGGACCACGCCGGGCAGTACAGGCGTGACCGGGAAGTGGCCGCTGAAGTAGGCCAGGTCCGGCGGGACGCTCAGTTGCAAGGTCCATTCGCCATCGACTTCGACTTGCTCCAGCACGTGCGGCGCCTTGGGCCGGGGCGCCAGCAGCAACGCGGCCACATCGGCCTGGGGCAGTTTGCCTTGGGCATTCAGCGGCAGTTGGTGCAGTAGACGCCAGCGGCGCGGCAGCGCCAGGGCTTCGCAATGCTGGCTCAAATGGTGGCGCAAGGTCTGGGTGACGGTACGTCGGCCCTGGTTGCGCAGGGCATGCAGGCCGTCGGCACTGAGCACCACCAGCGCGCCGAGTGAGGCGCGGTTTTCCTGCACCACGCCCAGGCGCGTTTCGGCGACCCATGGGTGGATCATCAGCGCTTGCTCCAACATGGGCAGAGAGATGCGTTTTTCTTCCAGCTTGACGATACGGTCCAGGCGCCCGAGCAGCTCGAAGCGACCATCGGCATGGATGCGCGCCGCGTCAGCGGTTTGTTCTATATGCCCGACGGGCAAGTAAGGCGAGGCGATGCGCAGTGCACCGTCGGCGTCCTGGCTCAGGTGTATATCGGCGAACGGCTGCCAGGGTTGCGCGCCCTGGCGCCAGGCGATACCGCCGGTTTCCGAGCTGCCGAGAATCTCTGTCGGCCATTGCTGCAAGCGCTCGTAAAGACTGCTGGCCGCCTCGATGGGCAAGGCACCGCCCGACGAGAACACCCGCGATACCTGGCTCAGCGCCGGCCAATCGAGGTTGTCGCCCATGCGCTTGAGCAGTGCCGGGCTGGCGACCCAGGCGAATTGCGGGTGTTCGCGGCTGGCGCGTTGCATGTCTTCCGGAAACGCCAGCTGGCGGCGCACAAAGGTGCGACCGGCGCACAGCGGCCACAGCACGCGGAACAGCAAACCGTAGATGTGCTGGGTGGCGACGCTGCCGATGATGCAGGCGTCTTTAAGGTCTGCCCCCCACAGGGCTTCCAGGGCCTGGACCTCATTGGCCAGTTGGCGCAGGGTCTTGTCGATGCGCTTGGGTTCGCCGCTGGAGCCGGAGGTGCACAGGCTCAGTTGGCAGGTGTCCAGGTCGAGGGCCGCAGGGCTCAAGGGCGCTTGATACAACGCGTCCAGGTCTGCCGCTTCAGTCAGCCAGGCGTCGACAACCTCGTCCCAGCGCTGGCGGGTCTGGGGTTGCAGGTCGGCGGGCAGCAGTACGCTGACCCCCGCGCGCCAGGCGCCCAGCAGGGCAATCGCCAACACCCCGGCATCTTCAAGGTGCACGGCCAGGCGTTGAATACCTCGGGCTTGCAGCCCGGCCGCAAGGCGCAGGGACTGCTCCCACAGCTGGGCATGATTCATCGCAGGTTCGGTGGTCACCAAACGCTGTTCCAGCGGCTCGAGCAACAGGTGCTCAAGATTCAACCCATTCATACGCGGCCTCGAACCCTTTGTCGTACCAGCCATTCCACGGCAAACAACAGCCCCATCAGCCCGTAGGCGATCAAGCCGTTGTACAACGTCCACCAGCTCAGCGGCGCCCATAGGGTGAGGGCGGCGGCGAGCAGGCCATTACACAGAAAAAACACGCACCACACCACGGTAACCTGGCGCGTATACACAATCGCGTTTGGCGGCAGTACCGGGTCGGTCATGCGTGCAAGGCGCTCGACCATCGGCGGGCCGTATTTCAGGCTCAGGCCGAACAGCGCCAACATGAACGCACTGACCAGGCTCGGGTACCAGCGCAACAGGTGCGGGTTATCGAACCAGGCCAGGGCCAGGCAAAACACGATCACCGCCCACGCCATCCAGCGACTGCCGGGGCGGCGGGCACCGGTAAACGCGCGCAGCAGCCACAGGCTGCCCAGCAGCAACCCGAACTGCCACGGTGCAAAGTGCTCTGTGCCGTAATACACCGCAAAGGGGTACAGCAGCCCCGCCAACAACAGGCCAAGGCCGATCAGCCGGCTCATGCGGCCGGCTGGACCAGACGGTACACCGCCTCAACCACGTCGTTGACGGTGCGCACGGCCTTGAACTCTTCGGCGGCGATCTTCTTGCCGGTCTGGCGCTTGATATGGTCGATCAGGTCCACAGCATCGATGCTGTCGATTTCGAGGTCCTGGTACAGGTTGGCGTCGAGGGTGACGCGTTCAGGTTCCAGCTCAAACAGTTCCACCAAGGCATCGCGCAGGGTGTTGAAAATATCGTCACGAGTTTGCATGGTCCGGTCTCAAGCTGCCTGTCTGGCCGTGACGAACGCCGCAAGGCTGGCCACGTTGGTGAAGTGATTACGGGTGTCCTTGGCGTCGGCATCGATCTTGATGCCGTACGTTTTCTGGATCGCCAGGCCCAATTCCAGGGCGTCTACCGAATCCAGGCCCAGGCCTTCGCCGAACAGGGTTTGGTCGCTACCGATGTCGTCGGCGCTGATGTCTTCCAGGCCCAGGGCCTCGATGATCAGCATCTTTATGTCGTGCTCAAGGCGTTGTTGGTCGCTCATCTTCGGCGAGCTCCTTAATGAAATAGTGGTGCAGGTAATCGTTGAGCTTGCGTGAGGCCTGGGGCGCGGGCCCCAGTGTTGCGAACGCCTGTGGTTCTATATCGGCACCCACGCGCAAACTGAAGTGAAAACGGCATTTGGGGATGCGATACCAGGGTTCGGCCTTGGTCAGGGTGGTGGGGCTGACCTTGATCACCACCGGGGTGATGATTGTCGCACCGCGCAGCGCAATGGCGGCGGCCCCGCGATGAAAGGCGGGCGCCACGCCGGGGGTGGTACGGGTGCCTTCGGGAAAGATGATCAGTGTCTGGCCGTTGCGCAGGGCGTCGGCGGCGGCGTCGAGCATGTCTGCGCTGCCGTCGTTGCTTATATAGCCCGCGTCGCGCACCGGGCCACGGGTGAACGGGTTTTGAAACAGGCTCTGCTTGATCACGCAATTGGTCTGGCGCATCAGGCCGATCAGGAAGACCACGTCGATCAGCGACGGGTGGTTGGCGATGATCATCTGGCCCGGCTGGCCGAGCCTTTCGGCGCCCTCGACGCTGTAGGTCAGCACCCCGGCGCGTTGCATCAGGCGGATAAAGAACCAGAACAGCTTGCTGATGGTATGGCGGGCGCGGCGCTGGTGTTTTTCGACGTTGCCCGGCAGGCAACTGAGCAAGGGAAACACCAGCAGGCGCAGGCACAACCCGCCGACGCCAAACAGGAAAAAGCTGGCAGCTGTGGCGAACAGGCGCCAGTAGTAGGCATCCCGTGGCTTATCGTTCACGACTTGCGTTGCCAGTTCCATACACGGTTCTTCCAGGCATGTTGGCAGGCGCCCTGTTCGGTAAGCAGGGTGCGCAGCAGGTTCAGGGCGTGGGGCCACTGGGTTTGAGTGGGTTGGACAGTGCCGGCGCTGAGTTCCAGTTGCCACTCGTCGCCTGGTGTCAGCAGCAGGCCGAGGGCGTAGGGGAAGGGCACGTCAACGATCCAACTGGCGTAGGCTTCGGGCGGCTGTTCTTCGGTGATCACCAGCAATACCGCCGCAGCGCCTTCGTTGAGCAGCGCAGCGGCTTCAAGCATGCCGTGTTCCAGGCCATCGCCGACGGCGGCGAGGGCGGTCATTTCGCTGGTTTCATTGCGCAGGATCGACCACAGGCCAATCACCGCGTTATGCACCGACAGGCTGAATTGGGTCGGTGACAGCGGCTGGTCGTTGGCCAGGTCGCTGAGGATGTCCAGGGTGCGCGGGGTTTCGCCATGCCGGGAAATAAACACCAGCGGCAGGTCTTGCAGGCCCTCGGCCAACGGCCAGCCCACGCTGAATGCCATGCGTGCCAGGCGACTGAGGCGGCGGCGCTGCATGGCCGGCAGGAACGACACGTCGGGGGAAGCATCGCTGGCGGGCAGCAACACCGGGGCCTGGCACCAGGCGTGCCAGTCGTCCGTGCTTTCCAGGCCAGGAGCCCAGGCACGCCATTGGGCGATGTTGAAGTTGATCACTGAGAAGTTATCCCGCCCCTGCGGGCTTCCATGTGCGGCTTTTGGCCCCGAATACCGGGACAGGGAGCAATCGCCGAATGGCGCGCATTATCCCGGTGCCGTGGGGTTCTAGCAAACTTTGGTAAAGAATTGTGCACGGCGTATTACAAATAAGTTGGGAAGAATTACAGATTGTCCTTCATCGGGGAGTCAGTTGGATCGTCGGACACTTCCTTTTCACTTGTGAGTGACGTGTGACAGACCGGCTGTAATGCAGCAATGCATCGATGAACGAGGTAGCTAACAGGCGCTTTTGCCCTCTACACTCGGACATTCATTGATACACGGAGGTTTTTCCATGCGGCGCGTGGTGTTCAATCAAAAAGGCGGTGTTGGTAAATCCAGCATTGCCTGCAACCTGGCGGCGGTCAGCGCCAGTGAAGGCTATCGAACCCTGTTGGTGGACCTCGATGCACAGGCCAACTCAACCCAATACCTTACCGGGCTGACTGGCGACGATATCCCCATGGGGATCGCGGACTTTTTCAAGCAAACCCTGTCTTCCGGGCCGTTTTCGAAGAAAAACAAAGTCGATATCTACGAAACACCCTTCGACAACCTGCACGTCATCACCGCAACCGCCGAGTTGGCCGATCTGCAACCCAAGCTGGAGGCCAAGCACAAGATCAATAAGCTGCGAAAGCTACTCGATGAGTTGAGCGAAGATTACGACCGGATCTACCTGGATACCCCGCCAGCCCTGAACTTTTATGCGGTTTCGGCGCTGATTGCCGCTGATCGTGTGCTGATCCCCTTCGATTGCGACAGCTTCTCGCGCCAGGCTCTGTACGGGCTACTGGCTGAAATCGAAGAATTGAAGGAAGACCACAACGAAGGCCTGGAAGTGGAAGGCATCGTGGTCAACCAGTTCCAGGCGCGGGCGAGCCTGCCGCAGCAGATGCTCGATGAGTTGATTGCCGAAGGCTTGCCGGTGCTGCCGGTGTACCTGGCCAGCTCGGTGCGCATGCGCGAATCGCACCAGGAAAACAAGCCGCTGATCCACCTGGACCCACGGCACAAGCTCACTCTGCAATTTGTGGAGCTGCATAACCTGCTGGAAAATGCCTGACCTGTGGGAGCGGGCTTGCCCCCTCCCACATTTGAATTGCATTGTCCTCAAAGTCCGGTTACACCCCCTGGCTACGCAACCAGCTCATCAACTGCGGCAACGGAAACGCCCCGCTCTGGCGCGCCACTTCGCGGCCGTTCTTGAACAGAATCAAACTGGGGATCGAACGAATCCCCAGTTGCGCCGACAGCTGCTGATTGGCCTCGCTGTCCAGCTTGGCCAGCCTGCACTTGCCCTCCAACTGCCCGGCCGCCTGTTCAAACACCGGCGCAAACGACTTGCACGGCCCACACCAATCGGCCCACACGTCGACCAATAACGGCAAATCGCCCTTGATCTGGCTGGCGTAGTCGCCTTGTTTCAGCTCGAAAGGCTTGCTCAGTAGAACCGGTTGTTTGCAGCGCCCGCACTTGGGCGTATCACCCAAGCGTTCGCCGGGGATGCGGTTGAGGCCGTTGCAATGGGGGCAGGGGATAACGAGAGGGTCGGACATGGTGGGCTCCGTGGATGTGGCCAATGCACCCTATCTGGAGTCAGGTATCAGCTTTATCAAGCTCGGGGGCGACGACGCATGGGCTAACAGATTCGCAAATGTCGATTGGCGCATGCCTATCTAGGCTGGAAGTACTTGTTCGAAATAGCACCATCGGTCCGTTCGACGCCATAGCAAATTGCGATAGTCGGCGTTCGGGTTTAACCTTCATAGCAATATGCGATAGGGATGTTGCATGCGTGTAATCAGTGCGAAACAAATCCGAAATGCCAAGTTGAAGTGGCCTCATTCAGCCAGCGCTTTGGGTGAGTGGTATCGGAAAGTCAAAGTTCTCAATCTTGAGGACTTCGCGGCGTTGAAATCGATTTTTCCTACCGTGGATAAAGTGGGGGCGTTACACGTCTTCAACATCGGTGGTAACAAGCTATGACTCATTGCGATTGTGCGCTACCGAATGCAGCGGCTCTATATTCGACATGTGCTGGACCATCGGGAATACGACAAGGGTAAATGGAAGGAGTGACTGAAAATGAGTGTGCTGATTGAGCAGGTGGCCGAGCATTGGCAATTCGTATCACCGCTGCTGCGCAAGCCCAAAACCGAGGCTGACTACGATGTGCTGGTGGAGGCGCTCGACGAATTACTGGATATCGTAGGGGACGACGAAGCCCATCCGTTGATGGGCGTGGTCGATATCATCGGTGACTGGGTCGAGGCTTATGACCTGGAGCATTGGCCAATGCCTGAAACGAGCGGTGTCGACGTATTGCGATCAATGATGCAGGAGCATGGCCTGACTCAGAGTGATTTGCCGGGTGTTGGTGCTCAATCGGTGGTATCGGAAATCCTCAGTGGAAAACGCCAGCTGAACGTGCGACAGATTCGTTGGCTGGCGGATTTTTTCAAGGTGCCGGTCGACCTGTTCATCTAATCGCGAGCATGGCGTGTATCACGACGAACAACTGATCTCCAAGTGCTTGCCCCAATCCGGCGGTCGTTGGGCATATTGCTCCATCCCCGCCTGCTCCTCGAACGGTTTGGAAAGCACCTCATGCAACCGCCGCACTTCGCTGTAATCGCCTGATTCGGCGGCAGCGATAGCGTTCTGTGCGAGGTAGTTACGCAGGATGTACAGCGGGTTCACTGCGTGCATCCGTTCACGGCGCTGTTCCTCGCTGTAATCCCCATCCCGCTCAACACGAGCCTTGTACAGTTCTGCCCAGGCATCAAACCCGGCGAGGTCGACAAAATCATCGCGTAGCTTCGCCACCGCCAGCGCCGCCGATTCATCCCCAAGGCGCCGGAAGAACAGCGTGTAATCCACGCCGCTGTTCTGCATCAGCTTCAGCAAGCGCTCCACCAGCTTCTGGTCGTCGTCTTCGGCAGTGGTCAGCCCCAAACGGCGACGCATCAAATCCAGGTAGTGCGCCTGGTAAAGCGGCAGGTACAGGCCAAGGGCTTCCTTCAAGGCATCGACGCTGATAAACGGCGTGAGCGCCTGGGCCAATGCGCTGAGGTTCCATTGCCCGATCGGCACCTGGTTGCTGAAGGAGTAACGCCCCTCATGGTCCGAGTGGTTGCAGATGAAGTGCGCATCAAAGTCGTCGAGAAACGCAAACGGCCCGAAGTCGAAGGTGATGCCGAGGATCGACATGTTGTCGGTGTTCATCACCCCGTGGCAGAAACCATAGGCCTGCCATTTGGCGATCATCTCGGCATTGCGTTCGACGATTTCGCGGAACATCGCCAGGTACGGCTCGGGCTGTTCACGGCACTCAGGGTAGTGCAGGTTCAGCACGTGTTCGGCCAACTCGGCCTGCTGTTCGGGCTTCTTGGTGTAGTAGAAATATTCGAAATGACCAAAACGGACATGGCTGGGCGCCAGGCGCAGCACCATCGCCCCACGTTCCTGCTTCTCACGCCAGACCGGGGTGCTGGAGCCGATCACGCACAGCGCACGGCTGCTGGGGATGCCCAATGCATGCAGCGCTTCGGAGGCCAGAAACTCGCGGATCGATGAGCGCAACACCGCGCGGCCATCGCCCATGCGTGAGTAGGGCGTCATCCCCGCGCCTTTCAGGTGCAGGTCCCAATGTTCGCCGGCCGCGTTGTACACCTCGCCCAGCAGCAACCCTCGGCCATCGCCCAGTTGTGGGCTGTAGCCGCCAAACTGATGCCCGGAATAGACCATCGCTCGTGGTTCGGCCTCGGCCCACAGTTTGTGGCCGCTGAACAGCTCGGCGAATACCGGCGTGTCGGCCACTGCCGGGTCGAGGTCGAGCAGGGCCATGGCGGCATTGCTCGCCACGACAAGGCGTGGTTCGTCGAGGGGGTCAGGCAATACGTGGGTCGAGAACGCGTCGCCCAGGCGTGCGAAGCGGTTGTCGAAGGTCAGTTCGTCGAGGGCTTTCACCGGCCATCTCCAGCAGAATGTCCGAGCATTCTGCTGGGGATAGGGCATTTAGTCGAGTTTGCTCGGCGGTGGCTCGGGTGCATCCGCCACTTTGCCGGCTGGCGGCTCCGGCACATCTTGCGCCTCGGCCGGCCCGACGATGGTGCGCTTCTCGTCTTCCACCGGCACCAGCTTGTATTCCTGGCCGTGGAGGTTTTTGAGGTACACCTCCATCTGTCGGAACGAGATGTTGATGTGGTGGTTCTTGAACTCGCGGTTGATAAAGCGGTTCACTTCGTCGATTACCGGGTTGCGGTCGCCCAGGTCACGCACATGCATGCGCAGTTCGTGGTCGAGGGTGCTTTCGCCGAAGTTGAGGAAGTACACGTGGGGTTCCGGCTCCTTCAACACCCTTGGGTTTTCGCGCGCGGCCTTGAGTAACAATTCCTTCACCAGGTCCAGGTCGGAGCCGTAGTCCACGCCCAGCTTGAGGGTGACGCGGGTAATGGTGTCGGTCAGCGACCAGTTGATCAGTTGCCCGGTAATAAACGTCTTGTTCGGGACAATGATGTCCTTGCGGTCGAAGTCGGTAATGGTGGTGGCGCGGATGCGGATCTTGCTCACCGTGCCCGACAGGTTACCGATGGTGATGGTGTCGCCGATGCGCACCGGGCGCTCGAACAGGATCATGATGCCGGAGATGAAGTTCGCGAAGATCTCCTGCATGCCGAAGCCCAAGCCCACCGACAGCGCGGCGACCAGCCATTGCAACTTGTCCCAGCTCACACCGAGGGTGGACAGCGTGGACACGAAGCCCACGCCAGCGATCACGTAAGACAGCAATGTGGTGGTGGCATAGGCGCTGCCCTGGGCCAGGTCGAGCTTGGACAGTACGAGTACTTCCAGCAAACCTGGCAGGTTACGCGCCAGTGCGAAGGTGATACCGATGATGATCAGCGCGCCGAGCAAGTCGCCGATGCTGATCGGCACCATGCTGATATTGGCACCGGTGCCGCTGGTGTATTCGTACAGGGTGACGTTATCCAGGTACGAAAACACCGAGATCAGGTCCGACCACACCCAGTACAGCGCGGCGATAAAGCCGCCGAGCAGGGCCAGGCGAATCAGGCGCATGGACTGTTCGTTGACCTGTTCGATGTCCAGGGTCGGCTCTTCGATCACGACTTCGCCTTCGCCGGCTTCCTTGGCCGCCTGGCGTTTGGCCAAGGCGCGGGAATAGGCCAGGCGCCGTGCGGCAACGCCGAGGCCGCGGACGAAGGTCGCTTCGATCACCAGCCAGAACATCAGCAGGTACAGGGTGTTGATCAGCCGGTCGCTGAGCTTGAGGGCGGTGTAGTAGTAGCCAAAGCACACGGCAATGAACAGGGCGATCGGCAGCGCGGTGAACACCAGGCCCACGGCTTTGCGGAACAGCGAGGCTTTTTCGTGGGTCGGGCTGTGCAGCAGCAGGCGGCCCAGCAGCCAGGCCATCAGGGCGTAGCAGGTCAGCACGACGCCGATGCCCAGCACGTCGTCGGCCAGCGCTGCCGGTTGATGCTCGGCAATCGCCACCACGGCCACCAGGGCCAATACCACCAGCCCGAGCTTGCGCACCCAGCCCTGGAGGAATTCGACCTGGGGTTTTTCCCAGCGGAAGTGCAGCTCGGCCACGCCACCCGGCGCAAGAATTCGGTAGGCGGTGTAGAACACCAGCCAGGCCTGGGCCAGTTGCAGCAGGGCGGAACCCAGGTTGGCGTTTTGCCCGCGCGCGTCGATCTGCAGCGCGTAGCCGCACAACGCCAGTCCCAACGACACCGGCATGGCCAGCAGGATATTGATCAAGATGGCTTGCGGCGTGTGCCACTGGCTGTCGCGCTTGAAGTGGCCGATGTCCAGGTGGACCTTGTTCAGGCGTTGGTACAGGGCTTTGCGTCGCCACAGCAGCGCGCCGATCAACAGCAGCAATGGCAGAAACAGCAACGGGCGCTGGGTCAGGCCGTCGTACAACTCGCTGACGCTGGAGGCCCAGGGCAGGGTGGTGACTTGCTTGCTCAGGTGCGCCGGCACGGTTTCCAGCCACTCAGTGTCCAGCGGCTTGTTACTGGGGATCCAGAACATCTGCTCATCGAGCGTCGCGCGCAGGGTGGTAGCGGTGCTGAGCAGTTGTTTCTGGTTCAGTTGCAGGGTGATGGATTCGTTGAGCAGCGCGCTCAACTCACGGCTCAGGCGCTCCAGCAGGTCGCTGCGGGTAATCGCCAGTTCCAGCAGGGTGCGGCGCAGTTGCGGGGTGACGTCGGCTGGCGGCTGGTTGGCCAGCAGGTTGTCCACATAAGTGCTGGGAGAGCTGATCAGCTCGCGCTGTTGGTTGACCTCAAACTGGTACAGGCGAATGTTGGCGATGTCGTCCGCCAGGTCGCGGTCCACGGTCAGACGCGGCAGGGCTTGTTTCTGCTTATACAGAATCTTCGACAGCAGCAGGCTGCCCTTGAGCACGTTGATCTGCTCGTCCAGGGCCGAATCGCTCTGGGTCACGGTGTCCAGTTGCTGCTTGGTCTGCAGGTTCTTTTGGGTCAGGTCGTTGAGGCGGTCGGTGCTCTTGAGCAGGTAGTCGGAGAGCTTCAGGTTGGCCGCGCTTTCCGTGGCCAGCAGGCTGCTGCCGCCGGCCTTTTGCGCTTCGATGGACTGCTGGGTAACGGTCTGCTGGGACTGGGCCAGGCGCTTCTGGTTGATCAGGGTTTGCAGGTCCTGGATCTCTTGCTCCAGGCGCGCGGTCTTTTCCACCACCAGGTCGTGTTGGCTGTTGCCCAGGTCTTGCAGTTGGCTGTTGCCAGCCAGTTCCTGGCGGCGCAGGGGGATCAGCGCATTGAGCGCCGCGAGTTCTGCATTCAGTTGGTTGCGCTGGTCGCCGCTGAGGGCCTTGCCATTGTCCTTGCCGGCCTTGAGGGTGGCATTGATCTGCTGGATGCGCGTCTGGCTGCTGCTGATTTCGGTCTGGGCGCGCTCGGGGCGAGTCTGGGCCGCGATGGTCAGGCTGTTGGCGTCGGCCAGTTCCTTTTGCAGGTCGCCTTGCTGGGTGGTGCGCTGCACCAGCAATTGTTCAAGCTGCGGTACCGGCAGCGAGGCGTAGCGTTGGGCGACCGGGACGACCTTGGTGGCCTTGAGCCGGGTCAGCTCGCGCTGATTGTCCGTGGTCTGGCGCGGGGCGTCTTCGAGCTGGCGCTTGAGATCGACCAGGCGCTGCTCGTAATCCTGCTTGTTGCCCAGGTAGGTCAGGGTCTGCTGCAGGACCGACTGCAGCGCCTTCATGTCGGCGTCGGGCAGTTTGCGATCCGGCAGCTTGTCCAGGGTTTGCTGGATGGCGTCGGCGCTGGGCGGTTCGGCAGCATGTACGCTGCCGACACAAAGGGTCAGGCCCAGCAGGGCAGTGGCGAGAAAAGTGCGCAGGGTAGGCATAGAGACCGATCGAGCAAGGTGAAGAATCGGGAGCGTGTTATCGCTCCGCAGTTTAGAGGAAGAGTCCGGGGCCCGGGCGACTTCCTTCGGGGAATCTGACGCCCACTTTGCCGATCTTGTTCCCGTCCATGACCGCGACGGTCCAGATGGTGTTGTTCCACTCCACCTGGTCGCCCACCACCGGCGCGCCGCCGACTTTCTGGGTGATGAAGCGGCTCAGCGGCATATCCGGGTCGATCCCTTCGAGCTTGAGGCCATACAGCGCCGAAACCGCGCCCAGTTGGGCGTCGCCTTCGAGTACGAAGTCGCCGAAGAAGCGCAAATCCAGGCCGCGTTGCGGGGCCTGGCTGAACAGTTTGCCCAGGGCCGGCAGGTTGTGTTCGTGGCCGATCACGCAGAGCAGATCGCCGACTTCCAGCACCGTACTACCCGACGGATGGAGCAGTTGCTGGCCACGGAACAGGGCGGCGATGCGCGTGCCTTCGGGCATTTTCAGCTCGCGCAGGGCCGCGCCGATGCACCATTTTTCTGCGCCGAGGCGATAGACGAACAGCTCCCACTCGCTGGTGACGTGCACTTCCAGGGCGGCGCGGGAGATCGGCGCCGGGTCCGGCGGGACGGTCACTTTGAGCAGCTTGGCCACCCACGGCAGGCTTGTGCCCTGTACCAGCAGCGACACCAGCACGATAAAGAACGCCAGGTTGAAGTACAGCTGCGCATGGGGCAGGCCGGCCATCAGCGGGAACACCGCCAGGATGATCGGTACCGCGCCGCGCAGGCCGACCCAGGCGATAAAGGCCTTTTCGCGACCGTGGAACGCTTTGAACGGCAGCAAGCCGACTATCACCGACAGCGGCCGCGCGAACAGGATCATCCACAGCGCCAGGCCCAGGGCCGGCAGGGCAATCGGCAGCAAGTCATGGGGCGTGACCAGCAGGCCCAGTACCAAAAACATGCCGATCTGTGCCAGCCAGGCCATGCCGTCGAGCATATGCAAAATGCCATGACGGCTACGCACCGGGCGGTTGCCGATCACCAGGCCGCACAGGTACACGGCGAGGAAGCCGCTGCCGTGCAGGGCGTTGGTCACGGCGAACACGAACAGGCCGCCGGCGATCACCAGGATCGGGTACAGGCCGGTGGCCAGATTGATGCGGTTGACCATTTGCAGCATCAGCCAGCCGCCGCCAAGGCCGACGAGGCCACCGATGCCGAACTCGCGCACCAGATGGGTCAGCAGGCTCCAGTGCAGGCCGGTCTGGCCGCTGGCGAGCATGTCGATCAGGGTGACGGTGAGGAACACCGCCATCGGGTCGTTGCTGCCGGATTCGATCTCAAGGCTGGCGGTAACCCGTTCGTTCAGGCCCTTGCCGCCCAGCAGCGAGAACACCGCTGCGGCGTCGGTGGAGCCGACAATCGCGCCGATCAGCAAGCCTTGAATAATATTCAGGTTGAACAGCCAGGCCGCCGCCATGCCCGTGAGGCCGGTGGTAATCAACACCCCCACCGTGGCCAGCGACAACGCCGGCCAGAGTGCCACGCGGAAACTCGCCACCCGTGTGCGCAAACCGCCGTCGAGCAGGATCACCGCCAGCGCGAGGTTGCCCACCAGGTAGGCGGTCGGGTAGTTATCGAAGATGATGCCGCCGCCGTCGACGCCGGCGATCATGCCCACGGCGAGGATGATCACCAGGATCGGGATGCCCAGGCGCGAGGACAGAGAACTCACCAGAATGCTCGCACTCACCAGCAACGCGCCGATCAAGAACAGGCTGTTGATGGTCGTCGCATTCAAAGGCAGTACTCCATGAGCAAAATAAGGCGAGGCGCAAACTGACCATGCAGTCTGCGTGCCAGGGATTCTAACCTGTTGAATTGCTGTGCTGTCAAAAAGCTTTTTCTGATTCACGCATAACTAAATGTGGGAGGGGCAAGCCCTAATGCCGTTCAGTTAAGCGAAAGTGATTCACTGTAGGAGCGAGCTTGCTCGCGAAGAACTCAGGGCCACCGCGCTTATCGAGAATGAATGCGTTGTCTGGGCGTTTTTCGCGAGCAAGCTCGCTCCTACAAAAAGCGTTAACTGACCGGCATTAGGGCTAGAGGCGGAAGCGGCCAACCATCCCATTCAAATCCACCGCCAGGCGCGACAGCTCATTGCTCGCCGCACTGGTCTGGCTGGCGCCGGTGGCCGACTGCACCGACAGGTCACGGATATTCACCAAGTTGCGGTCCACTTCCCGTGCCACCTGCGCCTGTTCTTCCGCCGCGCTGGCGATCACCAGGTTGCGCTCGTTGATCTCCACAATCGCCGTGTTGATGGTGTCCAGCGACATCCCTGCGCCTTTGGCGATATTCAACGTCGACTCCGCGCGTTCGGTGCTGTTGCGCATCGAGTCCACCGCGTGTTCGGTGCCGGCCTGGATACTGCCGATCATCCGCTCGATCTCGCTGGTGGACTGCTGGGTACGATGGGCCAGTGCCCGCACTTCATCGGCCACCACTGCAAATCCACGCCCGGCTTCACCGGCGCGCGCGGCTTCAATCGCCGCGTTCAGGGCCAGCAGGTTGGTCTGGTCGGCCAGGCCGCGAATCACGTCGAGTACTTTGCCGATATCGCGTGACTCATTGGCCAGTTCGCCAATCAGCGTGGCAGTGGCCTGCACGTCGCCACTCATGCGTTCGATGGCGCTGACAGTCTCTTGCACCAGGTCGCGGCCGTCGCCAGCAGAAGTGGTGGCGTTGCGCGAAGCTTCGGAGGTGCTCACTGCATTGCGTGCGACTTCTTCGACGGCGCTGGTCATCTCGTTAACGGCCGTGGCCGCTTGTTCGATTTCGTTGTTTTGCCGGGTCAGGCCGCGGGCGCTTTCGTCGGTGACGGCGTTCAGCTCTTCAGCCGCGGAGGCCAGTTGAGTGGCGGAGCCGGCGATGTGTTGCAGGGTGTCGCGCAGCTTGTCCTGCATCTTGGCCATGGCCGCCAGCAGGCGCCCGGCTTCGTCGTTGCCGTCGACCTTGATCGGCCGCGTGAGGTTGCCTTCGGCGACTTCTTCCGCCGCTTCGAGCGCTTGGGAAATCGGCAGGGTGATGCTGCGGGTCAGCAGCCAGGCGAACAGCAGGGTCAGCAGTGTAGCGATCACCAACAGGCCTACGACCAGGTTGAACGCCGAGTTGTATTGGTCTTCGGCCTCCTGGTTAGTGGCCAGGGCCATCTTGTTATTGAGGTCCAGCAGGCGCGTCAGCACGGCGTTGACCTGCTCGGAATTGCTCAGCAACTCGCTGTTGAGCAGGCTGCGCAACTGGTCCACCTGATTGGCGCGTGACAGGCTCTTCATGCGCTCTTCGATCTGGTGGTACTGGTCGAGCAAGCGTACGTATTCGTTATAGGTGCTGCGTTCTTCGCTGCTTTCAATCAGTTTTTCGTAGACACCCTGGGCGGTACGGATTTGCTGGTTACGCAGTTCGAAGGCTTCCAGGGTCTTTTGCTGCACGTCCGGCTCGCGGTTGGTCAGCAAGCGGTACGACAGCACCCGCAGGCGCAGGGTCAGTTGGGTGAAATCGTCCAGGGCGCGAATGCTCGGCACGCTGGACAGGGTGATGTCTTGGGTAGCGCCACGGATCTTGCTCATCTGGTTCAGGGCGAATACGCCGAGAAACAACATCAACGCGCCAATAAACGCGAAGCCGAGGAAGGCCCTCGGAGCAATATTCATATTACGAAGTGACATGCGGGAATCCTGGGGGAAGCGCGATCCTTGCGGCCATGAGACGGGGTGCCCCTCTCTATCGGGCGCACGGTTAAAGTCTGAAGGGCCTGTGCGTTTTTGCCGCATCTGACGAGGGGTTGCGCCGATTCAGGAACCAGATGGGGGAAATGCAGTCACTAAGGCTCGAAAGTGTGGCCCGGCCCTTAAAAAACGGGCTGCGCGCCGGGGATAACCCTGGCATCCGAGGTGAATTTTCTTTATCGTCACCGCCCTTTGAAAAAGCCCGAGAAATCAAAATGTTAGAAGCATCTCTCAGTCAGTTGGAACAACTGGTCAGTGACCTCGTACAGCAGAATCAAGACCTGCTGGGCGCCAATGCATCCCTCAAGGCCGAACTGGCCACCGCCAAGGATGAGAACGACAGCCTGCAACTGAGCCTGATGGAACAGGAAGAAAAGCACGGTGCCACGGCGGCACGTATCCAGGCGTTGGTTGAGCGTGTGAGCGTAGGGCCCGTCAGCGCATGAATGAAGGGATAAAGGTCGTTTCGATTCTCGGAGAGGATTACTCGATCAAGGCGCCGGCCGGGGAAGATAAAACCTTGATGCACGCCGTGACGATGCTCAAGGCCTCCCTGGCCACCACCAAGAAAAAGTACCCGACCCTGATCGGTGACAAATTACTGGTACTGGCGGCGCTGAACCTGTGCGCCGAGCACATCGAAATGCAGCAGGCCCATCAGCAGGAACTCGACCGTTACCAAGAGCAAGTCAGCGCCACGGTCGAGGTGATTTCCAAGGCGATCCAGTCTTAGAACCACTCATCCTGCATCCCCAGGCACGTATCATCCCGTGCCTCCAGAATCGCCAGTTCATGATGGCAGCCCGGCACTTCCCAGGTCAGGAAATACCGGGCGGCCTGGAGCTTGCCTTTATAGAAGGCGACATCCGCCGCATTCCCCTTGGCCAAGCCTTCTTCGGCGCGAATCGCCTGTTCCAGCCAGCGCCAGCCAATCACCGTATGCCCAAATACCTTCAGGTACAGCGCCGAGTTCGCCAGGCTGCTGTTGACCTTGCCCTGGGCGAGATCTGTCAGCAGGCCGAGGGTCACGCTTTGCAGGCGGGTGACCAGGTGTTCCAGCGGCTCTCTTAACGCCGTCAGGCCTGGATATGCCTGCGCCCGCGAGCCCGTATCGGCGATCAGTCGGATCAGTTGCTTCAGCCCCGCGCCGCCGTTCTGCGCCAATTTGCGCCCCAGCAAGTCCAGGGACTGGATGCCATGGGTGCCCTCGTGGATCGGGTTCAGGCGGTTGTCGCGGTAGTACTGTTCCACCGGGTATTCGCGGGTATAGCCATGGCCGCCGAGGATCTGGATCGCCAGTTCATTGGCCTTGAGGCAGAACTCCGACGGCCAGGATTTGACGATGGGCGTGAGCAGGTCCAGCAGTTCGTGGGCCTGTTTACGCTCGGTCTCGGTTTCCAGTGTCGTGGTGTCATCGAACAGGCGCGCGGCGTACAGACCCAGGTCGAAGGCGCCTTCCACATAGGCCTTCTGGGTCAGCAGCATGCGCTTGATATCGGCGTGCTGAATGATCGAAACGGGTGCGGTGCTTGGGTCTTTGCTGTCGGGCAGGCGGCCTTGCGGGCGTTCGCGGGCGTACTCCAGGGAATACAGATAGCCGGCGTAGCCGAGCATCACCGCGCCCATGCCGACCCCGATGCGCGCCTCGTTCATCATCTGGAACATGCAGCTCAGGCCCTGGTGCGGCTTGCCCACCAGATAGCCGACGCAGTTGCCGTTATCGCCGAAATTCAGTGCTGTGGATGTGGTGCCACGCCAGCCCATCTTGTGAAATAGCCCGGCCAGCAGGACATCGTTACGTTCGCCCAGGCTGCCATCTCCGTTGACCAGGAATTTTGGCACGATAAACAGCGAAATGCCCTTCACCCCGGCCGGCGCGTCCGGCAGTTTGGCCAGCACCATGTGCACGATGTTTTCCGACAGCGGGTGGTCGCCGCCGGAGATGAAGATCTTGTTGCCCTTGAGTCGATAACTGCCGTCAGTCGCTGGCTCCGCGCGCGTACGAATATCCGACAGCGATGAGCCGGCATGGGGCTCGGTCAGGGCCATGGTGCCGAAGAAGCGGCCCTCGATCATGGGCTGCAGGAAGCGTTGTTTTTGCTCCTCTGTGCCGAAGCTTTCGATCAGGTTGGCGGCGCCCATGGTCAGGAACGGGTAGGACGTCGAGGCCGCGTTGGCGGATTGGAAGTGTGCGAAGCAGGCTTGGGACAGCAGGGTCGGCAACTGCATGCCGCCGGCTTCGAAGCTGCGGGCCGCATTGAGGAAGCCGGCTTCAAGGAACGCATCCACCGCCGGTTTGACTTCCGGAATCAGGATGGCTGCGCCGTTTTCGTAGCGCGGTTCGTTTTCGTCGTTCTTACGGTTGTGGGGGGCGAAGTGCTTTTCGGCGATGCTGCGCGCCGTGCTGATCGCGGCATCGAACGTTTCGCGATTGTGCTCGGCAAACCGCTCGCGCTGGGTCAGGCCCTCGGCATCGAGGACTTCGTACAGCTCGAAAGCCAGATTGCGGGAACTGAGCAGCGTCTCGGACATGGCGGCTTACCTTTGGAGGAATTGGCCTGAGTCTAAGTGCGCGAATTAAGGGTGAACAGCAAGATTGATCTAAGTGATGGAGTGGCAAAACACAGATGATCATTTGAAGTGCGATCAAATGTGGGAGGGGGCAAGCCCCCTCCCACATTCAGTTAGCCGATGGTCATCAGGCTGGCGTTACCGCCCGCTGCAGCGGTGTTAACGCTCAACGCACGCTCAATCACCAGGCGCTCCAAGGCAATTGTGGTCTCGCCTTGCGACAAACCATGCACCCCGACAATCGCCCCACCACGTTGCGCCACTTGCTGGCACACCGCACGCAGTTGGTCGGAATCGCCGTGGTGCAGGACGGCGTCAAACACCACCTCGTCCTTGGTCCAGTCGGCCACGCGCTTGATCTTCGCCTGAATTTCCTTCGGCAGGCGTGAGAACAACGCCTTGGTCAGGTCAGTTTCCGGCCATACCGCTGAGCCACCCACCGCCAGCACTGCCGCCAGTTGCGTCAACAGATCGCCTTCCACTTCCGCCAGGCACAGCACGTGCTCGCGGGGCAGGATGGCGTAGCTGTTGCGCTCGCCGGTCGGGCCAGCCAACTGACGAGTGATACCGCTTTGGGATTGCGCGGCGAACTGGCTGCACAGCGCACTCAGCTCGCTGAACTTATTGCTGTCGGCCCAGGTTTTCAGGGCGGTCAGCGGTTGGCTCATGGCGTCGCGCAGACGTACATCCGGTGCCGCCAGCTTGTCGCCGCGTACGAAGGATTGTTCGATCGCATCGGTAGGGCGGGTCGAGAGCAGGCGGTACAGGTACAACGGACCACCGGCTTTCGGGCCGGTGCCCGACAGGCCTTCGCCGCCGAAAGGCTGTACGCCGACCACGGCACCGACGATGTTACGGTTCACGTAGACGTTACCGGCATTGACGTTGTCGATCACCTTGGCGATGGTCTCGTCGATACGGGTGTGCACGCCCAGGGTCAAGCCATAGCCGGAGGCGTTGATCTGGCCGATGAGCTGGTCGATCTCCTTGCGCTTGTAGCGCACCACGTGCAGCACCGGCCCGAAAATCTCACGTTGCAGTTCGTCGAAGCTTTCCAGCTCGATCAAGGTTGGCATCACGAAGGTGCCGCGCTTGATTTCTTCACCGTCGGCAATCGCCACCTGATACACATTGCGGCCTTTGTCGCGCATGGCCTGGATGTGTTTCTCGATGCCGGCCTTGGCTTCGGCGTCGATCACCGGGCCGATGTCCACCGACAGGCGCTCCGGGTTGCCCAGGCGGCATTCAGCCATGGCGCCCTTGAGCATTTCGATCACACGGTCTGCGGAATCTTCCTGCAGGCACAACACGCGCAGGGCCGAGCAGCGTTGGCCGGCGCTGTCGAAGGCCGAGGACACCACGTCGATGACCACTTGTTCGGTGAGTGCCGAGGAGTCGACGATCATTGCGTTCTGGCCGCCGGTTTCGGCGATCAGCGGGATCGGACGGCCCTGGGCATCCAGGCGACCAGCGACGTTGCGTTGCAGCAGGCGCGCGACTTCGGTGGAGCCAGTGAACATCACGCCCTTGACGCGATCATCACCCACCAGGCGGGCACCGACGCTTTCGCCCTGGCCCGGCAGCAATTGCAGCACGCCTTCCGGAATACCGGCTTCGAGCAGGATGCGCACGGCTTGTGCAGCCACCAGCGGGGTTTGTTCAGCAGGCTTGGCCAGGACCGGGTTGCCGGCGGCCAGTGCGGCAGCCACTTGCCCACTGAAAATCGCCAGCGGGAAGTTCCACGGACTGATGCACACCACTGGGCCCAATGGGCGATGGGCGTCATTGGTGAAGTCGTTGCGGGCCTGCACCGCGTAGTAGCGCAGGAAGTCCACGGCCTCACGCACTTCGGCGATAGCGTTGGCGAAGGTCTTGCCGGCTTCACGAGCCAGCAGGCCCATCAGCGGCTGGATCTCGCCTTCCATCAGGTCTGCGGCACGTTCCAGGATCGCGGCCCGCTCGGCGGGCGGGGTGGCCTGCCAGATCGGACCGGCGCTGATGGCGCACTGGATCGCGTTGTCGACGTCTTCGACGGTGGCTTCTTGCACGTGACCGACCACGTCACGCAGGTCGGACGGGTTCAATACCGGTGCCGCCGCTTGATCGCTGGCGGCGCAACCGAGCATCGGCGCGGCCTTCCAGTTGTTGTGCGCGGTGGCCAGCAGGGCGCAGGACAGCGACGCCAGGCGGTGTTCGTTGGCCAGGTCGATACCCGCCGAGTTGGCGCGGTCGCTGCCGTACAGGTCACGCGGCAGTGGGATACGCGGGTGCGGCAGGCCGAAGCCGCCTTCCAGCGTCGCCATCTGCTCGATGCTGGCCACTGGGTCGGCCACCAGCTCCTGGATCGAGATGGACTGGTCGGCGATGCGGTTGACGAACGAAGTGTTGGCGCCGTTTTCCAGCAGGCGACGCACCAGGTACGCCAGCAGTGTTTCGTGAGTGCCGACCGGTGCGTACACGCGGCATGGACGGTTGAGCTTGCCTTCGGAAACCTTGCCTACTACCTGCTCGTACAGCGGTTCACCCATGCCGTGCAGGCATTGGAACTCGTACTGGCCGGGGTAATAGTTCTGACCGGCGATATGGTAAATCGCCGACAGGGTATGGGCGTTGTGCGTAGCGAACTGCGGGTAGATGACTTCCGGTACCGACAGCAGCTTGCGTGCACAGGCAATGTAGGAAACGTCGGTGTACACCTTGCGGGTGTACACCGGGTAGCCTTCCAGGCCTTCGACCTGGGCGCGCTTGATCTCGCTGTCCCAGTACGCGCCTTTTACCAGGCGGATCATCAGGCGATGACGGCTGCGGCGTGCCAGGTCGATGACGTAGTCGATCACATACGGGCAACGCTTCTGGTAAGCCTGGATCACGAAGCCAATGCCGTTCCAGCCGGTCAGCTGCGGTTCAAAGCACAGGCGTTCGAGCAGATCCAGCGACAGCTCCAGGCGGTCGGCTTCCTCGGCGTCGATGTTCAGGCCGATGTCGTATTGCTTGGCCAGCAGGGTCAGGGACAGCAGGCGCGGGTACAGCTCATCCATCACGCGCTCGTACTGCGCACGGCTGTAACGCGGGTGCAGTGCCGAGAGCTTGATGGAGATGCCCGGGCCTTCATAAATCCCACGGCCGTGGGAGGCTTTGCCGATGGAGTGAATGGCTTGTTCGTACGAGGCCAGGTATTTCTGCGCGTCGTGTTCGGTGAGTGCGGCTTCACCGAGCATGTCGTAGGAATAGCGGAAACCCTTGGCTTCGAATTTGCTCGCGTTGGCCAGGGCTTCAGCGATGGTTTCGCCGGTCACGAACTGCTCGCCCATCAGGCGCATGGCCATGTCGACGCCCTTGCGGATCATCGGCTCGCCGCTTTTGCCGATGATGCGGCTCAGGGACGAGGTGAGGCCGGCTTCGTTATGGGTGGCGACCAGTTTGCCGGTCAGCAGCAGGCCCCAGGTGGCGGCGTTGACGAACAGCGAAGGGCTGTTGCCCAGGTGCGGATGCCAGTTGCCGGTGCTGATCTTGTCGCGGATCAGTGCGTCGCGGGTGCCTTTGTCCGGGATCCGCAGCAGCGCTTCGGCCAGGCACATCAGGGCCACGCCTTCCTGGGACGACAGCGAGAATTCCTGCAGCAGGCCCTGAACAATGCCCGCACGGCCGCCAGCACTCTTCTGATTGCGCAGTTTTTCGGCAATCGAAGCGGCGAGCTTGTTGGTGGCTTCGGCCATTTGCACCGGCAGGCGGGCCTGCTCGATCAGCATCGGCACCACTTCCGGCTCAGGGCGACGGTAAGCGGCGGTGATCGACGCGCGCAGTACGGATTGCGGCAGGATGCTCTCGGCGAACTCCAGGAAGCACTGGTGGGCGTGGTCGGTGTGGACTTCGCCGGCGTCTTCAGCGTCCTTGTTGCTCAAGCCATTGAGCTCGGTCAGGGTTGCACCACCCTCCAGTTTCTCCAGGTAATTGAAAATCGCCTGCTTGATCAGCCAGTGTGGCGTGCGATCAATGGAGGTCGCGGCCGCCTTCAGGCGTTCGCGGGTCGGGTCGTCGAGTTTGACCCCAAGGGTGGTCGTAGCCATTTTCTTATCCTCATGGGTGCCACTACCGAGTGGCATCAGCTGGCGGCAAGATTAGCTTTGCTCACGGAGAGGTGCAACCGGGTGCAACCCATTTTATGCATGAATTTTTCGACGCTTGATCGGAAAAAAATCAGCCTTCGACAGAATCCGCTTCGGCCTGGTGCATTTGCTTCTGAGATCGGCTGTTCTTGCTCCGAAAAGGAGCAAAAAACCGGTGTTTTCTGTGTTTTACACCTAGGTGCAACTTATTCCCAAGAAACTGGTTGCACCTTATTTGCTTTGTTGAATAGCATTCGCGCCCAAGGTGCAACCGACTGAATGGTTTGGTTCATCGGCTGGCGGCTTTCCTGGGGAAACGTCAGTCATAAATGCGCGGCACGCAGTTACGTTTACCTACTTCCAGTGGGTGGCCGTCTGACAGACCGCTGCTACATAAAAACAAAGCCAGGGCGTCACTCATATGAGCGTTAGTAATCCAACCCTGATCACGTTCGTGATCTACATCGCAGCAATGGTGCTGATCGGCTTCATGGCCTATCGCTCCACCAACAACCTTTCCGATTACATCCTGGGCGGTCGCAGCCTCGGTAGCGTGGTGACTGCCTTGTCAGCCGGTGCTTCCGACATGAGCGGCTGGTTGTTGATGGGCCTGCCGGGCGCGATCTACATGTCCGGCCTGTCGGAAAGCTGGATCGCCATCGGCCTGATCGTCGGTGCCTACCTCAACTGGCTGTTCGTGGCCGGTCGCCTGCGGGTACAGACCGAGCACAACGGCGACGCCCTGACCCTGCCGGACTACTTCTCCAGCCGTTTCGAAGATAAAAGCGGCCTGCTGCGGATCATCTCTGCGGTCGTGATCCTGGTGTTCTTCACCATCTACTGCGCGTCCGGCATCGTGGCCGGTGCCCGTCTGTTTGAAAGCACCTTCGGTATGTCCTACGAGACCGCGCTGTGGGCCGGCGCTGCGGCGACGATTGCCTACACCTTTGTGGGTGGTTTCCTGGCAGTCAGCTGGACCGACACCGTACAAGCCACGCTGATGATTTTCGCGCTGATCCTTACACCGATCATCGTGCTGCTGGCCACCGGTGGCGTCGACACCACCTTCCTGGCCATCGAGGCCAAGAACCCCGACAATTTCAACATGCTGAAAAACACCACCTTCATCGGCATCATCTCGCTGATGGGCTGGGGCCTGGGTTACTTCGGCCAACCACACATCCTCGCGCGCTTCATGGCAGCGGATTCGGTGAAATCGATCGCCAATGCCCGTCGCATCTCCATGACCTGGATGATCCTGTGCCTGGGCGGCACCGTGGCCGTGGGCTTCTTCGGTATCGCGTACTTCTCGGCGCACCCGGAAGTGGCGGGCCCGGTCAACGAGAACCACGAACGTGTGTTCATCGAACTGGCCAAGTTGCTGTTCAACCCATGGATCGCGGGCGTACTGCTGTCGGCCATCCTGGCTGCGGTCATGAGCACCCTGAGCTGCCAGTTGCTGGTGTGTTCCAGCGCCCTGACCGAAGACTTCTACAAGACCTTCCTGCGCAAAAGCGCTTCCCAGCTTGAACTGGTATGGGTCGGCCGCTTGATGGTACTGCTGGTGGCCTTGATCGCCATCGCCATGGCTGCCAACCCGAACAACCGCGTCCTGGGCCTGGTGAGCTATGCCTGGGCCGGTTTCGGCGCAGCGTTCGGTCCTGTGGTGCTGATCTCGGTGATCTGGAAAAACATGACCCGCAACGGCGCACTGGCCGGCATCCTGGTCGGCGCGATCACCGTGATCGTGTGGAAACACTTCGAACTGCTGGGCCTTTACGAAATCATCCCAGGCTTCATCTTTGCCAGCCTGGCGATCTACTTCGTGAGCAAGCTGGGCGCACCGACTGCCGGTATGGTCGAGCGCTTTGATGCGGCGGAAAAAGACTACAACCTCAATAAGTGATTCGTCGGGTGCCTAGCGCCTGTCGAGATAAAAAAAACGGCCCGCGTCCCTTGGACGGGGCCGTTTTTTTAAGGTTTTGAGGTCAAACAACGCGGATCACAGGCTCAGCTGATTGCCGAAATGAAAGATCATCGCACCGACAGCTCCGACTAGACCTGTGAGGGCCGTTCCGTGAAGCGCGAGTTTCAGATTGCGCGGAAACTCCTTGACCTGTTTTGCGTTAATAACGCCACGTTTTGCGTTCCACTTCGGCAGCGCGATTGCTATATAAACGGCACATAGCCTGCCTAATCTTCCTGGTAGGTTGTCACCAAAAATACGCCTGTAGTTGTTTATCAGGCTGCATTGGTCCAACAAATCCTCCATCCTTTCCAATTTTCGATAGGCCAGGAAAATATCGAGAATGACCGCTGTGAGCATTGAGCCCGCCGAGACCAGCGCTACTTGATCTTTTGCGGGGAGGCTGAGGACGTACTCAATACTCATACAGGACTTCTCCGGCGGCTGCGCCGACCTCGCTTCCCAAGTTACCTAGAGCAAAGCCCATTGCTCCCCCAGCTATCAGAAGGCAGCCCAAGGCAAACGGCCCGGTTGTCGGGGCCACTACGGCTATACACAAACCCATTCCAATTTGGCCTCCGATGATTCCCCCTGCCACCCCGAACGTTAATTTACCGGCCTCCACATACTTCGCTTTTCTGCATTGCTGATCTCTCCCAGTAGAGCACGCCTCCTTGATCTCCAGCGCCGTCGCTGTCGCGCTCAGTGCTATTCCCAATGGTGTGCCGTTTTTAAGCAATTTTGCTGTCTTGGAGACCCGCGCAATAGTTTTGCTGTACTGATTTATCTCCCCACTATGCAAGTAGCTCTTGGTCGAAATTCCCAGCATTTTCTTGATCGAGCCTTCATTCCTCAGGCCTGTTCCATAACGCGCAAAGCTGCGCATCTGTGCTTCCAGCTTGGCAAATAGAACTTGGCGTCGAGCCAGAAAATCATCTCTTGCAGCACCTCCTCCACGACGCAATGATTGTTTGTGCAGTGCGTCAATTTCATCGAGCGTGTTCACTATTTCCTGTAAGTGTCGGCTCCAAGCGTCGCCTGCAGTACCTATCCCTAGTGATGCGTAACCCAGCAGTTTTTGTAGCAGGTCGTAGTTGTGCAGGGCGAAGGTATCTGCGCCTTCGGCCATTACGCTATGACGAATGTCCCACGCGGCGCACATCAAGCGTGACTCCTCCAAGGTACAGCTCGCAGTGGTTTCGTCCCCGATGATGACTAACTGCCCTGGCAGTACAACAACATTGCGAATATGAGTATTGAGGGCATCAAACTTCGCTTCGGCGTGTTTGCTCAATCGTAGTTTTGCCTTGAGCTCCACTGAGGTTTGTCGATGGTCATTGATGAATGCATAGGGGTGAGGCATTACACACTCCCCCGCGATGCAGATTGGCTCGAAGCGAGGTGATTGCTTGCCATGAAAGCATTCCTTTTTGAATGAACATGGCTGCGCAATTTAAATAGCCACCTGGAGGGTGTCTTGGTTATGGCGGATGAATTTCGGGTGGTTTTTTGTCTTTGGGAAATGGGCTACTGAGCTGCGTCTGAGTTCTGTCAGACGCGTGTGTTTTTACTGAGGCTGGGTGTGCAATTACCTGCCGAAAAGCCATGAAAGAGTGAAGCTAGGAATTGGAAACCCGACGCGTAAGGATTTACTGATTTGTTCGCACTGCGGTCGGTTCGATAAGTGACTGGTGCAGAATCTCCCGCCCACCCCTCGCAGAGAAACACCTGATGTTCGCTCTTGCCAATCAAAGTGCGTTTACCCTGACCCTTGACGGTGAGCCGAGTGAGCTCAAGGTGTTTGAGTTCCAGGGCAGCGAAGCCATCAGCCAGCCGTATCGCTTTGATCTTGAACTGGTCTGCGAACAGCCCGACCTGGACTTGGAAAGCCTGCTGCATCGCACGGCGTATCTGGGTTTCGACGATCAAGGTCATGGCATCCACGGTCTGGTTTATCGGGTGGCCCAGGGCGACTCCGGGCGGCGCCTGACGCGTTACCAGATCAGCCTTGTGCCTCAGCTTGCGTATTTGCAGCACAGCAGTCGGCAGCGGATTTTCCAGCACAAGACGGTGCCGCAGATTATTGCGCAGGTGCTGGAGGACCAGCGGGTCCATGCTGACCAATTCGAATTTCACCTCAGCGGCACTTATCCTGAGCGCGAGTATTGTGTGCAGTTTGGTGAGAGCGACCTGGCCTTTATTCAGCGGCTGTGTGCCGAGCAGGGGATTCACTATCACTTCCAGCATTCGCCCGAACACCACCTGCTGGTGTTTGGCGACGACCAGACCGTCTTCGCCCAGCCCGACCAGTCGACGCCCTACATGCCGGGCTCCGGGATGGTGGCGCAAACGCCAGCGATCAAGCGGTTTTCAGTGCAGTTGCAAACCCGCACCACCGCGCTCACCCTGCGCGACTATGACTTTCTCAAGCCGAGCCTGGCGCTGGAGAGTGGGGTTGTCGGTGAACAGCTTCCACGGCTCGAAGCGCAAGGGTATCCCGGTCATTTTTCTGATCGCGGCCACGGCAAATACCTTGCGCAACGTGGTTTGGAGCGACACCGCAGTGACGCTCGAATAGCCCGGGGTAACGGCGATGAGCCTGCATTGATCAGTGGTCGGTTCCTCAAGTTGGCCGGGCACCCGCGGGACGAGTGGAATGACTTGTGGCTGGTGACGCAAGTGACCCACGAAGGCAGGCAACCTCAGGTTTTGGAGGAGGCCGTCACCGAGGTGGTCGGTGGGGAGTTTCGCCAGGGCTATCGCAACGAATTTGTTGCGACGCCGTGGGACGTGATCTTTCGCCCGCCCTTGCATGAGCCGTCGCGGCCGACCTTGTCGGGTTATCAAAACGCTGTGGTCACCGGCCCCGTCGACAGTGAAATCCATTGCGACGAATACGGCCGGGTCAAGGTGCAGTTGGCCTGGGACCGCGACGGGGAACATAACGATCACTCCAGTTGCTGGTTGCGGGTGGCCAGCGGTTGGGCCCATGAGCGCTATGGTTCGGTGCTGATCCCGCGAGTGGGCATGGAAGTGCTGGTAGGGTTCGTCAACGGTGATATGGACATGCCGCTGGTGATGGGCTGCCTGCCCAACGCCGCGAAGCCGGCCCCCCTCGACCTGCCAGCGGCCAAGACCCGTAGCGTCTTTCGTAGCCAGAGCAGCCCCGGTGGTGGTGGCTACAACGAACTGCGCATCGAAGACCGTAAGGGCGCCGAGCAGATCTACCTGCGCGCCCAGCGCGATTGGACCCAGGATGTGCTGCATGACTTGCAGGTACAGGTCGACAATCAACGTCGCATCAGGGTGGGCGGTGAGTCGCAACATGAACTGCAAGGTGAAGAGCAGCGCATCACCCATGGCAACCGCCTGACGGAGCTCAAGCAGGACGATCATCTGGTGGTCGGCGGCTCGCAGCAGATGCGCGCCGGGAGGACCATCCAGATTGGCGCCGGGCAGAGCGTGATCATAGACGCGGGCGCGACCGTGACAATTCAGGCCGGTGGGCAGTCGATTACGCTGTCGGCGGAGGGGATTTTCAGCAGTACGCCGATTCAACTGGGCGGGGCTGTTGTCGCGGTGGGGGCGCCGTTGATGCCGGGGTTGAAGGAGGCGTTGCTGGCGGTTATTCCCGCACCGCTGAGCCGCGTCCAAGTGGTCAGTCTGAAACGGAGTGCACCGTTCTGCGAAGAGTGCCAACGCTGCGCAAGCGGACAGTGCGCTGTCCCCCATCCCCTTCAAGCTTAAAAGGAATTTACCCTGATGCCGCAACCGTTGACCCCCAGCGACTGGCTTGCGCAGTGCCCGCTGCTCACCCACGAGCGACTCTACGTCGTGCTGGGCACTGCCAGTGACGCCAAACCCCTGGCCGTGTGGCAGACCTCGGCAGCCGGGGTGCTGCCTCAAGCGATCTGGGCCGGTACGGCCTATGCCGGGTGGGACGAGGTGATGCCTTACGTAGGCAGTGTCGAAGCCGACAGTGCTTTCCTCGATTGGATTGCAACCACCGATGCCCCGGACTGGGGGTGGTTGGCGGTCTCGTCGAGCCCGTTGGAAGTTGTCGTTGCTCACCTGCAAAGCTTGACCAAGATACTGCTTCCCGATGCGCGGAGCGTGTTCCTGCGCTTCTGGGATGGCGCTCAGTTTCTGCCGCTGGTGCAGCACCTCGGCGATGAGATGGGCGCAGTCTTGCCGGTGTTCCAGCGGTATCTGATCAATGGCCAGTCGCTGAGCGTGGCGACGCAGTCGGTTGCGGCGGCAAAAGCCAGCCCCTGGTGGCGTGTGCCCGAGTCGCTGTTGGAGCACCTGGCCGCGCAGTCGCCGCAGCCCCTGATCGATAACCTGCTGCAGTGGCTTGAAGAGCAGCGCCCTGATCTATATGACGCCTTCACGCCGGCGACCTTGCAGCACAAGGTCGCCTACTTCGCGCGCGATACGCAGATCAGCCCTGAAGCGCTGGCGGGCTACCTGGCCTCAGAGTTGAGTTGACGCCAGCGCCTGCTGCAAATCGTCGATCAGGTCTTCAATTGCCTCGATACCCACCGACAGACGAATCATCTCCGGCTTTACACCGGCCTTGGCTTGTTCCTGCTCGTTCATCTGGCGGTGAGTGGTGGACGCTGGGTGACAGGCCAGGGACTTGGCATCGCCGATGTTCACCAGGCGCTTGAAGATTTGCAGTGCGTCGTAGAAACGTACCCCGGCATCAAAGCCGCCTTTCAAGCCAAACGACAGGATCGCCGACGGTTTGCCCTGCATGTACTTCTGCGCCAGTGCGTGGTGCGGGTGATCGGGCAGGCCGGCATAACTGACCCACTCGACCTCGGCATGGCCTTGCAGGAAGTGGGCGATTTTCAGGGCGTTCTCGGTGTGGCGCTCCATGCGCAACGCCAGCGTCTCCAGGCCTTGCAGCAACAAGAAGGCATTCATCGGCGCTAACGCCGCGCCGGTGTTGCGCAGTGGCACGGTACGGGCGCGGGCGATAAAGGCGGCGGGGCCGAATTTTTCCGTATAGACCACGCCGTGGTAGGCCGGCTCGGGTTGGTTGAGGCCGGGAAATTTATCGGCGTATTTCGTCCACGGGAACGTCCCGCTGTCGACGATCACGCCGCCCAGGGAATTGCCATGGCCGCCGACGTATTTGGTCACCGAGTGCACCACGATGTCGGCGCCGAACTGGATCGGCTTGCACAGGATCGGCGTGGCCACGGTGTTGTCCACCACCAGCGGCACGCCATGGGCATGGGCGACGTCGGCCAGGGCTTCAATGTCGATGATATTGCCCGCCGGGTTGCCGATGCTTTCGCAGTACACCAGCTTGGTGTTGTCGTCGATCAATTCGGCGATGGCGGCGGCGGAGTCATCCCGGGCGAAACGCACATCCACGCCAAAGCTCGGCAGCAGGTGGGCGAACAGGGTGTAGGTGCCGCCGTAGAGTTGCGGAGTGGTGACGATATTGTCGCCCGCACGGGTCAAGGTCTGGATGGCGTAGTGGATCGCGGCGCTGCCGGCCGAGACGGCCAGGGCGGCGATACCGCCTTCGAGTGCGGCGATGCGCTGCTCCAGCACATCGTTGGTGGGATTCATGATCCGCGTGTAGATATTGCCGGGTACGTCCAGGTTAAACAGGTCGGCGCCGTGTTGAGCGTTATCGAATTCGAAGGCAACGTTCTGGTAGATCGGCACGGCGACGGCCTTGGTGGTCGGGTCCGACTTGAAACCGTGGTGCAGCGCGATGGTGGCGTCTTTCATGATTGTTATTGACCTCCCTGGAGTAGTGGATGGCCACAATAAATCCGCCTCGCCGTCGACATTTAGATTTTTTTCAACGGGCTGCCTGCGTTTGCGGCATAAGCGCCGCCCGGCATGCGGCCCTGCACCTTTGCGCCCGTAGAAGGTAAACTTCGCCCCCTGCGCAGGAGCAACCATGAATTATCGTCACGCCTTTCACGCCGGCAACCATGCCGATGTCTTCAAACACCTGACCTTGACCCGCCTCATCGCCCTGATGTCGCGCAAGGAGCAGCCGTTTGCCTATCTCGACACTCACGCTGGGATTGGTCTGTACGACCTGCAAGGTGATCAGGCCAACCGCACGGGTGAGTACCTGGAAGGTATCGCGCGCTTGTGGGGCGCCGACGATCTGCCGGCGCTGACTGCCGACTACATGCGCGTGCTGCATGAGATGAACCCCGATGGCGAGTTGCGCTACTACCCGGGCTCGCCGGAGCTTGCGCGCCGCCTCACGCGCCCGCAGGACCGCGTGTTGCTCAATGAGAAGCACCCGGAAGACGGCGTGCTGCTCAAGGACAACATGAAGGGTGATCGTCGGGTCAAGGTTCACCTGGGCGAAGGCTGGCATGTGCCGCGCGCGCTGTTACCGGTGCCGGAAAAGCGTGCGTTGATGCTGATCGACCCACCGTTTGAAAAGCTCGACGAGATGCAGCGCTGTGCGGCGTCACTCAAGGAAGCCGTCAGCCGCATGCGCCAGACCGTCGCGGCGATCTGGTACCCGGTGAAAGACCAACGCATGCTGCGCCGCTTCTACCAGGACCTGGCCGGCACCGGTGCGCCGAAGTTACTGCGTGTCGAGTTGCTGGTGCATCCGCTGGACACGCCCAACACCCTGACCGGCTCGGGCCTGGCGATTGCCAACCCGCCGTGGGGCCTGGAAGAGGAATTGCGGGAGCTGCTGCCGTGGCTGTCCAAGCAGCTTGGGCAGACCCAGGGTGGGTGGCAGATGGATTGGCTTATTGCCGAGTAACCAAGTCTGGTGCAAAACCAATGTGGGAGGGGGCTTGCCCACTCCCACATTTTGATTTGCGTCGGCTTTAGATCGGGCAAGTCACGCCGGTGCCGCCGATCCCACAGTAGCCCTGTGGATTCTTCGCCAGGTACTGCTGGTGATACGCCTCGGCGAAGTACACCGTTGGCGCCTCGTCGATCTCGGTGGTAATCACACCCAGGCCTGCTTTGGTCAGTTCAGCCTGATACGCCTCGGCGCTGGCTTGTGCCGCCGCCAGTTGCTCAGGCGTGGTGGCATAGATCACCGAGCGGTACTGGCTGCCGATGTCATTGCCCTGGCGCATGCCTTGGGTCGGGTTGTGCAGTTCCCAGAACATTTTCAGCAAGTCTTCGTATTTCACCTTGGCCTGGTCATACACCACCAGCACCACTTCGCTGTGGCCGGTCAGGCCCGAGCAGACTTCTTCATAAGTCGGGTTCGGCGTGAAACCGCCGGCGTAGCCGACCACGGTGCTGACCACTCCATCGCGCTGCCAGAACTTGCGCTCGGCGCCCCAGAAGCAGCCCAGGCCGAAGATCGCGAAGCCGACGTCGTCGACGAACGGGCCCAGCAGCGGGTTGCCGTTGACGAAGTGCGTCTCGGGCAGGTTCATCGGGGTTTCACGGCCAGGCAAAGCTTGTTCTGCAGTAGGAAGCACGTTTTTGTTCACCAGAATTTCCGAGCGCAAGACCATGATCAGTCCTCTCAGTCAGATTGAGTAAGGTAAGAAATCAGACCGCCAGTGTGCCCGAGTGTTACCGCGCTGTCAGGCGATTGGCCCGCGCGGGTAGCGTTTAAGCTTCTCAAGCAGCTCTGCGCCGGGGATTGGCCGGTCGAACAGGTAGCCCTGGCCAACATCGCAACGATGCCTGCGCAGGAACGCCAGTTGCTCGGAGGTCTCGATGCCTTCGGCAACCACCTTGAGCTTGAGGTTGTGGGCCATGGCGATTACTGCGGAGGTGATTTCCATGTCGTCCTGGTTGTCCGGGATTTCATGGATAAAGCTGCGATCGATCTTGATGATGTCGATGGGGAATTTTTTCAGGTAGCTCAGCGACGAGTAACCGGTGCCGAAGTCGTCCATGGCCAGGGTCAGGCCGAAGCTCTTCAGTTGGTCCAGTTGCAGGCGGGTGTCTTCGGTCGCTTCCAGCAGCAGGCCTTCGGTCAGCTCCAGTTCCAGCAGGTTGGCCGGCAGTTGTTCTTCCTTGAGGATCGTGGCGATCGAGGCGACCAGGTCCGGGTCGGAGAACTGCTTGGGCGACAGGTTGATCGCCACCTGCAGGTTGCCCATGCCGGCGGCGCTCAGTTGCTTGCTCATGCGGCAGGCCTGGCGCGCGATCCATTTGCCGATCGGGATGATCAAGCCGGTTTCTTCGGCGACGCTGATGAACTGATCAGGGCGGATCATGCCTTTTTCCGGATGGTTCCAGCGTAGCAGCGCTTCCATGCCCAGCAAGCGGCCGCTGCGCAGGCACAGCTTGGGCTGGTAGAACACATCCAGTTCGTTTTGGGTCAAGGCGCGGCGCAGGTTGTTCTCCACAAACAACTTGTAGCTGGCCTCGGCGTTCAAGGCTTCGGTAAACACTTGCACCTGGTGTTTGCCGTTGGCCTTGGCCTTGTGCAGGGCCAGGCCGGCGTTGCGCATCAAGGTCTGCGGGTCGCGGCCATGCAGCGGTGCACAGGCCAGGCCCACGGAGCCGGTGACGCTGATCAATTGGTTGTCGACGAACATCGGTTTGTCGAGCGTTGCCAGTAGCTGGCTGGCGACCTGCTGGCCGCTTTCCAGGTCGGTGTCGTCCAGCAGCACCGCGAATTCGTTACTGGCAAAGCGCGCCAGGCTGCCGCCGGCACTGAGGCTGTTGCGCAGGCGTCGGGCCAGGCTGATCAGCAGCTTGTCGCCGGTCTGATGGCCGAGGCTGTCGTTGATGCGCTTGAAGTTGTCGATGTCGACCAGCAACAGGCTGATCGGGCTGTCGCTGTCGCGGGCAAAGCGTTCGTCGAGATTGCGGATAAACGCCGGACGGTTGCCCAGGTTGGTCAGGTTGTCGGTGTAGGCCAGGCGCTCGATGCGCTGCTGGGCCAGCTTGGTCTGGGTGATGTCTTCGTAGATGCCGATGTAGTGGGTCAGCTCACGGTTGTCGCCATACACCTTGGAAATCGACAGCTGGCCCCAGTAGGGTTCGAGGTTTTTGCGCCGGCTCTTGAACTCGCCCTGCCAGCTGTTGCTCTTGGCCAGGCTCGACGGTGCGTCGAACAGCAATTCGCTGAGGTTTTCCAGCGCCGGCAATTGCGCCAGGCGGTGGCCGTGGACTTCTTCGGCGCTGTACTGGGTGATTGCGGTAAAGCTTGGGTTGACGTATTCCACGATGCCGTCGCAGTTAACCAGCAGAAAGGCGTTGGCGCTTTGCTCGACCGCGCGCTGGAACAGGTGCAGGGCGCTGGTGGCGGTACGGCGGTTGTGGTTGTTGATCACTTGCGCGAATTGGTCGGCCAGCTCGCCGGCAAAGGCAATTTCATCGGCCTGCCAGTCACGCGGGCTGCCGGCCTGTTCCAGGCACAGCACGCCGACCACTTGGCCGTCGACGCGAATGCTGGCGTCGAGCATGGCGTGGATGTCTTTGGCGCGCAGGTTTTCGGCCATTTCGCGGGTGCGCGGGTCGCGCAGGGCGTGGGTGGCGTCGATGGCGCGGCTGGTGTGCAGGGCTTCCAGGTAGTCCGGGAAGCAGCTGGCGTCGATCGGCTCGGGCAGATGGTGCTGTTGGTCGTCGCGGTGGTAGGCCGAGATCGGCACCAGGCGCTGGCCTTCGAGGTTCCAGATGCTGGCGCAGTCAATCTGGTAGATATCGCAAGCGCTGCGGGTAATCAGCTCAGCGGCTTCCTGCAGCGAATTGTTGGCGGTGTAGCGCTGGCGTGCCAGCAACAGGATCAGTTCCTGCTGGGCGCGTACCCTTTCCAGGTGCTGCAGTTGCTCCTGCTGGGCGCGCTGGTTCAGCTCCAGGGCGATTTGCAGGCGGCTGTTCTGGCTCTCCAGGTCCGCTGTGGGTGCGGTCATGGGGATTTCGCTGAACAGGCCGTCGACCACCATCAGGTAGCCACGCAGCAGATGACGATTGTGTTGTTTATAGGCCTCGCCCATTTCCAGCAGGCTCAGCGGGCCGTCGCTGGTGTGCAGGGTGTAGCGCACCAGGTAGTGAGGGGTCTGGGTCAGTTGTTGCTGGATGGTGTCGTGTAATTCATAGCGCGCCTGGGGTTCCATCAGGCTGGCATAGGGGGTGCCGAGCAGGGCGCACAGTTCGACCGCCGACAGGCCGAATTGGCGTTCGCAGTTAGGGTCGAGGTACAGAAGTGCCCAGCTTGCCTCATTAAGCCGCTCGAAACGCAGCATACCGAGGCGCGAAGGCACCGGTAACTGCGTGACTACCTCGGCCGCCATACGGGCGACATCGGGTTGGCTTTTCATGGGGGGAACTCACTTCAAATAACGCGCACGGCGCCGGGCTCACGCCCTCTTTACTGTTGCCTGCGGCAAGGTTGCATCATGCGGCGCGGACTGACAAGAGAGGATGAAGGCTAAGTGCTATAAGGGGGTTATCGGCCGGGTGAGGGAATTCTTCAGTCCGGATGACAGAAGGTGTACAACCCTGTCCTGTCTGTAGAGAAAAGCAAAAAAAAGCCCCGCCAAATTGACGGGGTTGAGGTACGAGCGTGGCGCTCGGAAATCAGTGCAACCAAGCCTCCCCCGGTGCAGGGGAGGCTTGTACAGGGTTACAGCAAGATCGTGCGGATGTCGTTCAGCAGTTGGCTCAGACGCTGGGTAAAGCGTGCAGCCGCCGCGCCGTTGATCACACGGTGATCGTAGGACAGCGACAGTGGCAGCATCAGCTTCGGCTGGAACGCTTTACCGTCCCAGACTGGCTGGATGGTGGCCTTGGAAACACCCAGGATCGCCACTTCCGGCGCGTTGACGATTGGCGTGAAGCCCGTACCGCCAATGTGACCGAGGCTGGAGATGGTGAAGCAAGCGCCTTGCATGTCGTCTGCGGTGAGCTTCTTGTCGCGGGCCTTGGCAGCCAGCGCAGCCGCTTCGGCAGCGAGTTGCAGCAGGCTCTTCTGGTCGACGTTCTTGATGACCGGTACCAACAGGCCATCTGGGGTGTCGACAGCAAAACCGACGTGCACGTACTTCTTGCGAATGATCGCCTTGCCGCTTGGCGCCAGCGAACTGTTGAAGTCCGGCAGTTCCTTGAGCAGGTGTGCACAAGCCTTGAGCAGCAGTGGCAGCACGGTCAGTTTCACGCCGGCCTTCTCGGCCACGGCTTTCTGCGCAACGCGGAAAGCTTCCAGGTCGGTGATATCGGCCTGGTCGAACTGAGTGACGTGCGGGATGTTCAGCCAGCTGCGGTGCAGGCTCGACGCGCCGATCTGCATCAGGCGGGTCATCGGCACTTCTTCGGTCTCGCCGAAGCGGCTGAAGTCCACGACCGGAATCGGTGGAATCCCCGCGCCGCCAGTAGCAGCGCCGGCAGCCGGAGCTTCCTTGGCTTTCTGCATCATGGCTTTGACGTAGACCTGCACGTCTTCCTTCAGCACGCGACCGTGAGGGCCGGTGGCCGACACAGCGTTCAGCTCGACGCCGAATTCGCGCGCCAGTTGGCGAACTGCCGGGCCTGCATGAACCTTGGCACCGCTTGGCGCCGGTGCGGCAGCTGCCGGGGCCGGAGCGGCCTCGGCTTTTGCAGCAGGGGCAGGGGCGGCAGCGGCTGGAGCCGCTTCAGCCTTGGCCGCCGGAGCCGCCGCTGGTGCTGGAGCAGCAGCAGGCGCAGCGCCTTGTACTTTCAGCTTGAGGATGAAGTCGCCAGTGCCGACTTCGTCTTCCAGCTTGACCGCGATGCTTTCCACCACGCCGGCAGCCGGCGATGGGATTTCCATGGAGGCCTTGTCGGACTCCAGGGTGATCAGCGACTGGTCGGCTTCGACGGTGTCGCCGACCTTGACCAGCAACTCGATGATCTTGGCCTTGCCCGACGAACCGATGTCCGGAACATGAATGTCCTGGACGCTGGCAGCAGCAGGTGCAGCAGCCGGGGCCGCTGGGGCCTCGGCAGCAGCGGCAGGTTTTTCAGCAGCAGGCGCCGGTGCAGCAGCGGCAGCAGGAGCCGCCGCAGGAGCCGCATCAGCGGCACCTTCGATTTCCAGCTCCAGCAGTTCGTCGCCTTCTTTCAGGCGGTCGCCCAGCTTCACTTTCAGGCTCTTGACCACGCCGGCCTTGGGAGCAGGGATTTCCATGCTCGCCTTGTCCGACTCCAGGGTCAGGATGCTCTGGTCGGCTTCGACGGTGTCGCCGACCTTCACAAACAGCTCGATTACTTCACCTTCACCGCTGCCGATGTCAGGTACGCGAATGAGTTCGCTCACAAAAAGTCTCCTCAGCAGTCCAGTGGGTTGCGTTTTTCCGGGTTGATCCCGAACTTGACGATGGCGTCAGCCACCACCTTAGGTTCGATCTCACCACGGTCAGCCAAGGCTTCCAGGGCTGCCAACACCACGAAGTGACGGTCGACTTCGAAGAAGTGACGCAGCTTCTTACGGCTGTCACTGCGGCCGAAACCGTCGGTGCCCAGGACTTTGAATTCCTTGGACGGGACCCACTGGCGAATTTGTTCAGCGAACAGTTTCATGTAGTCGGTAGAGGCGATGACTGGACCTTTACGGCCAGCCAGGCACTCTTCGACGTAGCTCTTGGCTGGCTTCTGGCCAGGGTGCAGGCGGTTGCTGCGCTCTACGGCCAGGCCGTCGCGACGCAGTTCGTTGAAGCTGGTAACGCTCCACACGTCGGCACCGACGTTGAACTCGTCACGCAGGATCTTCGCCGCTTCACGCACTTCACGCAGGATGGTGCCGGAGCCCATCAGCTGCACGTGGTGCGCTGCTTCCTTGGTGTCTTCTTCGAGCAGGTACATGCCCTTGATGATGCCTTCCTCGACACCGGCCGGCATGGCTGGCTGCTGGTAGGACTCGTTCATCACGGTGATGTAGTAGAAAACGTCCTGCTGCTCTTCGGTCATCTTCTTCATGCCGTCCTGGATGATCACCGCCAGCTCATAGCCGTAGGTTGGATCAAAGGTGCGGCAGTTCGGGATGGTGGCAGCCAGGATGTGGCTGTGACCGTCTTCGTGTTGCAGGCCTTCGCCGTTCAGCGTGGTCCGGCCGGCGGTACCGCCGATCAGGAAACCACGGGTACGGCTGTCGCCCGCTGCCCAAGCCAGGTCGCCGATACGCTGGAAACCGAACATCGAGTAGAAGATGTAGAACGGCAGCATCGGCTGGTTGTGGCTGGAGTACGAAGTACCGGCAGCGATGAAGGAGCTCATGGCGCCCGCTTCGTTGATGCCTTCTTCGAGGATCTGGCCCTTCTTGTCTTCCTTGTAGAACATCACCTGGTCTTTATCGACTGGCTCGTAGAGCTGGCCGACGGAGGAGTAGATGCCCAACTGGCGGAACATGCCTTCCATACCGAAGGTACGGGCTTCGTCCGGGATGATCGGCACGATGCGCGAGCCGATTTCCTTGTCCTTGACCAACTGCGCGAGGATCCGCACGAAGGCCATGGTGGTGGAGATTTCACGGTCGCCCGAGCCGTCCAGGATCGCCTTGAGGGTATCCAGTGGCGGGGTCGGAATGCTCACGCTCTTGGCGCGGCGCTGTGGCACGAAACCGCCCAGTGCAGTGCGGCGCTCGCTGAGGTAGCGGGCTTCGGCGCTGTTTGGCTCAGGCTTGAAGAACGGCAGGTTCTCCAGCTCTTCGTCCTTGACCGGAATGTCGAAGCGGTCGCGGAACAACTTCAGGCTGTCGACATCGACTTTCTTGGTGTTGTGCGCGGTGTTCTTCGCTTCGCCGGCACCGGTGCCATAACCCTTGATGGTCTTGGCCAGGATGACGGTGGGTTGTTCTTTGTGGTTGACCGCTTCGTGGTACGCCGCATAGACCTTGTACGGGTCGTGGCCGCCACGGTTGAGCTTCCAGATCTCGTCGTCGGACAGGTCGGCAACCATGGCCTTGAGTTCAGGCGTGTTGAAGAAGTGTTCACGCACGAACGCGCCGTCTTTGGCCTTGTAGTTCTGGTACTCGCCGTCGATGACTTCGTCCATGCGACGTTGCAGGATGCCGTCGACGTCCTTGGCCAGCAGTGGGTCCCAGAAACGGCCCCAGATGACCTTGGTCACGTTCCACTGAGCACCGCGGAATACGCCTTCGAGTTCCTGGATGATCTTGCCGTTGCCGCGAACCGGGCCGTCGAGGCGCTGCAGGTTGCAGTTGATGACGAAGATCAGGTTGTCCAGCTTCTCGCGGCCGGCCAGGGAGATGGCGCCCAGGGATTCCGGCTCGTCGCACTCGCCGTCGCCCAGGAAGCACCAGACTTTCTGCTTGCCTTCCGGGATGAAGCCACGGGCTTCCAGGTACTTCATGAAACGTGCCTGGTAGATCGCCTGGATCGGGCCAAGGCCCATGGAGACCGTCGGGAACTGCCAGAAATCAGGCATCAGCCAAGGGTGCGGATAGGACGACAGGCCCTGACCGTCGACTTCCTGGCGGAAGTTGTTCATTTGTTCTTCGCTGATGCGACCTTCCATGAACGCACGGGCGTAGACGCCTGGCGAGGTGTGGCCCTGGAAGTAGATCAGGTCGCCGCCGTGTTCGTCGGTCGGGGCCTGGAAGAAGTAGTTGAAACCGATGTCATACAGGGTTGCGCTGGAAGCGAAGCTGGAGATGTGACCGCCCAGGTCAGAATCTTTCAAGTTCGTGCGCATTACCATCGCCATGGCGTTCCAACGTACCAGCGAGCGAATGCGGCGTTCCATGAACAGGTCGCCAGGCATGCGTGCTTCGTGGGTAACGGGGATGGTGTTGCGGTATGGCGTGGTGATGGCGTAGGGCAGTTGCGAGCCGCTGCGGGTCGCGAGTTCGCCCATACGGGTCATCAGGTAGTGAGCACGGTCTTCGCCTTCTTTGTCGAGAACCGATTCCAGGGCGTCCAGCCATTCCTGGGTTTCGACGGGATCGAGGTCTTGCATGGCTTGCTCCAGGGCGGAAAGGCTACCAGAATCGGTTGCCTGAAGTTTGCGACTGGCCTTGTGGGCAGACGACATAAATTCTTGGATGGCCGAAGGTTGCTTCGGCGTCCTGTAGTTTTACTACAAATCGTCGGCCATTTCAGCCTTTCGAATGTATATACGAGTAGTAAAACTACACAAGACTGAGCGGATTGCTCGGTCTGGCTGGTGAGCATAATCGTTATTGTTGATCTTTTGCGAACAAGAAAAGGTAGAAGTTTAATGTTGCCTGCCAAAAATTATAATTTTTCAGCTATTTATCACCTTTGTTCGACAGTCCTTCATCGAGCGTGGTGCTTGCGCTCACAGCCACAAGCCATTTACGCGCCGATCAAGGATAGACCATGAGCCTTCCAATGCTGGTCGAACTGCCAGCCATTCTCCTGCCGATGGCCAAGCGGGCCGAGCAGTCATTTCGTGACGCCGTGGCCGCGCTGGACGACGATCATGGCCTTTCTGCGTGGACGCCGCAACGGTGGGCCGACTTCGCCCGTGTGTGCGCCGCCAGTGATTTCGTCATTGAACAGAGTGTTCGTGACCCTTTGATGTTGCTGGAACTGGCCGCCTGGGGCGAGTTGGACCGTGGTTTCGCGCCCGGCGAGCTATGTGGGCAGATTGCCGGTGCCGTGCAGCAGGCCGAAACCGAAGATGAGCTCGGCCGTGTGCTGCGCCGCCAACGTACGCGCCAGCAAGTGCGCATCATCTGGCGCGACCTGACCCGCCAGGCCGACCTGGTGCAAACCTGCCGCGACCTCTCCGACATGGCCGACGCCAGCATCGACCAGGCCTATCAATGGCTGTACCAGCGCCACTGCGTGCAGTTCGGCACACCGACCGGCCGGCGCAGTGGCGAGCCGCAGCACATGGTCATCCTCGGCATGGGCAAGCTCGGTGCGGTGGAGCTGAACCTGTCGTCGGATATCGACCTGATCTTCGCCTACCCCGAGGGCGGCGAAACGCTGGGCGTAAAGCGCTCCCTGGATAATCAGGAATTCTTTATTCGCCTTGGTCAAAAATTGATCAAGGCCCTTGATCCAATGACCGTCGACGGCTTTGTCTTCCGTGTCGACATGCGCCTGCGCCCTTACGGTTCGGCCGGTGCGCTGGTGCTCAGCTTCAACGCGCTGGAGCAGTACTACCAGGACCAGGGCCGCGACTGGGAACGCTACGCCATGATCAAGGCGCGCGTGGTCGCCGGTGACCAGGTGGCCGGTGCGCAGTTGCTCGACATGCTCAGGCCATTCGTCTATCGCCGCTACCTGGACTTTTCCGCCATCGAAGCGCTGCGCACCATGAAGCAGCTGATCCAGCAGGAAGTCCGGCGCAAAGGCATGGCCGACAATATCAAGCTGGGCTCGGGCGGCATCCGCGAAGTGGAATTCATCGCCCAGGCGTTCCAACTGATCCATGGCGGCCGCGACCTCAGCCTGCAGCAACGGCCGCTGCTCAAGGTGCTGGGCACCCTGGAAGGCCAGGGCTATTTGCCGCCGGCGGTGATCGCCGAGTTGCGCAACGGCTATGAATTCCTGCGCTACACCGAACATGCGATCCAGGCGATTGCCGACCGCCAGACCCAAATGCTCCCGGACAGCCCTGAAGACCAGGCGCGCATTGCCTTTATGCTCGGGTTTGCCGACTGGGCGGCGTTCCACGAGCGGTTGATGTACTGGCGTGGTCGCGTGGACTGGCACTTCCGTCAGGTGATTGCTGACCCTGACGAGGAAGAAGGCGAAGAAAGCGAGTTGGTCGTAGGGGGCGAGTGGTTGCCCTTGTGGGAAGAATCCCAAGATGAGGACGCAGCCTGCCGCCAACTGGGGGAGGGCGGTTTCACCGATGCGCCCAAGGCCCTCAAGGCCCTGGCCAGCTTGCGCAGCAGTCCGCAACTGCGCGCCATGCAGCGGCTCGGCCGTGAACGCCTGGATGCATTTATCCCGCGCTTGCTCGCCCAAGCCGTCGAGCACGCCAACCCGGATCTGGTGCTGGAGCGCGTACTGCCGCTGGTGGAGGCCGTTGCCCGGCGTTCCGCCTACCTGGTGCTGCTGACGGAAAACCCCGACGCCCTGCGCCGCTTGCTGACCCTGTGCGCCGCCAGCCCGTGGATCGCCGAACAGATCACGCGCTTCCCACTGCTGCTGGATGAGTTGCTCAACGAAGGCCGCCTGTTCAAGCCACCGCTGGCGCCGGAACTCGCCGCCGAGTTGCGTGAACGCCTCACGCGCATCCCCGAGGATGACCTGGAGCAGCAGATGGAAGCCCTGCGGCACTTCAAGCTGGCTCACCGCTTGCGCGTGGCCGCTTCGGAAATCGCCGGCAGCCTGCCGTTGATGAAAGTCAGCGACTACCTGACCTGGCTCGCCGAAGCCATCCTCGAGCAAGTGCTGGCCCTGGCCTGGCGCCAGACGGTCGCGCGGCACGGCTCGCCGCAGCGGTTGGACGGCACCCTGTGCGATCCTGGGTTCATCATTGTCGGTTATGGGAAAGTCGGCGGCATCGAATTGGGGCATGGTTCTGACCTGGACCTGGTGTTTATCCACGACGGCGACCCGCAGGCCGAGACCGACGGGGCCAAGCCGATCGACGGCGCGCAGTTCTTCACGCGCCTGGGCCAGCGGATCATTCATCTGCTGACCACCCAGACCAACTCCGGCCAGTTGTATGAAGTGGACATGCGCCTGCGACCTTCCGGCGCGTCCGGGCTGTTGGTCAGTTCCCTCGGGGCGTTTGACCGCTATCAACAAAATGAAGCCTGGACCTGGGAACATCAGGCCCTGATCCGCGCGCGGGTGCTGGTGGGCAGCCAGGATGTAGGTCGTGCGTTTGAGCAGGTACGGGCTAAAGTGCTGGGGCGTGAACGGGACTTGGTGAAGCTGCGCCAGGAGGTCAGCGAGATGCGCGCGAAGATGCGTGACAACCTGGGCACCAAGGCCACGGTGGCCGGCACCGGCGCCAATGCCTTCGAAGCCACGGCGCTGTTCGACCTCAAGCAGGACGCCGGAGGTATCGTCGATATTGAATTTATGGTGCAATACGCGGCTTTGGCATGGTCTGCGCAACATCCATCGTTGCTGCGCTATACCGACAATATCCGCATTCTGGAAGGCCTGGAGCAGGTGGGGTTGATGCCCGCCGCCGATGCCCATCTGCTGCGCGAGGTGTATAAGGCCTACCGCTCCGCCGCGCATCGCCAGGCCTTGCAAAACGAGGCCGGGACGGTGCCCGGTGATCAGTTCGCTGACGAACGGCGCCAGGTGATGCGAATCTGGCAGGCGCTGGGGTTGAGTTGAAACACTATTAGGGCGGGGAGGCATAAGCCTCCCCGCATCGTTTGTGGAAACTACATGAATATTCTGATCGTTGGGCCCAGTTGGGTCGGTGACATGGTGATGGCGCAGACACTGTTCCAGAGCCTGCGCGTGCGCTATCCGGACTGCCAGATCGATGTGCTCGCCCCTGAGTGGAGCCGGCCGATCCTTGAGCGCATGCCCGAAGTGCGCAAGGCCTTGAGCTTTCCGCTCGGCCACGGCGCCCTGGAACTGGCGACCCGCCGTCGCATCGGCAAATCCCTGGCGGGCCAGTACGACCAGGGGATCCTGTTGCCCAACTCGCTGAAGTCGGCGCTGGTGCCCTATTTTGCCGGCATCCCCAAGCGCACCGGCTGGCGCGGTGAGTTTCGCTACGTCTTGCTCAACGACGTGCGCACGCTGGACAAGGCGCGCTACCCGCTGATGATCGAGCGCTTCATGGCCCTGGCCTATGCGCCGGGCGCCGAGTTGCCCAAGCCGTACCCGCGCCCCAGCCTGCAAATCGACCCGGTGACCCGCGATGCGGCCCTGGCCAAGTTCGGCCTGAGCCTGGATCGGCCGGTATTGGCCCTGTGCCCCGGTGCGGAGTTCGGCGAGTCCAAGCGCTGGCCGTCGGAGCACTACGCCAAGGTGGCCGAAACCAAGATCCGTGAAGGCTGGCAGGTATGGTTGTTCGGCTCGAAGAAGGATCACCCCGTCGGTGAAGATATTCGCCAGCGTCTGATTCCCGGCCTGCGCGAAGAGGCGGTTAACCTCAGTGGCGACACGTCCCTGGCTGAGGCCATCGACCTGTTGTCCTGCGCCGATTCGGTGGTGTCCAACGACTCCGGCCTGATGCACGTCGCCGCAGCGCTGAACCGCCCGTTGGTGGCGGTGTACGGTTCCACCTCGCCGGGTTTTACCCCGCCGTTGGCCGACCAGGTCGAAGTGGTGCGCCTGGGGCTGGAGTGCAGCCCGTGTTTTGAGCGCACCTGCCGTTTCGGCCATTACAACTGCATGCGCCAATTGCTGCCGCAGCCGGTAACCGATGCCTTGCAGCGGTTGCAGGGCGATGTGGTCGAGGTTCACTGAGTTGCGGGTACTGGTAATCAAGACCTCATCCCTGGGCGACGTCATCCACGCCTTGCCGGCACTGACCGACGCGGCCCGGGCGATCCCCGGCATTCGCTTTGACTGGGTGGTGGAAGAGGGCTTCGCCGAAATCCCCACCTGGCACCCGGCCGTCGACAAGGTAATCCCGGTGGCGATCCGCCGCTGGCGCAAGAACCTCTGGCAAACCGTCAAGAGCGGCGAGTGGCGGCGCTTCAAGCAGCAAGTCCAGTCGACCAAATACGACCTGGTGATCGATGCCCAGGGCCTGTTCAAAAGCGCCTGGCTGACCCGCTACGTGCGTGCTCCGGTGGCCGGATTCGACCAACACTCGGCCCGTGAGCCGATTGCCGCGCGCTTTTACTCGCGGCGCCTGGCCGTGGCCCGTGGGCAGCATGCGGTGGAGCGTTTACGCCAACTGTTCGCCGTGGCCCTCGGCTATGACTTACCCAAAGGCTTGGGCGACTACGGCCTGAGCACCGAAAAACTGCTCGGCCTGCCGCCGAAAAAGCCCTTCGTCCTGCTGCTGCACGGCACCACCTGGGACACCAAGCATTGGCCCGAAGCCTATTGGCGCGAGTTGGCCGAACGCATGGGCCGCCTGGGGGTGGACGTGAAGTTGCCCTGGGGCAACGCTGCCGAAAAGGCCCGGGCTGAACGCCTGGCCCAAGGCCTGAACAACGCCGAAGTGCTGCCCAAGCTGAACCTGGCCGGTGTGGCCCGTGTATTGGCCGGCGCCCGCGCCTGTGTGGCGGTGGACACGGGGCTCGGGCATTTGGCGGCAGCGCTGGATGTGCCGACCATTTCCCTGTTCGGCCCCACCAACCCCGGCCTGACCGGCGCCTACGGCAAGGGCCAGATTCACCTGGCCAGCGACTTTGCCTGTGCGCCGTGCCTGCAAAAACAATGTACTTATCAACCGACGGCCGACGACCTGCGTCGGTTCGACATCAAGCGCGAGTCGCCCCTGTGTTTCACGCGCCTGAACCCTGAGCGTGTGGCAACCCGGCTGAGCACGTTGTTATTGGCTGAGGAGCTGCACTGATGCAACTGGCTTTTGTTCTGTACAAATATTTCCCCTTCGGCGGCCTGCAGCGCGACTTCATGCGCATCGCCCTGGAGTGCCAGCAGCGCGGCCATCAGATTCGTGTCTACACGCTGATCTGGGAAGGTGACATTCCGCCCGGTTTCGAAGTGCTGGTGGCGCCGGTCAAGGCGTTCTTCAACCATCGGCGCAACGAGAAGCTCAGCGCCTGGATGGAGGCGGACCTGGCCAAACGCCCGGTGGACCGCCTGATCGGCTTCAACAAGATGCCCGGCCTCGACGTGTACTACGCCGCCGACGGCTGCTTTGAAGACAAGGCACAAAACCTGCGCCATTCGCTGTACCGCAGTTTTGGCCGCTATCGCCACTTTGCCGAGTACGAGCGCGCGGTGTTTGCCAAGGACGCCAAGACCGAAGTCTTGATGATTTCCGAAGTGCAGCAGCCGCTGTTCATCAAGCATTACGACACGCCGCTGGAGCGCTTTCACCTGCTGCCACCGGGCATTGCCCAGGACCGCCGCGCACCGCCGAATGCGGCCGAGATTCGTGAGGGTTTCCGCAAGGAATTCAACCTGGGCGATGACGACCTGCTGTTGGTGCAAATCGGTTCCGGCTTCAAGACCAAGGGCGTCGACCGCAGCCTGAAAGCGCTGGCCGCATTGCCGGCTGAGCTGAAAAAACGCACGCGGCTGTTTGTAATCGGCCAGGACGACCCCAAGGTATTCCAACTGCAAAGCGCCACCCTCGGGCTGGGCGATAACGTGCAGTTCCTCAAGGGGCGCAGCGATATCCCGCGTTTCCTGCTGGGCGCCGACCTGTTGATCCACCCGGCATACAACGAAAACACCGGCACCGTGTTGCTCGAAGCCCTGGTGGCCGGGTTGCCGGTGCTGGTCTCGGCCGTGTGTGGTTATGCCCATTACATCGCCGAAGCCGACAGCGGCCTGGTGCTGGACGAGCCGTTTGAACAGGCTCAGTTGAACCAGTACCTGACGCAGATGTTGACCGATTCTGCACAGCGCGCGGCCTGGGGCCGCAATGGGTTGGCCTTCGCCGAGACGGCCGACCTCTACAGCATGCCGCAGCACGCTGCGGATGTGATTCTGGCGGAGCCAAAACGATGAAATTGATTCTTGCCGAACCGTTCAAGACGTTATGGGCCGGGCGTGATGCCTTTGCCGAAGTCGAGCAACTGCAAGGCCAGGTATTCCGTGAACTGGCGGCGCGACGCACGCTGCGCACCGAGGTGGATGGCCGCCCGTATTTCGTCAAAATCCACCGCGGCATCGGCTGGGCGGAAATCTTCAAGAACCTGATCACCGCCAAGCTGCCGGTGCTCGGCGCCGGCCTGGAATGGGATGCCATTCACCGCTTGCAGGAACTCGGTGTGCCGACCATGACCGGCGTGGCCTTCGGCGAAAAAGGCAGCAACCCGGCGGACCAGCACTCGTTCATCATCACCGAAGAGTTGGCGCCGACCATCAGCCTTGAAGATCTGAGCGTCAACTGGGTCGCCGAGCCGCCCGCGCCCGCGTTGCGCCATGCGCTCACGGCCGAGTTGGCGCGCATGGTTGGCGACATGCACCGTGGCGGCGTGAATCACCGCGACTGCTACCTGTGCCACTTCCTGCTGGACACGTCCAAACCGATCGACCCACGCAACATCAAGCTCTCGGTGATCGACCTGCACCGGGCGCAAATGCGTGCCCATTTGCCCCTGCGCTGGCGCGACAAGGACCTCTCCGCGCTGTACTACTCGGCGCTGGACATCGGCCTGACCCGTCGCGATACATTTCGCTTCCTCAAGGGCTACTTCCGCCAGCCGCTGCGCCAGATCCTGGGCGAGCAATCGGCGTCCCTGAGCCTGATGCAGCGCAAAGCCGACAAGCTGTATGCGCGTAAGCAACGTTACGGGGATGCGATCTGATGGCGGGTTGGAACCTGGAACCTGCCTACGCCGCCCTGGCGGATGATTTTGGAAGCCTCGAAGCGGTGTTTGCCCTACAAGGCGAGCGGCTGACGCGCGATCCACTGTCGGAAGTAATCCGGGTGGAGCGTGGCGGGGTCAACTATTACGTCAAGCGCTACACCGGCGCCGGCAAGGGCCTGCGGCGTTACCTGGGCAAGCCGCGGGTCAAGTCCGAATGGCAGAATCTCAAGCGTTTCGCCAAATGGGGCATTCCCACTGCCGACGTGGTCGCCTGGGGCCTGGAGCGCAGCGGCCTGGCCTACGATCGTGGCGCGATGATCACTCGCGAGTTGCCGAGGACCGAAGACCTCTCGGTACTGGCTGAACGTAAAGATGCGCGCCTGCGCGATCCCAAGTGGGTCAGCGCGGTCAGCCGCCAGCTCGCCGAATACACACGCACCATGCACGATCATCGCTTTACCCATAACGACTTGAAGTGGCGCAACCTGCTGATCGACGACCAGGCCACCCTGTACCTGATCGATTGCCCCAACGGCGATTTCTGGCGCGGTTTCTGGCTCAAGTACCGCATTACCAAGGACCTGGCCTGCCTGGACAAGGTAGCCAAGTATCACTTGTCGGCCACCCAGCGCCTGCGCTTCTACATGCAGTACCGTCAGTGTCGACACCTGAGTGAGTCGGACAAACGGCGGATTCGCCACGTAGTGAAGTTTTTCGAGGGACGTGAATGAGTGATTTCCTGGCGGCTGAAGATCGCGCCCTGCTGGAGCGCCACGGCCTTGCGACCTTCGACGCCCTGTGGGCCAAGCAACTGGACGCGGTGGACGAGCCCAACACCAGCCGTGGCGGCTGGAGCAGCGTGTTTCGCCTGGAGCTCGACGGCCACGGTTATTACCTCAAGCGCCAGAGCAACTACCTTACGCGCAGCTTGCACCGGCCGTTGGGCGAGCCCAGTTTCTCCCGCGAGTTCCGCAACATCAGCCGTTACCGCACGCTCGGGATCCCGGCGTTGCAGGCGGCGTTCTACGGCGAGCGCAAAGTCGCCGGTGAACACCGCGCGATGCTGCTGACCCGCGCGCTGGATGGCTGGAACGACCTGGATTCGTTGCTGGAACAATGGACGCAACTGAGCGACGCCCAGCACTCTGCGATCCTGTTGGCCTGCGGCCTGCTGGCGCGCCGGCTGCACAGCGTTGGCCAGGTGCATGGCTGTTTTTACCCCAAGCATATTTTCCTGCAGGCCACCGGTGACGGCTACGCCGCGCAGTTGATCGACCTGGAGAAAACCCGTCCGCTGCTGTTCGGCTGGCGGGACCGGGTCAAGGACCTGGAGCCGTTATTGCGCCGTGCGCCGCAGTGGTCGGACGCACAGGTGCGTCAACTGCTGGCGGCTTACCTCGATCAGCCTGAAGACAGCGCACTGGTCGCCACCTGGCTGCAACGCCTGACAAAGCGGCGCAGCCATAAGGAGAACCGCTGATGCGTTTGTCCGAGTTGAAAAATGCCGGCCGCGCACCGCGCCTGCCCCTCACCATCGACCTGGCGGATGCCGCCGGCCCTGGCCAACTGCAACTGCTGAGCCTGTTGCGGGTGTTGCCGGGTGAGCGTTACGTGGGCGTGGCGGTATGGCGCGGGCGTCCGGTGCTGGCCAAATTATTGGTGGGCGGCAAGGCCGCGCGGCATTTCCAACGTGAACTCTGCGGCGTACGCCTGCTGGCCGAGCAAGGCCTGACCACCCCGTTGTTGCTTGCCGATGGCTTGCAGGAAGGCGAGGGCGGCTGGCTGCTGTTCGAGTTTATCGAAGGCGCCGAGAGCCTGGCCGATGCCTGGCACGCCGTCGGAGCGCTGCCGCCCCTGGCCGACGAGCAAACCGCGGTGCTGGCCGAGGCGCTGGGCGCGATCGGGCAGATGCATACCAAGGGCCTGTGGCAGGAAGACCTGCACCTGGACAACCTGCTGCGCCAGGACGGCAAGCTGTACTTGATCGACGGTGCAGGCATTCGCGTGGAGGAGGCGGGCAAGCCACTGTCGCGTAACCGCGTGCTGGAAAACCTCGGGGTGTTTTTCGCCCAATTGCCGAAAAATCTTGCGCCGTTTACCGAAGAGTTACTGGTGTACTACCTGCTGAGCAACGGCGAGCACGCCTTGCCCCTCGAAGCCCTGGAAAAACAGGTGCGTAAGGTCAGTGCCTGGCGTTTGAAGGACTTGTTGAACAAGGTGGGCCGCGACTGCACGCTGTTCAGCGTGGTGCGTGGCGCGTTTGCCCTGCGCGCGATTCGTCGCGATGAAGAACCCGCGATGCTGCCGGTGCTGGAACAGGCGGATGCGTTGCTCGACCAGGGCCACCTGTACAAGACCGGTGGTGCAGCCAGCGTGGCCAAGGTCGAAGTGGCCGGCCGTCCGCTGGTGATCAAACGCTACAACATCAAGGGCTTCGCCCATTGGCTCAAGCGCTTCTGGCGCCCGAGCCGCGCCTGGCATTCCTGGCGCGAAGGCAATCGCCTGGCCTTCCTTGGCATCGCCACACCCAAGCCGCTGGCCGTTTTGGAAAAGCGTTTTTTCTGGCTGCGCAGCCGCGCGTACCTGGTCACCGAGTACCTGCCGGGCCCGGACATCATCGAGCGTTTCGCGCCCTATATCGAACACGGTGACGCGCCGGAAAACGAACTGCTGGCGCTGGATCAGTTGTTCGCCGAGCTGATTCGCGAGCGCATCAGCCATGGCGACTTCAAGGGTCATAACCTGTTCTGGGATAAGGATCGCTGGTCGCTGATCGACCTCGACGCGATGCGCCAACACAGCTCTGCCGCCAGCTTCGCCCCGGCGTATGCCAGGGACCGTGCGCGGTTTATGCGGAACTGGCCTGAGACGAGTGCGTTGTATCAGATGATTGATCAGCGGCTGCCGAAGCAACCGACCTGATCGTTGTCATGCAGGGGGAACGATCAACAGCTGTTGCCTGAGCAACAGTTATCAGACAGTTGTTGACCCAGAACGACAGCCCGCCTTAACCCGAAAACGTTATCCCCTTGATTTGATGTGATAAAAATCCTGGCACGGGCTCTGCAATGCCTCTTGGTGAACCCTTTCACCGGTCGCAGCGGAGCCCTGTATGCCTTCCAGCCTTTCCTCGCTTTCCCGTTTGATCTGCCTTGGCGCCGTGCTGTTGCTGGGCCATGTCGTCAGTGTCCAGGCCGCCGAGGGCGATGAGGCCGTGCCGTCCCTGGCCGGCAAGCGCATTGCAGTGAGCATGACCGGCACCAGTCACTATTTCGATATCAAGGCGTTCCAGGCTCAGGTCGATGAGATCAAGCGCCTGGGCGGCACGCCGATCACCCTCGATGCCGGGCGTAATGACAAGAACTTGGTGACCCAGCTGCAAACCGTGGTCACCCAGAAACCCGACGCCGTGATCCAGACCCTGGGCACCCTCAGCGTGATCGATCCCTGGCTCAAGCGCATCAGCAAGGCTGGCATCCCGCTCTTCACCATCGATGCACCGTCCCAGTACAGCCTCAACAACACCACCTCCGACAACGTCGCCACCGGCAAGGCGTTGGCCGATCAATTGATCAAGGACGCCGGCGGCAAAGGCAAGATCCTGGTGTTCAACGGTTTCTACGGCGTGCCGGTGTGTGCCATCCGTTATGACCAGTTGAAGCTGGCGCTCAAGGATTACCCGCAGCTGGAAATCATCCAGCCGGAGCTTCGCGACGTGATCCCCAACACCGTGCAGGATGCTTATTCCCAAGTGTCGGCGCTGCTCAACAAATACCCGGCGGGCAGCGTCTCGGCGATCTGGTCGGCGTGGGATATTCCGCAGTTGGGCGCGAGCAAGGCGCTGATCGATGCCAAGCGCACCGAGATCAAGACTTACGGCGTCGACGGTACGCCGGAAGTGCTGGCGCTGCTCGGCCAGGCGAATTCGCCGGTGGGGGCGGTCGTGGCGCAGCAACCGGCGTTGATCGGCAAGACCGCTGTGCAGAATGTGGCGCGCTACCTGGCCGGGCAACGAGACCTGCCCAAGGAAACCCATGTGACCACCCTGCTGACCACTGCCGGCAACCTGGGGCAGGTTCAGCAACTGCGGGGTGACTGATGCCGGCATTGCACCTGCAACACCTGCATAAACGCTTTGGCGCCACCCTGGCGCTGGATGACGCAAGCCTTAAAGTCGAACGCGGCAGCATCCACGGCCTGGTCGGGGAGAACGGTGCGGGCAAGTCGACCTTGATCAAGATCCTGGCCGGTATCCACAAAGCGGACGCGGGGCAGGTGAGCATCGACGGCCAGTCGTACGGCGCTTTGTCACCGCGCCAGGTGGACGCGCTGGGTGTGCAGTTCATCCATCAGGAGCGTCTGTTGCCCGCCAGTTTTACCGTGGGCGAGGCGCTGTTTTTCGGGCATGAATTACGGCGCGGGCCCTTTGTGGATCGACGCCGGCAGCAACGTGAAGCCGAGCGCTTGCTGGCGGAATATTTTGATCTGCGATTGCCCGCCGGCGCGCTGGTGAGTGAGCTGAGCAGTGCCGAGCGCCAAGTGCTGCAAATCACCCGTGCGTTGATTCGCCAGCCGAAGATCCTGGTGTTCGACGAACCCAGCGTGGCGTTGGTCAAGCGCGAGGTCGACCAGTTGCTGCGCATCGTCAAGCGCCTGCGCGACCAGGGTTTATCCATCTTGTACATCTCCCATTACCTGCAGGAAATCGACAGCCTCTGCGATGAGGTCACGGTGCTGCGCAATGGCCGGGACGTGGCGGTGGTGCAGCCCCGGCATACGTCCAGCGCCGAGATTGCGCGACTGATGGTCAATCGCGAAGTGCAGGAGATGTACCCCAAGGCCAAGGTTGCACTGGGAGCGCCGCTGTTGCAGGTACGCGGGTTGAGCCTGGCGCGGCGCTATCGGCAGATCGATCTGGACGTGCGGCGCGGAGAAATCGTCGGCCTGACCGGGCTGGTCGGCTCGGGAGCCAAGGAGTTGTTCAAGACACTTTTCGGTGTCGAGCGCGCCGACAGCGGCAGTGTGCAGCTGGACGGGCGTTTACTGCGCCTGCGTTCGCCGGGCCAGGCGATTGCCGAGGGCATTGCGCTGGTGCCGGAAGAGCGGCGCAGCCAGGGAATTTCGCCAGTGCTTTCGGTACTGGAAAACCTGACGCTGGCGGGGCTCGGGCGCTTCAGTCGCTGGGGGTTGTTAAGCCGCCGCAAGGAGCAAGCGGAAAGCCTGCGGCTGATCGACGAATTGGCAATCAAGGCGCCGGGGCCCCAAGCGGCCGTCAGCCAGCTCAGTGGTGGCAACCAGCAGAAGGTCGCCCTGGGAAAATGGCTGAGCCGCCGCTCGGCGGTGTACCTGTTGGATGAGCCCTGCGTGGGGGTGGATGTGGGGGCCAAGGTGGAGATCTACCGCTTGATCGGGCGCTTGGTGAAAGAGGGCGCGGCGGTGCTGGTGTTGTCTTCGGATTTGCCGGAGTTGTTGGGGATCAGTGACCGAATCCTGGTGCTGCATCGGGGTGAGGTCGCCGGTGAGTTCCGTGCGGGGGAAGCGGACAGCGATCAGTTGCTGGCCTGTGCGACGGGGGCCGTGGTTGCGGCGGCTTTAAGCGCTCGAGAGGTGGAACATGCTTGAAGCGGCGGCGCCTGGGTTATCCCAGCGGCTATGGGTGCTGGTGCTGCGCCGTGGTTCGGTGGGGGTGTTTGTGGCGATCCTGCTGGGGTTTGCCGTGGCTGCGCCGAACTTTCTGTCGGTGGGCAATCTGGCCAACGTGTTCAGCCAGTCGGCGATTCTCGGCGTGCTGGCCTTCGGGCTCACCTGCGTGATTATCGGCGGCGGTTCTAACGTGGTGGCTGGAGGACTGGACCTGTCGCTGGCGGCCAACCTGGGATTGTGCGCGGCGGTGTTCAGCCGCCTCAATAATACCGGCCTGGATCTCTGGTTGACGTTGCTGCTGACCCTGGGCTGCGGTTTGGCGGTCGGCTTGCTGAATGGGCTGGCCGTGGTGGTGCTGCGTTTGCCGCCGTTACTGGCGACCCTGGCGAGCATGAATGTACTGGCCGGGCTGGAGTTGGTACTGACGGAAAACACGGTGGTCTCCACGGACTCGCCGTTACTGGACCTGCTCAGTGGTGGCACCTGGTTGGGCGTACCGGCCCTGGCCTGGGTGCTGCTGGTGATGGCGGGCGCGCTGACGCTGCTGATTCAGCACTCGGCCTATGGGCTACGTCTGCATGCGGTGGGCGAATACCCCCAGGCGGCCGAAGCGGCGGGCATTGGTGTGTCCGCCTACGTGCTGTCGAGCTATTTACTGTCCGGCCTGTGCGCCGCCGTGGCTGCGCTGTGTTCGGCTGCGTTCTTCAGCGGCAGCACCACCGGTTCCGGCGATATGCTGCTGTCGGTGGTGGCGATCGCCTTTCTCGGCGTGGTGTTTTCCCGCCGGTTGGTGGCGAGCATTCCTGGGACGTTGCTGGCGGCGCTGTTGATTGGTTTTCTGATCAATGGCTTTCAACTGCTTAACCTCTCCAGCTTCTGGGTCAATGGTGTGCAGGGCGTGTTGATCTTGCTGGTCGTCGCGGCGTCCAGTGCATTGAACCGAGGGGCGACGGCATGAACGCACGGGCATTATTGCCGCTGACATTGCCACTGGTATTCACGCTGATTGTCGTGGTGTTTGCGCTGCAAGCGCCGGGCTTCCTCAGTGCAGGCAACCTGCAAAGCCTGGTGCTGAACAACTTCGTGCTGCTGGCGATTGTCGCTATCGGCATGACCTACGCGGTGGCGGCCGGTGGTATCGACCTGTCGGTGGGTACGGCGCTGGACTTCGCCAGTTTCAGCTTTGTGGTGCTGCTCAATGGCGGCCATGGCTGGGCGGTGGCGGCCACCGGCGCGCTGTCGGCGGCGCTGCTGGTGGGGCTGGTCAATGCCGGTCTGATTGCCGGGCTGCGGATCAGTCCGTTCCTGGCCACCCTGGGCACCTTGTTCATCGGCACCAGCGCCCAGCAACTGCTCTCGGACGGCGGCCAGCCGATCTATATCAGCCAAGGCTTGAAGCCTGAGCTCACGGGGCTGACACCGCTGCTGATCGTATTGGGGCTGGCGCTGTTCTACGGCCTGGCCTTGGCGCGCGGACGCCTGGGCCGCGAGTTGCTGGCCCAGGGCACCCAGCCGCTGTTGGCGTATTACTCGGGGTTGTCGGTGCGTCGCATCGTCACCGTCGTGGCCCTGGCTACCGCCCTGGCCTGTGGGGTGGCGGGCGTGTTGCTCAGCGCCACAGTCAGCGCCTATGTGCCGCTGTCGGGTAACGCGTTTTTGCTCAATGCGATTGGCGCGGTGTTTATCGGTACCACCTTGAGTCGACAGGGCCGGGCAAATATTCCCGGGACCCTGCTGGGCGTGTTGTTTATCAACGTGATCGCCAACGGGCTGCTGCTGATCGGCTGGAATTTCTACTGGCAGCAGGTGGCGACTGGAGTGCTGATCTTTATCGTGCTGAGCTTCAGTTTTGCCAGTCGGCGGATGCTGGAGCGCGTCTAGTGTTGCACCCCGAAAGCTGGACTCCATCCGACGCTTGGGGGGCAAACCCACTCGCCACAGGGGGCGGTTTGCTGCGCGACAGCGCTACGTCGAAGAGGTAGTGGGGCCTTCCACATTTAATGTGTGGTGCGTTCAGAATTGATACTCGGCACCCGCCCCGGCATACCAGGAGCGCCCGGGTGCCGCTTCGTAGTAGCGGCCATTGCCGTCGCCGACGATCACCGACCCGACGTACTGGCGATCCAGCAGGTTATCCAGGCGCAGGGTCTGGTGGAAGGTCCAGTGTTCGACCTTCTGCTCAAAACGTGCGCGCCAGTTGAACACGCTGTAGCCCGGTGCGGCGTGTTGGCTGTTGGTGTCTTCGACGTAGACCTTGCTGCGGTACATGCCTTCGATGGCGGTGCTGACCCAGTCCCGGGGTTTCCAGTTCAGCTCGGCGAACAGCGTGGTTTGCGGCACGCCGGGGAGATAGTTGCCTTTGTCGACGGGTTTTGCGCCGCCGACGAAGTCGCTGTCGTAGGTGGCTTGCAGGCGCGTGTAGGCGAGGTTGGTGCTCCACTGTTCGCTGAGTTGGCTTTCGATGCCCAGTTCGAAGCCCCGGCGCAGGGTGCGGCCGGCGTTTTGGTAGCTGGTGCGGCCGCCGAGTGACTGGTCGACCACCAGTTCATTCTCGGTGGTGATCTGGAACACAGCGGCGTTGATCCGGGTGTCGTGCACCTGGGCCTTCAAGCCCACTTCGTATTGGGTGCTTTCGGACGGTTTCAGGCCGAAATTGAAGCCCTCGACAGTGCCTGGCGCGTAGGCCAATTCAGCCTGGGTCGGGGTTTCGAAGCCTTTGCCTGCGCTGACGTAGCCGTGCAATTCGGGCGTGAATGCATACATCACGCTCATCGATGGGGTGTTTTTCTGATAGGTCTTGCTGCCGCTGGCGTCGCCGTTGCTCAGGAATTGATCATCGACATCCATCTGCATGGTGCTGTGACGTACGCCCGCCTGCAGGGTCCAGCGGTCGAGGGCCCAGTTGGCCTGGATGTAGGGGTCAAGGCTGCGCGCCGTGTCGATTTCATCGCGGCGTAGCTGGCCTTTTACGCCAAGGGTATTGCCGCTGTAGTTCTGATAGCCATGGCGGCTGTCTTCGCTCTGGTCGAAATCCAGCCCGGTGATGATCATCAAGTCGCCCGGTGCGCTTTCGACAGGCTGCATCCAGCGTACGCTGCCGCCGTAGAACTTGCGGTCAAATTGCACCACGCCACCGCCACGTTCGTTGGCGGGTGTGCCTTTGGGTATCGACAGATACTGAATCACACTCCGCCGCCCGGTATACCCGTTCACCTGCAGCGTCGCATCGCCGAAATACCGCTCATAATTCAGACCCAATTGCTGGTGATCGATACTTTTGCGCGTGTTGTACGTCAGCGCATTGCTGCTCACCGAACGCGGGTCGGCCTTGTACGCCGCCCAGGTCTGACCTAATGGATCCTGGGTGCCGTTCTGCTCCAGGCTGCTGTAGATCAGCGCCAGCTTGCTGTCGTCATCCGGTTGGAAGTTGAGCTTGGCGAAGGTCTGGTCGCGACGGGCGCTGCTGTGGTCGCGGTAGCCGTTGGTGTCCATGCGCGAGGCATCCAGTACGAAGCCTGCGCCATTGGCCTCGCCTTCGGCGCTCAGGTGGTTCTTGTTCAGGCCGTCGCTGCCCACCAGGGTCTCGGCGCCGATGCGCGGCGGGCCTTCGCCATCGCGGGAAAACATCTGGATCACGCCGCCGGCATTGCTGCCATACAGGGTGGCGGCCGGGCCGCGCAGGACTTCGATGCGTTCGGCGGTGTCGAGGTTGAAGGTGGCGGCCTGGCCCTGGCCATCCGGGGTGCTGGCGGGGATGCCGTCGGCGATCAGCTTGATGCCACGCACACCGAACGCCGAGCGGGCGCCGAAGCCGCGGGAGGAAATCTGCAGGTCCTGAGCATAGTTCTGGCGGTTCTGCACCACCAGGCCGGGTACGCGGGACAGGGCTTCGGAGGCGTTGATGCCCAATTGGCCGTCGCTGATCTGCGCGCGGCTGATGCCGTCCACCGAGTACGGCAGGTCGAATGTCGGGCTGGCGCTGCGCGAGCCGGTGACGACGCTGGGGTCGAGGGTCAGCGGCGAATTGTCGCCCAGTGCGGGGCTGCACAGGCCGAGCATGCCGGCGATCAGGCTGAGTTGAGCGGGGACAGCGATCTTCATCAGGTAACCAGGTCAGGTGTGGCAAACGCCGGAGTCTAGCGATTCTGCCAGTGTTTAACGAATCCTCCGGCTGCCACTTTAGAAGCCGCCGACCGCACTTCGGACCCATTCCCCTTGCCTGCGCCCATCACCTTGGCGCTCGCCGCTAACAGCTTCCCACTGCTTTTAAGCTATAATCCCGCCCTTTAGCTGTTTCCTGCCCAGTCGGGAAGCACACTTTTTTCAGGCGCAACCCGCCTGCATGCAGACTAAAAGAGGCTAGACCCCTGTGGCATTGACGATTCTTGGCCTGTCCGGCGCCCTTAGCCATGATCCTTCCGCAGCCTTGTATATCGACGGCAAGCTGATCGCGGCCGCCGAAGAAGAGCGCTTCGTGCGCGACAAACATGCAAAGAACCGCATGCCCTACGAGTCGGCGAAGTTCTGCCTGGAACAGGCCGGCATCAAGCCTTCCGACGTTGATGTGGTGGCGATTCCGTTCGCCCCGATCAGCCTGTTCGGCGAGGCGCGCTGGCACTACGCCAAGCGTTACTGGTACGCCCCGGACCGCGCACTCGACGCGATCCTGATGGGCAACCGTCGCTACAAGCGCTACCGCAACAAGATCGTCTGGTGCCTGGAACAACTGGGCTTCGATCCGAAGAAAATCAAGATCGAACCGGTTGAACACCACCTGGCCCACGCTTCCAGCGCCTACCACTGCTCCGGCTTCCAAGAGAAGACCGCGATCCTCGGGATCGACGGCAAGGGTGAGTACGCCACCACGTTCTTCGGCTACGGCGAGAACGGCAAGATCCACAAGATCAAGGAATTCTACGATCCGGACTCCCTTGGCGGCCTGTACGGCGCGATCACCGAGTTCCTCGGTTTCGAGATGCTCGACGGTGAGTTCAAGGTCATGGGCATGGCGCCGTACGGCGATGCCAGCAAGTACGATTTCTCGCGCCTGGCCTCGTTTGAAAACGGCGAGCTGGTGATCAACACCGACTACGCCAACGTCATCGGCCTGCGCCGTTATAAAGAGAAGGGCAAGGGTTTCTACTTCTCGCCGAAACTCATCGAGTGGCTGGGTCCCAAGCGCGAAGGCGACATCGCCGACGAGCCCTACATCCACTACGCCGCCAGCATGCAGGCGCTGTTCGAAAAGCTGGCCCTGCAGATGATCGACCACTACCTGGGCGACATCCTCAAGGACACCGGCAAGCTGGCCTTCGCCGGCGGCTGTGCACTGAACGTCAAGCTGAACCAGAAGATCATTGCCCGTGACGACGTGAAAGAGCTGTTCGTGCAGCCGGCGTCCGGCGATGCCGGTACCGCTGTCGGTGCCGCCGCTTACGTGTCCCACGCCCGTGGTGTACCGGTTGAGAAGATGGAACACGTCTACCTCGGCCCGTCCTACAGCAACGAAGACGTGATTGCCGCGTGCGCCAAGCATGAGAGCAAGCCGAACTGGCGCAAGATCGAGAACATGCCTGCGCGCATCGCCAAGATCATGGTCGACGGCAACCCGGTGGCCTGGTTCCAGGGCCGCATGGAGTTTGGCCCGCGCGCCCTGGGCGGTCGTTCGATCATCGGTTGCCCAAGTGCGACCGGCGTGGCTGACCGCATCAACCACCAGATCAAGTTCCGCGAGCGCTGGAGGCCTTTCTGCCCGTCGATGCTCGACACCGTGGCCCCGCAGATGATCAAGGTCGATCACCCGGCGCCGTTCATGACCTTCACTTTTGAAGTGTCGGAAGAGTGGAAGACCCGCGTGCCGGAAGTGGTCCATGAAGATGGCACCTCCCGCGCCCAGGTGCTCAAGCGCGAATACAACCCGCGCTATTACGACATGATGAAAGAGCTGGAAGTACTGACCGGCAACGGCGTGTCCCTGAACACCTCGCTCAACCGTCGTGGCGAAGCGATGATCTGCTCGCCGACCGACGCGCTGAACATGTTCTTCGGCTCCGACCTGCAGTACCTGATCATGGAAGACATCCTGGTCGTCAAAGACGGCGTGGACCCTTATGACGCGCTCGGCTGAACGCCACGTCCTGCAGTTCTGCCATGGCTATGACGGGCCGTTCCTGGACTGCGCGCGGCAGTACGCCAGTTTGTTCGCAGGCTCCGGCTACAAGGTGACCACGGTGTTTCTCACCGGGGTCGCCGACCCTGAGGTCGCCGCCGGTTGTGCGTCCGATGAAGTGTTGTTCATGGAGTTCAGCTCAAAGGCCATTCGTGGCCTGAAGCTGGGCGCCATCCGTGAGCTGCGCAAGATCGTCGCGTCGCGCAACTTCAATTTTTGTATCGCCCACCGTTTCAAACCGATCTATATCGCCTTGCTCGGCACACGGTTGCCGGTGATCGGCGTGCATCACGCCTTTGGTGATTACCAGCGCCGCAGCCGCAAGCTGTTTGCCGGGTTTTTCCGCAAACGCTTGAGCCTGCTGGGCGTTTCCGATGCGGTGCGCGATGACATGCGCCGCTGCCTGCCGGCCTGGCCCGCCGCCCGTATCCAGACGCTGTATAACCGCATCGACGTCGATGCCTTGCAACGCATTCAGGTGCCTGCACATGAGGCGCGCGATGCATTGGGTTTGTCACCGGATGAATGGGTGGTCGGCAATGTCGGTCGCCTGCACCCGGACAAGGACCAGGCCACGCTGCTCAAGGGCTTTGCCCTGGCGCAGGCGCATCTGCCGGCCGAAAGCCGTCTGGCGATCCTCGGCAGCGGGCGCCTGGAGCAAGACCTCAAGGCACTCGCACGGGAGCTGGGCATTGCCGACAAGGTGCTGTTCCTCGGCCAGGTGCCGGATGCGCGCCGGTACTTCCAGGCATTCGATGTGTTTGCCCTGAGCTCCGACCACGAACCCTTTGGCATGGTGCTGCTGGAAGCCATGGCGGCCGGCGTACCGCTGCTGGCTACGGCCTGTGGCGGCGCGAAGGAAGTGGTCGAGGGCGTGGGGATCCTGTTTCCCTTCGGCGATGCCGAACACCTCGCCCAGGGGCTGCGGCACCTGGCAGCGATGGATCAACACCAGCAACGGCAGTGCGCCGAGATGATGCTGGCGCGCCTGCGCGAGCGTTTCTCGGATCAGGCGGTACGCGATACCTTCTGGCAATTGCCGCACGTTATTGAACTGACCGCGGGGGCTTGATGCTCAATCGATTCCAAGGCTGGCGCGAGCGTGGCTGGTCCGTCGTCGACGCGCCCGTCTACAGCGATGCCTGGCAGCGTTTTGGCGGCAGTGTCGCGACCCACCCGCAAGTGATCGAGCGTTTGGCCGGGCTGGCCGATATCCCGGTGCGCTACCTGGCCTGGGAGCAGGGCGGCGAGCTTCAGGCGTGCATCGCGACCTGGGGGCGGGACCTGGCCTTGTCCAAGGATGTGCTCAAGCAACGCGGCAAAAAAGGCCTGTTCGACCTGGGTAACGCCGAGTTGATCCTGCCCGCCGCGCCTCAAGCCCAAGCGCCCTTGCGGCACCGCGCCCGCTACCTGTCGGCCCTGAATGAAGGCCGTTTCAGCGGCCTCAAGCCCCAGGCCGAACAATTGGCCATGGCCCGTACACCGGAAGAACTGTCGAAGAAGTTCCGCTACAACCAGCGTCGCGAACTGCGCTTGCTGGAAGAAGCCGGTGGTGTGGTGCGGTCGGTGAGCGAGTTTTCCAGCGAGGAATTGGCCGCGATCTACTGCGATCTGTTCCTGCGTCGCTGGGGCTTTGTCGCCACGGGCGCCGAGCGAATGGCCGAGGTGATCGAGCTGTTGCGCGAATGGCTGATCGGCTCGGTGATTTTCCTCAATGACGCGCCCATCGCTATCCAGTTGGTGTACCGGGTCGAGTCGCCGGAGTGGATCAGCGTGGAGTACGTCAACGGTGGTGTCGACCCTGAAACCCGTGCATTCAGTCCGGGCAGTGTCTTGAGTTTCCTCAATACCCAGAGTGCCTGGGAACAGGCGCGTGAAGTTGGCAAGCCGCTGCGGTTCTCCTTCGGGCGTGCCGACCGCGAGTACAAGGACCGTTGGTGCAACCCTGTGCCGGTGCTGACCGTATGAGCCGCAAACAGCAGTTACTCAAGCGCCATCGGCGCAATAAACGGGTCGGCTTGCTGATCGGCCTGCTGTTGCTGGTGGTGATTGGCATCTGGGTGGCTTGGTGGTTACCGTTGGTGCTCGGTGTGCTGGCCTGGGTCGCCCATGAGGCATGGTTTGCCGACCATCTGTTTTATGCGCCTAACGAAGATTATAAATACCGTTTTTCGGTGGATGCCGAGGTGGCCGGGGTTCGCTTCGACGGTGGCCGGCTGCGCATGGATACGCCGCTGCAAGCCAATGCGACGTTGGTGTTGGCTATCAAGGTCAAGAGCAATTGGCTGGGACGTTTTCTCGACCCTGTGGTGGAGATTTCGGCTGGCGACAACACAGACCGGCAGGCTTTCGAGCGCGGTGTAAATGGCGTCCGTTATCTGAACCTCAGTGGCTGGGCGCCGGCCCTGATGTCCGGTGAGCTGCGTTTGCGCGGGCGTTTTTGCAGTGTGCAGGGCGCCCCTCGGCTGTGGGCCTGGGGCACGCCGGATTATGCGGCGCAGCGGGTGATGGTGATCGCGCCGCACGCCGACGATGCCGAATTGGCTGCCTTCGGCCTTTACAGCGAGGCCGACAAGCCGTGGATCGTGACCCTCACCGCCGGTGAAATCGAAGCCGAGCACTATCAGCACATGGGCCTGGACCCGGTTGAAGCCTCGCGGATCAAAGGGCGCCTGCGCGCCTGGGACAGCATTGCCGTGCCGCTTTGGGCCGGGGTGCCACAGGCGCACTGTGTACAGCTGGGGTACTTCTGCCTGCAACTGGCGGCGATGCGGGCTGCGCCTGATCAGCCTGTGGCTTCACGCGAAGCTGAGCTGTCGGACATTCGCCTGTTTCGCCAATTCAACCCCTTCCCGTTGCCAGCCGACCACGATGGCCTGCCGACCTGGAACAACCTGCTCGCTGACTTGCGCCAAGTGCTGTTGACGGCACGCCCTGAAGTGATCGTGTTGCCTCATCCGATCCTGGATCCCCATCCAGACCATATCTGCGCGCAGCAAGCGGTGATCGAAGCCCTGCAAGGCTTGGAATGGCAACCGAACACCGTGCTCGGTTACGCCAACCACCTGCATGACAACGACCGCTGGCCCATGGGCGATGCGGGCGCCGGTATTGCCCTGCCGCCGCTGTTCGATGACACGTTGGAACTGTGGCCGTGCAGCCTGTCGCTGACGCTGGCCCAGCAGCGCGACAAGGCCATGGCGCTGGGCATGATGCATGACCTGCAACCTGCCCCTCCGTTCAAGCGCCGTGTGCGGCGCTGGCTGCAGCGGGTCTTGGCGGGTCGGGCGCGCTCGCCCTATGGTGAAAACGAATTTTTCCGCAAGGCCGTACGACGGCATGAGTTGTTCTGGCGCTTGTGACGGCATTTGTAAAAGGGAAGGTCATGAAAGTTTTGTTTCTGGTGCAAAAAGAACAACGCGCCATTCTGGATCGCTTGTACGAAGGCATTGCCCAGCACTGCGAGTGTGATACCCGCTGGCTGAGCAGTGCTGAGCAGCGCAACCTGCGCGCTTACTTCAGGCGCGAAGTCGACGTGAGCCGTTATGACCGCATCGTGTTCTTCCTGCGGTTCAAACAGGAAATTCGCCAGGCCGGGTTTATCCGTACGATCCCGAACCTGGTGATCCTCGAGCACGACGCCTACCAGAATTACATTCCTTGCAAATACACCGGCAAGTTCAGCGCCCATTACCGCCGCTTGCCGTGGGCACGGGTGATCAGCTCGGGCCATATGGTGACCGAGCGCCTGCGCGCGGAAGGTTTCGATGCGGTGTTCGTGCCCAAGGGCTACGATCAGGCGCTGTTGCAGGCCCAGGGCCTGGAGCGCGACATAGAGCTGGCGTTTGTCGGCAGCACCAACAGCGTGGCCTATAGCGGTCGCAAGGCGTTGCTCGATGAGTTGGCCCGCGTTGAGCCGCTGGTGGTCACGCGCACCAAATCGGGTGAGGAGTATTGCGCGACCCTCAACCGGATTCGCTTTTTCGTCAGTGCCGACGTGGGCATGGGCGAGTACATGATCAAGAACTTCGAAGCCATGGCCTGTGGTTGCGTGCTGCTGGCGTTTGACCAAGGCGCTGCGGAAAACCAAGCGCTTGGCTTCCAGGACATGGTCAATGTGGTGTTCTACAAAGACATTCCCCAGTTGCAGGAAAAACTCGCCTTGTTGCGATCCAACCCTCAGCTGGCAGCCGAGATTGCGCGCAACGGGCAAGACCTCGCGGTCAGCCAGTTCAGCTTTGCACGCATCGGCCAGCGCATCGTTGAGGTGCTCAAGCCGCCGCTGCGGCCTCGAGCACCGTTGAGTTTGCTGGAAAGGTTGCGCTTGAAACTGGGCGTGTGAGATCTGCCAGGTGGCTGCAAATAGTGGCCTTATGATATTGTTGAGGCTTGAATGCAATTCTCCGCTCTAAGCGATATAACGCTCGTGGTGACCAGTTGTGGTCGCTTCGATTTGTTGAAGCGCACGCTCGCGAGCTTCGATCTGTTCAATACGGCGGACATCCGCGAAGTCTTCATTACCGAGGACTCTGGCGATGACGCGGTGCGCCTGGCGATTCCTGAGCATTGGCTCAGTCATTGCACGTTCTTGATCAACCGCCCGAAGCTGGGGCAATTGGCATCCATCGATCTGGCCTATGGGTTGGTCAAAACCCCGTACATATTCCATTGCGAAGATGATTGGGCATTTTATCGACCCGGTTTTGTCGAAGACTCCAAGACGGTTCTGGAGCAGCGCCCCGATATTCTCCAAGTCTGGCTGCGTAATTACGTCTACGATTTGCAGGTGCACAGCCCTTATATCCATCTGGGGGCGCGTGAGGTGGTGGGTGGGGTGCCTTGTTATCCCTTGCTGTCCGATAAGCCTGAGTGGCAGGGGTTCTCACTGAACCCGGGCCTGCGGCGTATCAAGGAATATTGGTTATGTGCGCCCTATGCCGAGTTCGAGGGTGAGAAGGGGCTTTCCAGGCGTTACGCGCAGTTGAACCTGGCCGCCGTTACCCTCGAAGGCGATGCCGTTTTGCACACTGGCTTCGGCCTGCATGTGGCCACGGCAGAGGAGCGCTTGACCAAAGCGCGGCGCAAGCGGAGAGAACGGGTCAAACTGGCAGTCATGCTGATCCTGGGGGTCGGTATCGGTTGGTTGATCCATCGGTAAGTACGACGAGCCGCACCAACACCCATAAGGTTTTTTCGATGAGTATTCTCAACATCATGTGGGCTGGTGGCTCTGCATTCGCTTCGGTGCAGAAGGTTCATCAGCAAATATTGTCCCACGCCGACAGCGATGCAGCGGTTCACACCTGGTTGCTTCAAGGCAGCGTGGTCGGGAGCGATGGCCTGGTTGAACAGGCCGTCGAATGGAACCTCTCATCTGCCAGGCTCAAGGGTCGGCACCTGTGGAAGTGGCTGATGCCTTGGCTGCGTGCGCGTTTCAAGAAGGCCCTGCCTGAGGATGTGCAGGTTGTGCTGCTGGATGGCATCGGTGTTGCGCGGGTACTTTTGCCGGTGCTCAAGCACCTGCCGCAGGTGCGGGCCGTGGTGATTTTTCATGGGGTCACGCGTTTGCGCAAAGCTGATCAGAAGCTTTTCGAGCAGTTCCCGGCGTCGCAATTGACGCTGACTGCGGTGTCGCAAACCCTCGCCAGCGGCCTTGAACGTTACCTGCAGCGGCCCGTGGCGGTGCTGCGCAGTGCCTTCGACCCTACGGTTTTTCGCGCCGCCGCGCTTTCCCGCGAGCAGGCCCGATCCCGTCTGGGATTGCCGTTGGAGGGCTCACCGGTGGTGGGTGCGGTAGGTCGACTGGTAGACGGCAAGGGGTTTGCCTGTTTGCTGGAGGCCTTTGCCGGTACCACGGTCGATCAGCCGGATGCGCGCCTGGTGATTCTCGGCGAAGGGCCCGCGAGGCCTGGGCTTGAAGCGCGCATCGAGGCGCTTGGCTTGCGTGGCAAGGTGTCCTTGCCGGGGCATCTTCCTGATGCGGCGACCCTGTATCGGGCGTTTGACTGGGTGGCCATTCCGTCGACGGAAGAGGGCTTGGGGCTGATCCTGCAAGAGGCGGTGATGGCCGGTGTGCCCGTGCTTACCAGCGAGTTGGCGGTGTTTCGCGAACAGCTGGGGGATGCCGGCTGGTACGCGCCTGCCGACAGCACTGCGGCCTGGGGTGACCTCCTGACGCGCGCCTTCGTGAGCTCCGGCGCGCAGGTTGTCGAGGCTCAGTCGCAGGCGTTGGCGCCGGAGCAAGCCTGGAACGACTTCACTGAAACCACCCGGCGGCTGTTCTCATGCCGCTGACAACGCTTGTTCCAGTGCTTGCATTGGAAAGCGTTCGTTCAGCTTCTCGCGCGCAATATAACGCGCGAAGTGTTGCAGGTTGCGCCGCGCCAGTTCCGGGTTCAAGGGCGCGCGCAGGAAGCGCATGTCGGCTACGTCGATCAGGCCCATTTGATTGTCGGGTGTCACGACAATGTTGCCCAGGTGCAACGAACGGAAGTAGATACCCGCGCCATGCAGGCGGCGAATAAGGGCCACCAGCGGGTCGAGGTTGGTGTGCCAGTCGAACCCTTCGCGGTTGGAAATCTGGCGCAGCGTTTCGCCCGGCAGGGGGCGGTAGAGTACGGCGGTCATGCCGGGCGCTGTCAGTTGAAAGAACGCAAGCACGGTCATGGTCGGGATGCCACGCTGTTGCAACTGCGCCACGTTGTCGATGAAACGCTTGGAGTACGGACGAAACAACGCGGACGAGAACAGGCGCTTGCGGCGAAACAGTTTGAGGATATTCCCGTCGGTCAGCAGGTAGACTTTGGGGCCATAGCTGTCCTTTTCGAGGATTTTGGCACCTTCAATCATCGCGGTTAAATCGGCTTGGGAAAGCCTTGAACATTGCATCGTCGGAAAGCCTTGTGGGAGTCGCGGGCACAGTGATCGGTAATAATGCCGAAAGTTTTGGGTTTTAACCATGCCGGGTTGGCGGGTTGAACGTATTCAGGAGCGGGTGATGCAAGCAAGTCGTTGGGCGCAGGTATGGATGGTTTTCGGGTTACTTTGGTTTTTGTTGGCTATTGCCTTCGCGCCGACCAATAAGATCTATCAACAAGGCTTGACGCTGTTTCTGTGGTTGCCGGCAATGGTGTTTGCCTGGTCGGCGCGTGAGCGTCTCAAGGAGGTCTGGCGCGAACAGCGCTGGCTGTGCCTGATGGTCGCTGCGCTCGCCGTCTGGGGCTTGATCAGCCTGTTGTGGACCAATGTCGAAGACCCGTCCCGCGAGGCCAAGCGCCTGCTGTATATCGGTGTGTTCCTGCTGTTTTTTCCGGTGTTTGCCTGTGGGCAGACTGAGCGCGTCATTCGTGTGATGCAGTGGGGCGGCCTTGGCCTGGCGCTGTCCTCGCTGGTGGCAATCATCAAGTTCTATGGCGTTGAGCATAATCTCTGGACCGCTCGCCTCGCTGGCCTGGGCCAATTGGGCCATCCGATCCTGGGCGCCTATGTGATTGGCCTCGCTGCTGTGTGGCTGCTGCACTGGGTTCCCCGTGGGCGCTGGATGCAAGTGGGTTGGGTGCTGGCCGTCGGGCTGCTCGGGCTCTTCGTGGTGTTAAGCCAAAGCCGTGGTGCCGCACTGGCCTTGTTGCTGACGGTGGTGGCCATGCCCGCCTGGTGCCGTGACCGCCGTAGCGCAGTGCTTGCGATTGGCGCGGTCATCGCGGCGCTGGCAGTGTTCTTCGCCATGCAATCGCTGATGCTGGCCCGTGGCGTGTCTTACCGCCCGCAGATTTTCATGGCCGCCCTGCAAATGATCAGCGAGCGCCCTTGGACTGGCCTGGGGCTGGGCGGGGATTACAAGGTATTTGCCGATAACCTCTTTTTTGATCACTCCCACAACCTGTTCACTCACGTGAGTATCGAGCTGGGCCTGCCGGGCCTGCTGCTGTGGTGCGGCCTGTGGTTCGGTGTGCTGTGGCAGGCCTGGAAGGCCCGCGACACCCTCTACGGCAAGGGCATCATCGGTATGTGGGTGTTTTCATTCCTGGCCATGCAGTTCGACGCCGCCAGCCTGACCGGCACGCCACGGGCCGAGTGGTTTATCTCCTGGCTGCCGATTGCGCTGGCCAGTGTTTTGGTCTGGGCTCGGGCCAAACCTGACGCGTGTGATAAAGTTCGCGTCCTACCCAATCAGTGAGCTCGACACATGAGTGACGCACCGCCCAAAGCGGACCAGGAATCCAGCCTGAAAATTTATCTCCGGCTGCTGGGCTATGTGAAACCGTACCTCGGCATGTTCCTGCTGAGTATCGTGGGCTTCGTGATCTTCGCTTCGACCCAGCCAATGCTCGCGGGGATTCTCAAGTACTTCGTGGATGGCTTGAGCAACCCCGATGTGGTGTTCCTGCCCAAGATCCCGTTGTTCAAGGACCTGAAGTTGCTGATGGCCGTGCCGCTGCTGATCATCCTGATCGCCGCGTGGCAGGGCCTGGGCTCTTTCCTGGGCAACTACTACCTGGCCAAGGTTTCCCTGGGGCTGGTACACGACCTGCGGGTCCAGTTGTTCAACAAACTGTTGGTGTTGCCTAACCGCTATTTCGATACCCATAACTCCGGGCACCTGATTTCCCGTATCACCTTCAACGTGACCATGGTGACCGGTGCGGCCACGGATGCAATCAAGGTGGTGATCCGCGAAGGCCTGACGGTGGTGTTCCTGTTCGGCTACCTGCTGTGGATGAACTGGAAACTGACCCTGGTGATGCTGGCAATCCTGCCGCTGATCGCCATCATGGTCGGCAGCACCAGCAAGAAATTCCGCAAGCAGAGCAAGAAGATCCAGGTCGCAATGGGCGACGTGACCCACGTCGCCTCCGAGACCATCCAGGGCTACCGCGTAGTGCGCAGCTTCGGTGGCGAAGGCTACGAAGAGCGCCGCTTTGCCGCTGCCAGCCAGGGCAACACCGACAAGCAACTGCGTATGAACAAGACCGGCGCGGTCTACACGCCGATGTTGCAGTTGGTCATCTACACGGCCATGGCCGCGTTGATGTTCCTGGTGCTGCTGCTGCGCGGTGAAGCCACGGCAGGTGACCTGGTGGCCTACATTACTGCGGCGGGCCTGCTGCCCAAGCCGATTCGCCAACTGTCGGAAGTCAGCTCGACGATCCAGAAAGGTGTAGCCGGTGCCGAGAGCATCTTCGAACAGCTGGATGAAGAGCCCGAAGTCGACAGCGGCACTGTGGAGCGTGATCGCGTCAGCGGTCGCCTGGACGTACGCAACCTGAGCTTCACCTACCCAGGCGCGGAGCGTGAGGTGCTCAAGAACATCAGCTTCAGCGCAGCGCCTGGGCAGATGATCGCCCTGGTCGGGCGTTCGGGCAGCGGCAAGTCAACCCTGGCCAGCCTGATCCCGCGTTTCTACCATCACGAAACCGGGGAAATCCTGCTGGACGAAGTCGAGATCGAAGACTATCGCTTGCGCAACCTGCGTCGGCACGTGGCCCAGGTGACCCAGCATGTGACCTTGTTCAACGACACCGTGGCCAACAACATCGCTTACGGTGACCTGGCCGATGCGCCGCGTGCCGACATCGAGAAAGCTGCCGCTGACGCCTACGCCATGGACTTCATTTCCGAGCTGCCAAAAGGCCTGGACACCGAAGTCGGTGAAAACGGCGTGCTGCTTTCCGGTGGTCAACGTCAGCGCCTGGCAATCGCCCGGGCCCTGCTGAAAAATGCCCCGCTGCTGATCCTCGATGAGGCGACTTCGGCCCTGGATACCGAATCCGAGCGGCACATCCAGGCCGCACTGGACAAGGTCATGAAAGGCCGTACCACCCTGGTGATTGCGCACCGCTTGTCCACCATCGAGAAAGCCGACCTGATTCTGGTGATGGACCACGGTGAAATTGTCGAGCGTGGTACGCATGTCGAGCTGCTGGCCAAGGGCGGCTATTACTCGCGCCTGCACGCCATGGGGCTGGACGAGCCGGTGGCGAACAACATCACCTGATGCGCCGGGGCGTGCAATGCGCCCCGTGATTTGTATCGAGCCGCTTACACCCTTGACCAAAGCCAAATAATCCAGCGCCTGTCGTTTGTTATGTTGGCCTTCTCGATTCGAATGACGAACGAGAGGGCTAACCTTCTTGCGTGGGTATTGGAATGTTGCAACGTCTACTGTGGAAGCTGCTTCCCAAGCACCAGAGGGTGTTTCTGCTGGGGCGTTTGTCGGTGGTGGATCGCCAGGCGGTGAACAAGTCCCTGTCTGGGGTGGCAACGCTTAACCCGGCCTTCGAGCGTCACCAGTGCATATTCATCCATGTGCCCAAATGCGCCGGCAGCAGCGTGTGCTCGGCACTGCTCGATGGGCGCTGGCCCGGGCACTTGCCGTATTACTGGTATGAGCAGCAATTTCCCCAACACTGCGAGCGCAGCTTCAAATTTGCTTTCGTACGCGACCCTCTGGAGCGCGCTTACTCGGCTTATACCTACTTGCGCGGCAATCATATGGGCGCTCGCGACCTGCAAGCCCAGTCGCTGGTTTCCAGCTACCGCGACTTCGACCATTTCGTCGCCGGCTGGCTGCACCCGGACAACCTGCGGCGGCAATTGCACTTTGCTCCCCAGACCGACTTCCTGGTCGATCACATGGGCCAAATGGCCATGGACTTTCTCGGGCGCCAGGAGTCTTTGCAGCAAGACTTCCAGCACCTGTGCGAACGCCTCGGCGTGGACTCATCCCTGCCACATCTGAATGTTTCACTGGGCCGTCGCAACGAGCCGGTCAGGGACTTTTGCTCCTCGCGCACGCGGCGTCTGGTCCGGCGTGCCTATCAACGTGACTACGAGGTATTGGGCTATGAATAGCCAGTTGCTCGCCGGCGGTTGCACTGCCATCCGTCCCTTTGCACTGTCGTTGTCGGTGGCCGCACGGGCGGCGCTCAAGCACCAGCAGCCGTGCTGTCTATGGCTGACGGGGCTGTCCGGGTCCGGCAAGTCGACCCTGGCCAACGCCCTGGAAGTGCAGCTCAACGAGCAGGGGCGGCACACCTACGTGCTCGATGGCGATAATCTGCGCGCGGGCCTGTGCAATGACCTGGGCATGGGTGATGCGGCGCGCAAGGAAAATATCCGGCGTATTGGCGAAGTGGCGCGGCTGATGGTGGACGCGGGCCTGATCGTCATTGTTTCGGCGATCTCGCCGTTCAGCGTCGACCGGGCGACCGCCAGGGCTCTGTTTGGGCCAGAGCAATTCTTTGAGATTTACGTCAGCACACCCTTTGACGTGTGTGCCCGGCGTGATCCCAAGGGCTTGTACCGCGCGGCACTGGACGGGCGCATCAAGTCCTTCACCGGACTGGACAGCCCCTATGAGGCACCGTTTGCGGCTGACTGCGAAATCAACACCGACGAGGTCGAGCTGGACGCCGCGGTTGAGCATATCCTGGCGGTTCTGTTTAAAAAGTGAGCAGTTTTCCCGGCTGATGCATCGCGGATAAAGCTCTGGAACTAGGCGGCGCTCACCCTGTGCTAATATCGCGCCCCTGTTCATTTTGTATGTGGGTTGCTCCATGAAGTTGTCCATGCCGCGATTCGATCAAGCCCCTGTCTTGGTGGTCGGCGATGTCATGCTCGACCGTTACTGGCATGGCGGTACCTCACGGATTTCCCCTGAGGCGCCGGTACCGGTAGTCAAGGTCGAGCAAATCGAAGACCGTCCAGGTGGCGCTGCCAACGTTGCCCTCAATATTGCCGCCCTCGGCGCCCCGGCCTCCCTGGTGGGTGTGACCGGCGACGACGAAGCCGCCGACAGCCTGTCCAACAGCCTGCGCGGTGCCGGCGTGCGTGCGTTGTTCCAGCGCATTGCCCACCAGCCGACCATCGTCAAGCTGCGGGTCATGAGCCGTCACCAGCAATTGCTGCGTATCGATTTTGAAGAACCCTTCGCCACCGACGCTTTGGCTCTCAGTGGCCAGGTCGACGAACTGCTCGAAGGTGTCAAGGTGCTGGTGTTGTCCGACTACGGCAAAGGCGCCCTGAAGAACCACCAGGAACTGATCCAGGCCGCCAAGGCGCGGAACATCCCGGTATTGGCCGATCCCAAGGGCAAGGACTTCTCGATTTATCGCGGAGCCAGCCTGATCACGCCTAACCTCAGCGAGTTCGAAGCCATCGTTGGCGGCTGCGCCGATGAGCACGAACTGGTGACCAAGGGCGCGGCGCTCATGGCCGACCTCGACCTGGGCGCCTTGCTGGTGACCCGTGGTGAGCACGGCATGACCCTGCTGCGTCCGGATCACCCGGCGATGCACCTGCCGGCACGTGCCCGTGAAGTGTTCGACGTGACCGGCGCCGGTGACACGGTGATTTCCACCCTGGCCGCCTCCATTGCTGCTGGCGAAGAGCTGCCCCACGCGGTAGCCCTGGCCAATCTGGCGGCGGGCATCGTGGTCGGCAAGCTGGGTACCGCTGCTATCAGCGCCCCTGAGCTGCGCCGGGCGATCCAGCGCTCCGAAGGTTCCGAGCGTGGGGTGCTGAGCATCGAACAATTGCTGCTGGCGATTGACGATGCCCGTGCTCACAACGAAAGCATCGTGTTTACCAATGGTTGCTTCGACATCCTGCATGCCGGTCATGTGACTTACCTGGAGCAGGCTCGTGCCCAAGGCGATCGCCTGATCGTCGCGGTCAACGATGATGCTTCGGTCAGCCGTCTGAAAGGCCCTGGCCGTCCGATCAACAGCGTCGACCGACGCATGGCGGTATTGGCTGGATTGGGCGCGGTGGACTGGGTGATCAGCTTCCCTGAAGCGACCCCGGAAAACCTGCTGGCCCAGGTCAAGCCGGACGTGCTGGTCAAGGGCGGCGACTACTCCGTCGACCAAGTGGTCGGCGCCGAGATCGTCAGCGCCTACGGCGGCAAGGTCAAAGTGCTGGGCCTGGTTGAAAACAGCTCGACCACCGCCATCGTCGATAAGATCCGCAATAATGAGTAAGGCTCAAAAGTGGGTCTTGATCACGGGGGGCGCGGGCTTTATTGGCTCGCACCTGGTCGATGCGCTGCTTGCCAAGGGCTACGCGGTACGGGTGCTGGATAACCTGTCCACGGGTAAGCGCAGCAACCTGCCGTTGGACAATCCTCGTGTCGAACTGCTTGAAGGCGATGTTGCCGATGCGCAACTGGTAGCGCGTGCCGCCATGGGCGCTGCGGCAGTCGTGCATCTGGCGGCGGTGGCTTCCGTGCAGGCCTCGGTGGATGATCCGGTCAGCACGCACCAGAGCAACTTCGTCGGTACGCTGAACGTCTGCGAAGCGATGCGCCAGGCGGGCGTCAAGCGGGTGGTGTTCGCGTCCAGCGCTGCGGTGTATGGCAACAACGGCGAAGGCGCTTCGATTGACGAAGAGACCACCAAGGCGCCGTTGACGCCCTATGCGTCCGACAAGTTGGCCGGTGAGCATTACTTCGACTTCTACCGTCGCCAGCATGGCCTGGAACCGGTGATCTTCCGCTTCTTCAATATCTTCGGGCCGCGCCAGGATCCTTCCTCGCCGTACTCCGGGGTGATCAGTATCTTCTGCGAGCGTGCCCAGCAGGGTGTGCCGATTGCCGTATTCGGCGATGGCGAGCAAACCCGTGATTTCATGTACGTGGAAGACTTGGTGGATGTGCTGGTGCAGGCCATCGAAGCCCCGCAAGCACCGTTGGGTGCGATCAACGTGGGCTGGAATCGCACCACTACCCTCAAGCAGGTGCTGCAGGCGCTGGAAGAGGCAGTCGGGTCGTTGCCTGCTGTGACGTATGGGCCGGCGCGGTCAGGAGACATTCGGCATTCGCGGGCGAATAACCAGCGGTTGTTGGCCAGTTTCAAACTGCCTGAGCCTACTCCGTTGAAGGTGGGCCTGGCGCGGTTGCTCAAGGGCTGACTGTTCACCTGTAGGAGCGAGCTTGCTCGCGAAGTTCGTCAACGATAACGCGGGTATCCTGATTAAAAGCGGCGCCCTTGCGTTTTTCGCGAGCAAGCTCGCTCCTACCGTTATCGATGCCAGCCCTCAGCGGCTGGCTTTTTTCTTCGGCACGATCTTGCGCAGCATGCGTTGCGCCAGGCGTTTGAGTTTCGACTCTTTCTCAGGCTCCGCCAGGCCTTGCTGCCGGACCCAATCCTTCCAGCGAATGCGCTCATCGCGCACCAGCCAGCCTTCCTGCTGGGCGAAGCTTTCTGCCAGGTAGAGGCCGCGGGTGCTGGCTGGGTACAGTTGGTCCTTCTTGACCGTGTACAACTCGGCGAGCGGCTGGCCGTCTTTCAATGGCATCAGGTACAGGTCCGGACGCTGGCGGTCCAGGCGTGCCACCAGTTGGTCGCCTTCCAAGCGCTCGTCCACATGGAACAGGCTCAGGGATTTGGCTTCCTTCGGGACTTCCAGGCGCAGGTCATAAATCAGTTGCAGCGACGCGGTCGGTACATGCACATAGGCCCGTGGGCGCTCGATCAGTTGGGTGGTCGCGCAACGTACCGGGCGTGCGGCGCCAGACAAAGGGCTCAAGCGAAACGGCAAGGCTTCGCGGTAATGCAGCGCGGCGGAGTAGGGGGCCGGCAGCCACGTGTCGTTGAAGCGCCCGCCGAGCCAGCCTTCCGGGGTCTCCAGCAGGCATTCCTCGGCAATCTCCTGGATGGCGGTGTGCAGCGGCAGGTTCAGTTCGTGGGCGGGGACGTAGCCTGAGATCAGCTTGAGCACCACGTCGCCACGGTCCTGGCGACGTTGGCGCACCAGTACCCAGTAATCCTTGTTTTGCCAATGCAGGGTCAGGCGCACCGACACGCCGAGGTTGGCCAGCTCCAGGGCGAAGCGTTCGGCATCCGGGACTTCTACCGGTTTGCGGCGCTGCAGGGTCTGGGCGAAGTTGAGCGGCATGCCCACGCTCTGGTAGCTCAGGCCTTCGGGGGTGGCTTCGACGTGCAGCGGCAGTGTTTTGAAGTTGCTGGGGTTTTTTCTTATGAGCGTTCGCGGCATGTCGGCTCCTTCTTGCGACGGGGTCGGCCGCGTCGGCGGCATCAGAGTTGACGAATGACTTGGGCAGCGGTCGCCACGTTATGGGCCAGGTGCAGCGGATTAATGGTCCCGACAATAGCACTGGCGACACCCGTTTGCGCAAACAACAACGTGAAACTGGCGCGAATTGGATCCATTCCAGGCTCCAGGCACACGTGGCCGCTGGCCAGGGCCTTTTTCACCAGGATCCCCTTGCCATGGGCCGCTGCATAATCAATGACGGCTTTCTCGGTCTGTTCGTTCAGATTGTAGGTGACCATCGCGCAATCACCTTGTTCCAGAGCCTTCACGCCGCCTTCGACGGTTTTGCCGGAGAAGCCGAAGCCGCGAATCTTGCCCTCTTGCTTCAACTGCGCCAGGGTCTGGTACACCTCGCAATCGTTGAGGATATGCAGGTCGTTGCCATCGGAGTGCACCAGTACCAGATCGATAAAATCCGTTTCAAGTCGTTTCAAGCTGCGCTCGATCGACATCCGGGTATGGGCCGCGCTGAAATCGTGATGGGACAGGCCCTCTTCGAACTCTTCGCCGACCTTGCTGACGATCACCCAATCCTTGCGCTGGCCGCGCAACAGCGGCCCCAGGCGTTCTTCGCTGCGTCCGTAGGCGGGCGCGGTATCGATCAGGTTGATGCCCAGCTGGCGGGCCTGGCGCAACAGCATCCGCGCTTCGTCATCATCGGGAATGGTGAAACCGCTGGGGTACTTCACGCCTTGGTCACGGCCGAGCTTGACGGTACCCAGGCCGAGTGGCGACACCAGCAGGCCGGTGCTGCCCAAGGGGCGGTGCAGGTCGTGCAAGGTCGGCAGGCTCATGGCAACAGTTGCTCCCAGGCGGGTACGCCGATGGCGGGTTTTGGCAGGTCGGGCAGGGGGGCTGAGGCGCTTGGGCGGATGCCGTCGCGTTCGAGGCTGTTGATCACTCGATCGGCGAAGTCCGGCGCTAACGCCAGCTTGGTCGGCCAGCCCACCAGCAGGCGGCCTTCTTCGGCGACAAAGGCGTTGTCGGGGCGACTCAGGCCTGATTGCAGGGGCTCGGCACGCTCGACGCGCAAGGTAGCCCACTGGGTTTGGCTCATATCGATCCAGGGCAGCAGTTGCGCCAGCTCTTTCTGGGCGGTGGCGATCTGTTCTTGCGGCGTACGTGCCACGCCATCGGCCTCGGCAATGTCGCCGCCCATGTACCACACCCAATTGCCATCGGCGGCGGGATGCGTGGTAACAGTGATGCGTGGCTTGGTGCCGCCGCCCAGGCAGTGGGCGTACAGCGGCTTCAAGCCAGGGCCTTTGGCGATGATCATGTGCAGCGGGCGTTTTTGCATGGCCGGCTGGCTGAGGCCGAGGGCGGCCAGCAGATCAGCGGTACCACCGCCGGCGCTCAAGACGATGCGCTGGGCGCGGATCTCGCGGCCATCCACGTTCAAACCCACCAGATTGTTGCCTTCCAGCAGCGGTTCGATGTGTTGCCCGGCGAGCAAGCCATCGCCGGCCAGCTGCGCGAGACGTTCAATCAGGCTGGGTACGTCCACCACCAGTTCGGCGAGGCGATAGACCTTGCCCTTGAAGCGGCGGTCTTGCAGGGCGGGCGGCAGGTCGTCGCCCTTGACTTGGTCGACACGGCCGCGCACGGCCTTGCTGGCGAAAAAGCTGGTGAGGTTGCCGGCGAGCGTGCCAGGGGACCACAGGTAATGGGCTTGTGATAGCAGGCGCACGCCGGACAGGTCCAGCTCACCTTCACCGGCCAGGGCTTCACGCCAGCGGCGCGGCATATCGGCAATCGCTTCGGAGGCGCCGGTGAGGGCGCCGTGCAGCGCGTACTTCGCACCGCCGTGAATGATCCCCTGGGACTTCACGCTTTGCCCGCCACCTAATGTGGCGTTTTCCACCAGCACCGTGGAAAAACCCTGGCGGCGCAGGCGCGCATTCAGCCAGAGGCCGGCAACTCCGGCGCCGACAATCAACACGTCGGTGGAAATAACGGATGGCATGGGCGACCTCATTTCTAAACAAGGCCGCAAGTATACATTCTCACGCCATGCACACCGTAGGCGCTGTCGAGCTTTGGCGAGGCGGCGAATGGTGGATTCAATTGAGGTTCAAGTGAGCACTCAATGCCCGGCGGTTTTCGAGAACAGCTGGATAACCACCACGCCCAGCACAATCAGGCCCATCCCCAGCATCGCCGGCACGTCGAGCTTCTGCCCGTAGATAAACAGCGCCGCAATACTGACCATCACGATGCCCATCCCGGCCCACACGGCATAGGCCACGCCCACCGGTACGGTACGCACCACCAGGGTCAGCATCCAGAATGCCACGCCGTAGCCGACGATCACCAGCAACAGCGGGATGGGGGTGCTCCAGCCCTTGATGGCTTTCATGGAAACGGTGGCGATCACTTCCGAGCAGATGGCAATGGCCAGGTAGCAGTAAGCGGCGTTCATGGGTGAGTCCTCGGTGTAGAGCAATCTGATAAGGCCGGCATTCTAGAGTTTTCTCAGATGGGGTAAAGTCATTACCTATCCGAAATAAAGATGGGTTGAGCCATGAGCGTGCAGTGGAATCTGGAGCAGATGCGCCTGTTTGTCAGCGTCGCCGAGCAGTGTTCGTTTTCGGCGGTGGCGCGCCAGCAGCGCAAGGCGCAGTCGGCGGTCAGCAACGGCATTGCCATGCTGGAGGCGGACCTCGGCGTGAGCCTGTTCGAGCGTAGCAGCGGCCGCCAGCCGCGCCTGACCGCAGCCGGCAGCGTGTTGCTGGAGGAGGCGCGGGAAGTGCTGCGCCAGTGTGAACGGCTCAATGGCCGGGCGCTGTCACTGACCCGCGGTGAAGAAGCCTGCCTGCGCCTGGCCCAGGACGAGGCCATGTTGTTCCAGCCGGTGCTCGACAGCCTTGAGGCACTGGCCGGGCAATACCCGTTGCTGGAGGTGCAGTTGTCCAGCGCCGCCCAGGGCGATGTAGCGCGCAAGTTGGTGGAGCGCCAGGCCGACCTGGGCCTGCTGTTCTATCACGACCAGATCCCCGAGGCATTGGAGCGGCGGGTGGTTGGCAGCGTGGAGATGGTCACCGTGTGCGGCGTGAACCACCCGCTCGCCAAGGAAAAGTACGTGACGTGCCAGCACCTGGCCCAGTTTCGCCAGTTGCTGATGTCGACCCAGACCAGCGTCTACCCCGGCAGCGAAGCGGCCAGCCCGCTGGTGTGGCGCGCCGACAGTTTCTACGTGTTGGCCGAGTGGCTGATGAGCGGCCTGGGCTGGGCGTGGCTGCCACGGCATATCGTGCAGTACCCGACCTATCAACAACAGATGGTGGAGTTGGACAGCGAATGGACGCCGCCGGCCCTGGTGGTGGAGTTGGTCTGGAGGCGCGACGAGCACCTCGGCCCCGCCGCGCGCTTTCTGGCCAAACGTTTTGCCGAGTGCTTGCAGGCGATCGACTGAAAAAGCCGATAAACTCCGCCGCCATGAATAGAACTCTCTATAGCTGTCTGTTTTACCTGGCGCTGCCGTTGGTGGCCTTACGTCTATGGTTGCGCGCACGCAAGGCACCGGCCTATGCCCAGCGCGTCGGCGAGCGCTTTTCCTACGGCTTGCCGGTGATGCGGCCGGGCGGGATCTGGGTGCATGCCGTGTCGGTGGGCGAAAGCATTGCCGCCGCGCCGATGATTCGCGGCTTGCTGGCGCGTTATCCGCAACTGCCGATCACGGTCACCTGCATGACGCCCACCGGTTCCGAGCGTATCCAGGCGTTGTTTGCCAACGAGCCGCGCATCCAGCATTGCTACCTGCCCTACGATTTGCCCTGTGCGGCCAAGCGTTTTCTTGATCGTGTGCAGCCCAAGCTGGCGGTGATCATGGAAACCGAGTTATGGCCCAACCATATCCACGCCTGCGCCCGGCGCGGTATTCCGGTGGCCTTGGCCAATGCGCGGCTGTCGGCACGCTCGGCCAAGGGCTATGCACGTTTCGCCAAACTCACGGCGCCGATGCTGTCGCAGATGAGCCTGTTCGCGGTACAGACCCAAACCGAGGCCCAGCGTTTCCTGAGCCTGGGCGCGCGCCCGGAAACCGTCGAGGTCACCGGCTCGATCAAGTTCGACCTGACCATCGACCCCGAGCTGCCGGCGCGCGCCGCCGCCCTGCGCGCGCAGTGGGGCGCGGCTGAGCGCCCGGTGTGGATCGCTGCCAGTACCCACGAAGGCGAAGATGAAGTGGTGCTTGCGGCTCACCGGCAACTGCTCGAAAGCTACCCCAACGCGCTGTTGATTCTGGTGCCGCGTCATCAGGAGCGCTTCGGCCCGATGTACGCGCTGTGCGGTCAACAAGGGTTTGCCACGGTGCGTCGCTCCAGCGGCGAGCCGGTGACCGCGCAAACCTCGGTATTGCTTGGCGATACCATGGGCGAACTGCTGTTTCTTTATGCGCTGGCCGACAGCGCCTTCGTCGGCGGTAGCCTGGTGGCGACTGGCGGGCACAATCCGTTGGAACCGGCAGCGCTGGCCCTGCCTGTGATCATGGGGCCGCACGTATTCAACTTCCTCGACATCACCGCGATGATGCGCGAAGCCGGTGCGTTGCGAGAGGTGGATGATGCGCAGGGGCTGGCCGAGGCCGTACGACAGCTGTTCGAACTGCCGCAGGATGCACGCAGGATGGCGCAGGCGGGGCTCAAGGTGATGCAGGCCAACCAGGGCGCGTTGAAGCGCTTGCTGGATGGGTTGGGCCGATTGATCTCTCGCTGACCCTGCGCCGATCCAAATGTGAGAGGGAGTAAGCCCCCTCCGACATTGGTTTTATGGTGTTTTCAATAACCCGGGCGGGCCTTGAGCTGCTCGGCGGCCGCCTTGGCCAGGTCCGGTGGCAGGAAGTCGCGGTCCGGGTTGTAGTCGGCCTTGAGGTAGCGCGTCAGGTCCTGCAGATCCCCTGGGCTCAAGGTGCCCGCCGCCTGCTTCAGGCGCAGGTTGTCGAGAATGTAGTCGTAGCGGCTGTTGTTGTAGTTGCGCACCGACGAATACAGCTGGCGCTGTGCATCCAGCACGTCGACGATATTGCGCGTACCCACCTGGTAACCGATTTCCGTGGCTTCCACCGCACTCTGGTTAGAGATGATCGACTGGCGGCGCGCCTGCACCTGTTCCACATCGGTGTTCACGGCGCGGTGCAAGTTGCGGGTGTTTTCCACCACCTGGCGGCGCAGGCCTTCGCGTTGCTGCTCGGTCTGGCTCAGGCGCGAGTAGGATTCACGCACTTGGGAGTTGGTGAGGCCGCCGCTGTACAGCGGAATGCGCAACTGCAAGCCGATGGTCCTGCGCGACGCATCACCGTGATAGATGTCCTGGCCAAAGGCATCGGGGTTGCTGGCGCCCAGGGCGTCGTTATCACCCTTCTGGTATTGCGCCACCGCATCCAGGGTCGGCGCATGGCCGGCCTTGCGTTGCTTGAGGGTTTCTTCGGCAGCGGTGACTGCGTAGTTGCTGGCCAGCAAGTTGAGGTTCTGGCGGCCGGCAGTTTCGACCCAGGCTTTGGCGTCATTCGGCGCCGGTGGTAATACCGGCAGTGTGTGAACGATTCCTTGGATCGAATTGTACTGGCGGTTGGTCAGGGTGATCAGCGCTTCAAAGGCGTCGTCCACCTGGCGCTGGGCCACGATCCGATTGGCGCGAGCCGTGTCGTAGCTGGCCTGGGATTGCAGCACGTCGGTCTTATCCGACAGGCCGACGTCGAAACGTTCATTGGCCTGGTCCAACTGACGCTTGAACGCCGCTTCTTCAGCCTTGGTGGTGGCCAGGTTGTCCTGGGCGCGCAGCACGCTGAAGTAGCTTTCGGCGCTTTTGAGAATCAGGTCCTGCTCGGTGGCCGAAAGTTGCAGGGCCGCCTGTTCGTTAACCGCTTGCGCCGCCTGCAACTGGAACCAGCGGTCGATGCGAAACAACGGCTGGCTCAAGGTGGCCTGCCAGGAATGCGCATCACGATTGATCGTGGTGGCTGGCTGGTCGAATTGGTTACGCACGTTGTTGGAATCGGCGCCGGCCGACAGGTTCGGGAGGAGTCCGGCGCGTGCCTGGGGCACTACTTCTTTCTGTGCGCCGTATTGGGCGCGCGCTGCGGCCAGGTCGGCGTTGTTATCTACAGCTTCCTGATAGACGCTGACCAGATCGGTTCTGGTCGACAAGGGCGCTTCAGCTGCCCAGACCATTCCGTTGGTTGCACAAGACACGGCGAGAGCCAGTGAAAGTTTGCGCAGCATGAGGCAATCCCTAGATTTAATATTACGGTTATAATTTGTGGCCCAAGGCTAAGACCAGTCATCCCTAGCGTCAAGTCTCGCGGCCGTTGCCGAGTGTAGTGGCGAGATCCGTGCGCAACAATCCCGCAATCACGCCATTCATCACGCTGAATGCACCGCTATTGGCAATTTGCCCACGGCATGGTCTAGACTGGCCGCGTTCTTGTCGGGGTGCCTTGTTGGAAGGCTGAGATCGGTAAATACCGGATCCCGTTGAACCTGATCAGGTTAACGCCTGCGTAGGGAACAAGATTTCTCGTCCCCCGGCGAGTCCTCTTGTGCTTCGTCCGGGATGTTGTTCGACCTTCGAACAGCCCTCGTGCACCAAGCACAGCACTGGTTTCAGTGCGTCCATCCGTCACAGGTTCGCTCCGACAAAAATCCACCGCCTGGATAGTTGGAGAGCCCGTGATGAGTACAAAATTAAAAAACACCGTGCACTTGAGTGAATCGGCCAAGGTCGACTCCGGCTCCGTGCAACCCTTTACCCGCTCGCAAAAAATCTACGTGCAGGGCACCCGCCCGGACATTCGCGTGCCGATGCGTGAAATCAGCCTGGACGTAACCCCCACCGACTTCGGCGGTGAAATCAACGCCCCCGTGGTGGTCTACGACACCTCCGGCCCCTACACCGACCCCAACGTCATCATCGACGTACGCAAAGGCCTGGGCGATGTACGCTCGCCGTGGATCGAGTCCCGTGGGGACACCGAGCGCCTGAGCGGCCTGAGCTCGCATTTCGGTCAGCAGCGCCTCAGCGATGCCGAACTGACCGCCCTGCGCTTTGCTCATGTGAAGAACCCGCGCCGCGCCAAGGCCGGGGCCAACGTCACCCAGATGCATTACGCGCGCAAAGGCATCATCACCGCCGAGATGGAATACGTCGCCATCCGCGAAAACATGAAGCTTGAAGAAGCCCGCGCCAGTGGCCTGCTCGACCAGCAACACGCCGGCCACAGCTTCGGCGCCAGCGTGCCGAAGATCATCACCCCCGAATTCGTCCGTGAAGAAATCGCCCGTGGCCGCGCGATCATCCCGGCCAACATCAACCACACCGAACTGGAACCGATGATCATCGGCCGTAACTTCCTGGTGAAGATCAACGGCAACATCGGCAACAGCGCCCTGGGTTCGTCCATCGAAGAAGAAGTGGCGAAACTGACCTGGGGCATTCGCTGGGGCTCGGATACGGTGATGGACCTGTCCACTGGCAAGCACATCCATGAAACCCGCGAGTGGATCATCCGCAACTCGCCGGTGCCGATCGGTACCGTGCCGATCTACCAGGCCCTGGAAAAAGTCGGCGGCGCCGCCGAAGACCTGACCTGGGAGCTGTTCCGCGACACCCTGATCGAACAGGCCGAGCAGGGCGTCGATTACTTCACCATCCACGCCGGTGTGCTGCTGCGCTACGTACCGCTGACCGCCAAGCGCGTCACCGGCATCGTGTCCCGTGGCGGTTCGATCATGGCCAAGTGGTGCCTGGCGCACCACAAAGAGAACTTCACCTACACGCATTTCGACGAAATCTGCGAAATCATGAAGGCCTATGACGTCAGCTTCTCCCTTGGCGACGGCCTGCGCCCGGGCTCGATTGCCGACGCCAACGACGCCGCGCAGTTTGGTGAGCTGGAAACCCTTGGCGAGCTGACCAAGATCGCCTGGAAGCACGACGTGCAAACCATGATCGAAGGCCCCGGCCACGTGCCGATGCAGTTGATCAAGGAGAACATGGACAAGCAGCTCGAATGCTGCGACGAAGCGCCGTTCTACACCCTCGGCCCGCTGACCACCGACATCGCGCCGGGCTACGACCACATCACCTCCGGCATCGGTGCGGCGATGATCGGCTGGTTCGGTTGCGCCATGCTCTGCTACGTCACGCCCAAGGAGCACCTGGGCCTGCCGAACAAGGATGACGTGAAGACCGGGATCATCACCTACAAGATCGCCGCCCACGCGGCGGACTTGGCCAAGGGGCATCCGGGGGCGCAGATTCGCGACAATGCCTTGAGCAAGGCGCGCTTCGAGTTCCGCTGGGAAGACCAGTTCAACCTCGGCCTGGACCCGGACACTGCGCGTTCATACCACGACGAAACCCTGCCGAAAGACTCGGCCAAGGTCGCGCACTTCTGTTCAATGTGCGGGCCGAAGTTCTGCTCGATGAAAATCACCCAGGAAGTGCGTGAGTACGCGGCCAACCAACGCATTGAAGCGGTGGATGTGGACGTGGCCAAGGGCTTGGCAGAGCAGGCGGAGCGGTTCAAGCAGGAAGGTAGTCAGCTGTACAAGAAGGTCTGATCCAGAGATGGCGGTGCCTGCACCGCCGTCATCGGGGCGGTGCGACGACTCGACAAGCCCCCTCCCACATTTTGACTGAGGTATGCACAGTTTTTGTGTTCACAGCAGATCCAATGTGTGGGGGGGGGGCCCCGATAGCAATCTTTCAAACAAAAAATGCCCCTCAGAGATAACACCCTTGAGCATTCAACCCAGCACCTACTCCCCCGACATCGCGGTGCCTGCTGACAAACGCGTCTTCGGCGCCCGCGACCTGTTCTCCCTGTGGTTCTCCCTCGGCATCGGCCTGATGGTCCTGCAGACCGGCGCATTGCTCGCGCCGGGGCTGGGCTTGTCCGGTTCATTGCTGGCGATTTTCCTCGGCACCCTGGTCGGCGTGCTGTTGCTGGCTGCCGTCGGTGTGATCGGCAGTGACACCGGGCTGTCCGCCATGGCCGCCCTCAAGCTCAGCCTCGGGGCCAAAGGTGCGAGCCTGCCGGCGTTGTTGAACCTGCTGCAACTGATCGGCTGGGGCTCGTTCGAAATCATCGTGATGCGCGATGCCGCCAGCCTGTTGGGCGCGCGGGCATTCAGCGACGGCAGCCTATTGGCCAGTCCGTTGTTGTGGACACTGTTCTTCGGCGGTTTGGCGACCTTGCTGGCGGTCAGCGGGCCCTTGACGTTCGTACGGCAGATCCTGCGCAAATGGGGCATCTGGCTGCTGCTGGCGGCCTGCCTGTGGCTGACCTGGAACCTGTTCGCCAAGGCCGATCTCGCCGCACTCTGGGCCCAGGCCGGTGACGGTTCGATGCCCTTTGCCGTCGGCTTTGATATCGCCATCGCCATGCCGCTGTCGTGGTTGCCGCTGATTGCCGATTACTCACGCTTCGGCAAGCGCGCCAAGAGTGTGTTTGGCGGTACGGCGCTGGGCTTCTTTATTGGTAATTTCTGGCTGATGAGCCTGGGCGTGGCCTACACCCTGGCGTTTGCGCCCAGCGGTGAAGTGAATGCGCTGCTGCTGGCGCTGGCCGGGGCCGGCCTGGGGATTCCGCTGTTGCTGATCCTGTTGGACGAGTCGGAAAACGCCTTTGCCGATATTCACTCGGCGGCGGTGTCCAGCGGGATTCTATTGCGCTTGAAGGTCGAGCACCTGGCCCTGGCCATCGGTGTGATCTGCACCCTGGTCGCCTATTTTGCACCGTTGGCGCAATACCAGAACTTCCTGCTGCTGATCGGCTCAGTGTTTGCGCCGTTGTTCGGCGTGGTGCTGGTGGATCATTTCATCCTGCGCCGTCGTGGCCAGGGTGTGATTGCCAGCCTGCGTTGGCCGGCACTGTTGGCCTGGCTGGGCGGCATCGCTACGTATCACCTGTTGGCCAACCTGTACCCGGAGATCGGCGCGACCCTGCCGGCGCTGGTGCTGGCAGGGCTGTTGCAGTTCATCCTGGGGCGTGCCTTCAGCGGCGCGCGGGCACCAGCTCGGGCTTGAGGATGCCTTCCAGGCGCGAGTAGGGAATCTGCAACTCGACATGGCCCAACGCATACGGCGCGATGGTGCTGGTGGGGTACTTGAGGATCACGCCACCATAGGTCAGCGCCACGTTCGGGGTTTTCTGGAACGGGTAGGTTTTCACGAACTCCGGTTCCAGGCTCAGGCGGGTGCTGATCAGCCAGCTGTTGTGCGCCACCTGGGCGGCTTTCCAAAACGCCTCTTCCTTGCCTGGCAGCAGCATATCGCTCAGCCACAGGGCCTTTTGCTGCTGGCGCGAATAGTTGATGAACGCGCGGCCAGGCTCGCCATGGGTGGCGCCCTGGTCCAGGTAGCTGGACAGCTCGATGATTACCAAACCGTCATGCTGCTCGCGTACCTTGGCCTGCAAGTACATGCTGTTGCGTGGGGCGGCGGTGCTGAGGAATTGCTCGCGATAAGACTCAAGGCTCGACGGCAGCGGGTCGCCCGCGTTGGTGCGCGTCATCTCCAGCAGGCGTTGCTCGATCAACGCGTCCAGCTTGGGTTCCTTGGCAAAATGAACGGTGTCGATGTTCACCAGCGGGCAATCGCTGGCGGCGCAGCCCGGCTTGCTCTGCTCGCTGGCGTCGCGGGTGGCTTCCAGCGGTGTGCGGAAGCTGGGTTGAAACAGGCTTTGGCAGGCGCCGAGGGTCAAGGCGATGCAGGCCACGGAGGCGATTTTTAAAAGCGACATGGATGTCCTTCGTCTATCGATAAGAGCGAAATTGTGCAGCTTCGACTACCGGCGGGGCAGTCAGTTCGCCACTAAGCTGATTAGAGTGAGTTTGACGCCCGCCGTCTATCCCGGCAACTGGAAAGGGGCTGCATCCAAGGGCGCGAGCGCGTTAGGATGGCGCGAATTGCATGGGACATGATGAGGACGGATATGACGGACATTGCGAAATCGACGCCGAGCACGATCGAAATTGTTCAGCGCGACAATGCCTATAAGGGCTTCTACCAGCTTGATCGCGTGCAACTGCGCCACGAAAAATTCGCGGGTGGCATGAGCCGAGTGATCAATCGCGAAGTCTTCGTCCGTCACGATGCCGTGTGTGTACTGCCCTACGATCCGCAGCGCGATGAGGTGGTGCTGAACGAGCAGTTCCGCATTGGGGCCTTGGGCCGTACCGACAATCCCTGGCTGATCGAGATGGTCGCTGGCCTGATCGACAAGGACGAGCAGCCGGAGGAGGTTGCACACCGCGAAGCCGAGGAGGAAGCTGGCTTGACCTTCTCCGCACTCTGGCCGATCACCAAGTATTTCCCGTCGCCCGGCGGCAGTACTGAGTTCGTGCACTTGTATCTGGGGCGTTGCGACAGCACAGGCGTCGGTGGTGTGCATGGGCTGGAAGAAGAAGCAGAAGATATCCGCGTTACGGTCTGGGCATTTGAAGACGCCCTGCAAGCCGTTCGCGACGGTAAGATTTCCAACGCAGCCAGCATTATCGCCCTGCAATGGCTTGCGCTTAATCGCGCGGAAGTGAGGGGGTTATGGCAGTAAAGGCACGGGAACGTTATCGAGTCGACCTGATCGGGCTGCAAGCCGCCTGCGAGGCCAACTATGCGCGGCTGATGCGCCTTCTGCCCGACATGCGCCACGCCCCGGAGGCGCGGCGCATCGGCGTGACCCATGGCGACCAGATGCTGGGCGTGCTGGCCCTGGAGGTCATCGTCAATTGCCCGTACACCACCACCTTGCGCGTACGTCAGGAACACAGCCTGCCATGGCTGCCGGTGCCGCAGTTGGAAGTGCAGGTCTACCACGATGCACGAATGGCCGAAGTCATCAGCGCCGAACATGCGCGGCGCTTTCGCAGCATCTATCCTTACCCGAATGTGTTCATGCACCAGCCCGATGAGAAAGCACAGCTCAATGTGTTCCTCGGTGAATGGTTGAGCCACTGTCTGGCCCTGGGCCATGAGTTCGCAGTCGTGCGGTAGATGTGAACTGCGTCTGCTTCCTGGGTTTCCTCTTTGCGTCCTGCCCCAGCATAATCGCTCCAACTCTATATTCCTGTGATTGCCTTGGGAGAGCGCCTTGCCGAGCGTATCCACCTTGAACCCCGATGCTGCGCTGCTGGTGCAGCTGTCCGACAGCCACCTGTTTGCCGAGGCCGACGGTTCGCTGTTGGGCATGAACACCCGTGACAGCCTGCAACGCGTGATCGAACGGGTGCGTCAGCAACACCCGCACATCGACCTGATAGTGGCCACGGGGGACTTGTCCCAGGACGGTACGCTGGAGTCTTACCAGGCATTTCGTGACCTGACTCAGCAGATCGAAGCCCCGGCGCGCTGGATTCCCGGCAATCACGACGAACCGCAGATTATGGTGCACGCCGCTGCGCACAGTGACCTGCTGGAGCCCGTGGTGGATGTCGGCAACTGGCGCATCACCCTGCTCGACTCCGCCGTGCCGGGCTCGGTGCCGGGCTACCTGCAGGATTCACAGCTGCAATTGCTGGCTCAAGCCTTGAGCGAAGCCCCTGACCGCCATCACCTGGTGTGTTTCCACCATCACCCGGTGTCCATCGGCTGTGCCTGGATGGAACCCATCGGCCTACGCAATCCAGAGGCCTTGTTTGCAGTGCTCGACCGCTTTCCGCAGGTCAAGGCGCTGCTCTGGGGCCATGTGCACCAGGAAATAGACCGCGAGCGTAATGGCGTGCGCCTGCTGGCCTCGCCGTCCACCTGCATCCAGTTCGCGCCGGGCAGCGAAGATTTCAAGGTCAGCGAGCAGGCGCCGGGCTATCGCTGGTTGCGTCTGCATGCCGACGGACGGCTGGAAACCGGGGTAGAGCGCCTGGTCGGCTTTGCATTTACGGTGGATTACGGTAGCAACGGCTACTGAGATTTACCTGTAAACTGCGCCTCTTTGGCTGAAGCACGGAGAGCCCGGCATGTCCGCTTCGATCCTGTATATCCACGGTTTCAACAGCGCGCCTGCGTCCAACAAGGCCAGCCAACTGATCACCGTGATGGATGCCCTCGGCCTGGCCGATCAACTGCGCGTGCCGGCCCTGCATCACCATCCGCGTCAGGCAATTCCTCAATTGGAGGAAGCCATTGCCCAGCTGGGGCGGCCGCTGCTAGTCGGCAGCTCGCTCGGCGGCTACTATGCAACCCATCTTGCTGAGCACCATGGCCTCAAGGCGTTGCTGGTCAACCCGGCGGTCAGCCCCCATCGGATGTTCGACGGTTACCTGGGCACCCAGAAGAACCTCTACACCGATGAAACCTGGGAACTGACCCACGACCACGTCACGGCGCTGGCCGAGCTGGAAGTACCGGCTCCCCAGGATGCCGCGCGTTACCAGGTGTGGTTGCAGACTGGGGATGAAACCCTGGATTATCGCCTCGCCCAGCAGTATTACCGGGCCTGTGCCTTGCGCATCCAGGCCGGTGGCGACCATGGTTACCAGGGGTTCGCCCAGCAATTGCCGGTGCTGTTGAGTTTTGCCGGCATTGGCGCAGATCAGTATCAATCTTTCGATTTCTCGGCACTGTAATTGCCTTGAAAATCGCAGGTTACTTTTTAATCGAACGACTCACGACGAGACCCCATGGCCACTCCCAGCGCTAGCTCTTATAACGCCGACGCCATCGAAGTCCTCTCGGGCCTCGACCCGGTGCGCAAACGCCCCGGCATGTACACCGACACCAGTCGGCCGAACCACCTTGCCCAGGAAGTCATCGACAACAGTGTCGACGAAGCCTTGGCCGGGCACGCCAAGTCGGTGCACGTCATTCTTCACGCTGACCACTCCCTGGAAGTGTCCGACGATGGTCGTGGCATGCCCGTGGATATTCACCCGGAAGAGGGCGTGTCGGGCGTCGAGCTGATCCTCACCAAGCTGCACGCCGGCGGCAAGTTCTCCAACAAGAACTACCAGTTCTCCGGCGGCTTGCACGGTGTGGGTATTTCCGTGGTCAACGCCCTGTCGACCCTGGTGCGGGTCAAGGTCAAGCGCGACGGCAACGAGTACGAGATGACCTTCGCCGATGGCTACAAAGCCACCGACCTGCAGGTGATCGGCACCGTTGGCAAGCGCAACACCGGCACCAGCGTGTACTTTGCGCCGGACCCTAAGTACTTCGACTCGCCGAAATTCTCCATCAGCCGTCTCAAGCACGTGCTCAAGGCCAAGGCCGTACTGTGCCCGGGCCTGCTGGTGACCTTTGAAGACAAAGGCACCAATGAGAAGGTCGAGTGGCACTACGAAGACGGCCTGCGCTCCTACCTGGAAGATTCCGTCAGCGACTTCGAACGCCTGCCCAACGAGCCGTTCTGCGGCAGCCTGGCCGGTAACAAGGAAGCCGTCGATTGGGCGCTGCTGTGGTTGCCCGAAGGCGGCGACAGCGTGCAGGAAAGCTACGTCAACCTGATCCCCACCGCCCAGGGCGGCACCCACGTCAATGGTTTGCGCCAGGGCTTGCTGGATGCCATGCGCGAATTCTGCGAGTACCGCAGCCTGCTGCCGCGCGGCGTCAAGCTGGCGCCGGAAGACGTGTGGGAGCGCATTGCGTTCGTACTGTCGATGAAAATGCAGGAGCCGCAGTTCTCCGGCCAGACCAAAGAGCGCCTGTCGTCCCGCGAAGCGGCGGCGTTTGTCTCCGGTGTGGTCAAGGATGCCTTCAGCCTGTGGCTCAACGAGCATCCGGAACTGGGCCTGGCCCTGGCGGAACTGGCGATCAACAACGCCGGCCGTCGCCTCAAGGCCAGCAAGAAAGTCGAGCGCAAGCGCATCACCCAGGGCCCGGCATTGCCCGGCAAGCTGGCCGATTGCGCCGGGCAGGACCCGATGCGCTCCGAACTGTTCCTGGTCGAAGGTGACTCCGCCGGTGGTTCCGCCAAGCAAGCGCGGGACAAGGAATTCCAGGCGATCCTGCCGTTGCGCGGCAAGATCCTCAATACCTGGGAAGTCGATGGCAGCGAAGTCCTTGCCAGTCAGGAAGTGCACAACATCGCGGTGGCCATCGGCGTCGACCCGGGCGCGGCGGACATGAGCCAGTTGCGCTACGGCAAGATCTGCATCCTCGCCGACGCCGACTCCGACGGCCTGCACATCGCGACCCTGCTGTGCGCGTTGTTCGTGCAGCACTTCCGCCCGTTGGTGGATGCCGGTCACGTCTACGTCGCCATGCCGCCGCTGTACCGGATCGACCTGGGCAAGGAGATTTTCTACGCCCTGGACGAAGCCGAGCGCGATGGCATCCTCGACCGCCTGGTGGCCGAGAAGAAACGCGGCAAGCCGCAGGTCACGCGATTCAAGGGCCTGGGTGAAATGAACCCGCCGCAACTGCGCGAAACCACCATGGACCCGAACACCCGGCGCCTGGTGCAGTTGACCCTGGAAGACTTCGCCGCCACCTCGGAAATGATGGACATGCTGCTGGCGAAGAAACGCGCACCGGACCGCAAGTCCTGGCTGGAATCCAAAGGCAACCTCGCCGAGGTTCTGGGCTGATGCGCACAGGTTTCGCCCTGGCGATCCTGATGTTGAGCGGGCTGGTAGCGACTCAGGTCGCCGCTGCGCCCGTGGCTGAGCTCACGCTGGTGTCCGAACATCCGGTGGACGGCATGCGCGGCGGTAACCTCTCGGGGCTGGCGCTGTGCGGCAAGGAGCTGTGGACGGTTTCCGATCGTGATGACGACCAGATCTATCGGCTTGATATCAGTGCGCCGACCTGGCAAGCCGAAACGGTAAAAATCGATGTACCGCCGGTGCCGGAATCCGGGCTGCCCTGGGGGCTGCGTTCGCGCACCAAGGCTGCTTCGTTCATTCGTGGTGGCGACCTGGATTTTGAAGGCATCAGCTGCGATGCCGCGGGTAATCGCTACATTGTCAGTGAAGCCCATGCGGCGGTGCTGAGAGTGCCGGTGAACGGTGCGCCGGAATGGTTGAAGATCGCCCCGAGCATGGTGCGCGAAGCCCGGGCCAGTGGCATGTTGCTGCACTTCAACGCCTTATTCGAGGGCCTGGCGATCAACCCCGAAGGTAATCAGATCTGGCTGGCTGCGGAGCGTGAGCGGCGCGGCCTCATCTCTATCAAGCGCCCGCAAAGCGTGTGGGATTGTGACGGCCCCTGCGTGTTGCTGAGCGAGGCTGGCCAGGAAATGCAGCCGGCCAAGTTCACTAATGCCAAGGCGGTGTCCAAGGATTTCGCCGACCTCGCGCTGTTCAACGGCAAACTGTTTACCCTGGAGCGCAATGCGTTTCAGATATGCCGGCGCGATGCGGTCACGGCCAAGGTCGAGTTGTGCTGGTCGTTCGCCGACGAAACCCTGACGCCCGAACGCCGTTATGCCCAACCTTACGGTCTGGCCGAAGCCCTGGTGATCGACGCCGAGGGTGCCTTGCTGGGCATCGACAACAATTTCGGCCCCCGCGCCGATGGTGAAAAACGCCCCGTGGTCTATCGTTTCGCCGCCCCTGCCGGTGGCTGGAGCGCCCAGCCATGAGCCGCTATTTTTTTGAATCGATCCGGCGCGGCGGCATTTCCGCTACGCCTTACCAAACAATGATGAGGCCCGCATGAGTGACATCCTCGCAGACAGCTTAGACGGCGTAGAACGCCGGTCGCTGGCTGACTTCACCGAAAATGCCTACCTCAACTACTCCATGTACGTGATCATGGACCGTGCCTTGCCGCATATCGGCGACGGTCTGAAGCCCGTGCAGCGGCGCATCATCTACGCCATGAGTGAGTTGGGCCTGGACGCCGACTCCAAGCACAAGAAGTCGGCGCGAACCGTCGGTGACGTGCTCGGTAAATTCCACCCCCACGGCGATTCGGCGTGCTACGAAGCCATGGTGCTGATGGCCCAGCCGTTCAGCTACCGCTACACCCTCGTCGACGGCCAGGGCAACTGGGGTGCGCCGGATGATCCCAAGTCCTTCGCCGCCATGCGTTACACCGAAGCGCGCCTGTCGCGGTATTCGGAAGTACTGCTCAGCGAGTTGGGCCAAGGCACCGCCAACTGGGGGCCGAACTTTGACGGTACTCTCGACGAACCGCTGGTGTTGCCCGCACGTTTGCCGAATATCCTCCTCAATGGCACCACCGGTATCGCGGTCGGCATGGCCACCGACGTACCGCCGCACAACCTGCGCGAAGTCGCCAGCGCCTGTGTACGCTTGCTGGACGAGCCCAAAGCCACGGTCGAGCAGCTCTGCGAACATATCCAGGGCCCGGATTACCCGACCGAAGCGGAAATCATCACGCCGCGCGCCGACTTGCTGAAGATGTACGAAACCGGCAAGGGCTCGGTGCGCATGCGCGCTGTGTATCACATCGAAGACGGCGACATTATCGTCACCGCGCTGCCGCACCAGGTGTCCGGTGCCAAGGTGCTGGAGCAGATTGCTGCGCTGATGCAGGCCAAGCCGTCGAAATTGCCGCAGGTCGCTGACTTGCGTGACGAGTCCGACCACGAAAACCCATGCCGCATCGTGATCATCCCGACCAACAGCCGGGTCGACCACGAAGTGCTGATGCAGCATCTATTTGCCAGCACGGAGCTGGAGTCCAGCTACCGGGTCAACGTCAATATCATTGGCCTGGACGGCAAGCCGCAGCTGAAAAACCTGCGCAATCTGCTGGTCGAGTGGCTGGAGTTCCGGATACAAACCGTACGTCGGCGCCTGCAGTTCCGCCTCGACAAGGTCGAGCGCCGTCTGCACCTGTTGGACGGCTTGCTGATTGCCTACCTCAACCTGGATGAAGTGATCCACATCATCCGCACCGCTGAGCACCCGAGAGCCGAGTTGATCGCGCGTTTCGAGTTGAGCGAGATCCAGGCCGACTACATCCTCGACACCCGTCTGCGTCAGTTGGCACGCCTGGAAGAAATGAAGCTGCGCGATGAGCAAGACGCGCTGCTCAAGGAGCAAGCCAAGCTGCAAGCCCTGCTGGGCAGCGAAGCCAAGCTGAAAAAGCTGGTGCGCACCGAGTTGATCAAAGACGCCGAAACCTATGGCGACGACCGCCGTTCGCCAATCGTTCAGCGTGCCGAAGCCAAGGCCCTGACAGAAACCGAGCTGCTGCCTAACGAGAAAATTACCGTCGTTCTGTCGGAAAAGGGTTGGGTTCGCTCCGCCAAGGGGCATGATATTGACGCCACTGGCTTGTCGTACAAAGCCGGTGATGGCTTCAAGACTGCTGCGGCCGGACGTTCCAATCAGTTTGCGGTGTTTATCGACTCCACCGGGCGCAGTTACTCGGTTCCGGCCCACACCTTGCCGTCGGCGCGTGGCCAGGGCGAGCCGTTGACCGGTCGTCTGACGCCGCCACCTGGGGCGAATTTTGAATGTGTGCTGCTGCCGGATGATGACTCGTTGTATGTGATCGCTTCCGACGCGGGTTACGGGTTCGTGGTCAAGGGTGAAGACCTGCAGGCCAAGAACAAAGCCGGTAAGGCGCTGTTGAGCCTGCCGAACAACGCCAAGGTGATCCTGCCGCGTCCGGTGGATGATCGCGAGAGCAACTGGCTGGCGTCGGTGACCACCGAAGGGCGCTTGCTGGTGTTCAAGATCAGCGATTTGCCGCAGTTGGGCAAAGGCAAGGGCAACAAGATTATCGGGATTCCCGGCGAGCGGGTGGCCAGTCGCGAAGAGTATGTGACCGACATCGCCGTGATCCCGGAAGGCGCCACCCTGGTGCTCCAGGCCGGCAAGCGCACGTTGTCACTGCGTCCTGACGACTTGGAACATTACAAGGGCGAGCGTGGCCGTCGCGGTAATAAACTGCCTCGCGGCTTCCAGCGTGTGGATGCTTTGCTGGTGGAAACGCCGGTTTAAGGCGTATTAGAGCCCTCGATCTACGGTTTAAAGCGTAGATCGACGCTTTGGCGCTGGAGTCATGGCGCATATTCACGGATGATATGGCCTTTCCAGCGCCGGCGTGGCCGAGCGTGTTTAGGTTATTTTTAGTATTACATTGTGGTTCGCCTTGTGGCAGCCACCTGGATGGGATGATGACTGCTCCACGCCTTCCTCTATTTTTGATGCTCGCTGGCCTTCTGGGGTTGGCGGGTTGCAGCACACACCAGCCGGTGTCGCTGTACCAGCTGGACAGCGGAAGTCCAGCTCAGCCAGCCCAGAACGCTGGCATGGCCGTTTTGCTGGGCCCGGTGGTCGTCGCTGACTACCTGCAACGCGAAACCCTGCTGCAACGTCAGAACGATGGCAGCCTGCAAGGTTCCACCGATGGTCGTTGGGCGGGCAGTTTATCGTCTGACATCAACCAGTTGATGTTGCGTCAGGTGGCCGGCCAGTTGGACAGCCAACGCGTGGTCCTGGCGCCTGCGCCCACCGGCTTCAGCCCGGATGTGCAGGTCTTGCTGACCATTACCCGGCTCGATTCCGGTAAGTCGCAACCGGCGATCCTCGATGCGCAATGGCGCTTGATCGACCGTCGTGGCCAGGTGCGTGATAACCGCATCGTGCACTTGCAGGAAGAACACGCCGGCACCACCGCGTCCCAGGTTCAGGCCCAGGGCGTGCTGTTGCAGCAATTGGCGCAGCAATTGTCGGTGGCCCTCAAGCCTTTGGCCAACCAGCCGCCGATTGCCGAGGCACCGCGAAAGCAGGCTCCGGCCCAGGCCAAGCCGGCAGAACCGCAAAAGCCGAAGATGCCGATGGCTACGCCGATCCGTACGGATATGGAAGTGTTCAGGTTCTGATCTGAATCGCAGATAAGCAAAAAGGCCCGCTGATTCAGCGGGCCTTTTGCTTGTGTGCGATTTACTGGAGGCTTGTTGAGATCCAAATGTAGGAGGGGGCAAGCCCTAATGCTTTTTGTAGGAGCGAGCTTGCTCGCGAAAAACTCACAGGCGCCGCGTTCATTCAGGAACAACGCGTTATCGTTGACGTTTTTCGCGAGCAAGCTCGCTCCTACAGGAGACATTAGTCCGGCGGTGTTCTTCAGGGCTTTGCGCGGGTCTCGTGCATCCGCGCCAACTGCCGCTCCAGCATCGAGGGATACGGCTCCATCAACCGCTCCACACAGCTTGCCCCTTCGGGGCTGGCAATCGGACGAATGCGCGCGCGTTGGCGGATCAGCGTGTCTTCACTGATCTTGCGCTCCACCAGCAGCAGGTTGCGGCTGTGTTGGGACAAGGCCAGTGCGTCCTGGGCGTTTTCAGTCAGCAGCAGGTCGATCTGGCTCATGCCAAACAGATCATCCCCCACCGTCAGGCCCAGTTGCAGTTGCAGGGTGATGCCGCTGTCGGCGACTTCGATCTGCAATTCATGGCCCAGGGCGCGCAACAGCTCGCCGCAGCAGATTGCATTGGTCAGGTAGTCTTCGCCGCTGTCTTCGCTGTGGAACAGCATCAGCGTGCTGCCGTCGTTCAGGGTGTGCAGTTCGCTCTGGTACAGCGAGGCGGCCTGGTCGAGGCAGTCGCGGTAGCGTTCCAGCAGTTCGGTCAAGCGTGCGCGAGGCAGGCGACGCAATTGGTCCTGGGCACCCAGTTGCACGGCGAGCACAGCGCTGTACTGCGGCTCGCTGCTGCGTACCGGCGCTGCCTTGGGGGCGATTGCGCTGCTGTCGGCTGACGTATCGCGCAGGTCGGCGAAGGGGTCTTCATCGTCCAGCTCGTCTTCCTCGGCCTTGAATGCATGGCGCGGTGCCGGCTTGAGGCCCGCCACCGGAGGGCGCTCGTCGAAGCCCGGGTCGCGCAGGTTGCGCACTTCGAACTCTGGTTCGTCGTCGTAATCGGTGTCGTCGTATTCAGGCTCTGGCTCGACTTCGGGCACCACCGGTTCCGGGGCGAAGCTGGCGTGCAACTGACGGGCAAGGTCGCCGATTTCATCCTGGCGGTCGGTAGCCGGGGTGTGCTCGTCGATATCCCGCAGCCAGATGCGCAGTTGCATGAGCGGCGTGGAGATATGCCGCCCCAGGCGCAAGCTCAGGGCCAGGGCCAATGCCAGCAGGATGGCGCTGAGGATGCCCATGCTTTGCAGGCTGATGGTCATCGGCTGCTGGAACTGTTGCATGTCGAGGCTGATACGCAGTTGGCCGGCCTTCACATCCTGAAACGTGATATTGCTCTGGTACAGGCCTTCGGCTTCGCCCAGCAGGCCGTTTTTCGGGCGCTGCCCGGCTTCGGCCATGATGCGGTTGTCCACGCTGTAGATGGCCGCATGGGCCACCAGCGGGTTCTTGGTCAGGTTGTTGAGCAGCACGTTGAGGCTGAGGATGTCATTGGACACCAGCAGCTCAGTCGCCGAAGTGGCGGTCTGAGTGGTCAGGCTCTCGCCCAGGGCGTCGGCTTGCTCGTGCATGGCCTGCTTGAATTGCAAACCCATCACGCAGGCGTAGATCACCAGGGCCAGGGCGACCAGGATCACGTTATGGCTGGCGATGCGTAATGCGATCGGTACACGGCGGTGGCGCAGTGCCCGGAAGATCAGCAGGAAGAAGTTGTCGGTTTTTACTGGCGTGGGCCGGTTCACTTGAGCTCGGCTCTTGGTCCGTGAAGTTGACGCGCAGTATAGCGACAGGCCCAAGACCGGCAAAGCGCTGGCTGTGCCCGATGGTCACTGAAAGTGGGTAGAATGCGGTTTTTTTCCAGCCTGGGGGTGCGCCTTGCGCGAAATTGTCCTGATTAACATCACTGGTGAAGACCGCCCAGGTCTTACCGCAGCCATTACCGGCGTTCTGGCCCAGGGTGGTGTGAACATTCTCGACATCGGCCAGGCAGTGATCCACGACACGCTGTCGTTCGGCATCCTGGTGGAAATCCCCAGCACCGAGCAGGCCTCGTCGGTGCTCAAGGACATCCTGTTTACGGCGTATAAGCTCGATCAGCAGGTGCGTTTCACCCCGGTATCCGAAGAGGATTACCAGCAGTGGGTGGCCGGCCAGGGCAAGAAGCGCCATATCGTGACGCTGTTGACCCGTAAGGTCACCGCCGAACAGCTGCAGCGCGTCAGCTCCATCACCGCGCAGTATGGTTTGAACATCGACCATATCGACCGTCTGTCGGGCCGCATGCCATTGGACACCCCCGCCGACAAGGGCAAGGGCTGCATCGAGTTCTCCGTGCGCGGCGAACCGGCCGACCCGCAGGCCCTGCGCGCCGAATTCCTCAGCGTGGCCCAGGAGCTGAATGTCGATATCGCCTTCCAGGAAGATTCGCTGTTCCGCCGCAATCGCCGCCTGGCGGTGTTCGACATGGACTCCACGCTGATCGAAGCCGAAGTTATCGACGAATTGGCCAAGGCGGCCGGCGTGGGTGAGCAGGTGTCCGCGATCACCGAGCGCGCCATGGCCGGCGAATTGGATTTCCGCGCCAGCTTCAAGGAGCGCCTGGCCTTGCTCAAGGGGCTGGACGTGAGCGTGCTGGACTCCATCGGCGCGTCGCTGCGCCTGACCGAAGGCGCCGAAACCTTGTTCGCCGAACTCAAGCGCCTGGGCTACAAGACTGCGATCCTGTCGGGCGGCTTTACCTACTTCGCCAAGCAATTGCAGGCCAAGCTGGGCATCGACTATGTGTTCGCCAACGAGCTGGAAGTGGTGGATGGCAAGGTGACCGGCGTGGCGGTTGAGCCGATTGTCGATGCACAGCGCAAGGCGGATCTGCTGAAGGAATTGGCCCACAAGGAAGGTTTGCGTCTGGAGCAGACCATTGCGGTCGGTGACGGCGCCAACGACTTGCCGATGCTGGCAATTGCTGGTTTGGGCGTGGCGTTCCGCGCCAAGCCATTGGTCAAGCAATCGGCCAAGCAGGCGATTTCGACCTTGGGGTTGGATGGCGTGCTGTATCTGCTGGGCTTTCGCGACCGCGACGGTCAGCTGTAACTGACTAAATGTGGGAGGGGGCTTGCCCCCGATGGCTGTGGTTCAGTCACTGATGTGTTGACTGATACCCCGCTATCGGGAGCAAGCCCCCTCCCACATGGGGGTCGGTGTCAGGCTTTAGGTAAAGCGATACCTTGGCCCATCTGCACCGGCGAACCCGCCACCAATTCTTCTGCCCACTTCACCTGATCCGGCCCGAACAGCACGATCGCAGTCGAGCCCAGCTTGAAACGACCCAACTCCGCACCCTTTTCCAGATGGATCGGCGCGCGTGCGGCTTCGTCATAGCGGAAGGTTTTCAGCTCGCGTTTCGGCGGGGTGACCAGTCCGGCCCATACCGTTTCAATCGACGCCACAATCATTGCGCCCACCAATACCACGGCCATCGGGCCGCGTTCGGTGTCGAACAGGCAGACAACACGCTCGTTACGCGCAAACAACTCTGGCACGTTTTCGGCGGTGGTCTGGTTCACCGAGAAAATCCGCCCAGGCACGTAGACCATTTCGCGCAGGGTACCGGCCAGAGGCATATGCACCCGGTGGTAGTCCTTCGGCGACAGGTAGATGGTGGCGAAGTCGCCGCCCATAAACGGCGCTGCGACCGCTGCATCACCGCCCAACAGTTCCAGCACGCTGAAGCTGTGGCCTTTGGCCTGGAACACACGGCCATGTTCGATAGGACCCAACTGGCTGACCGCGCCATCGGCTGGGCTCAGCACTGCGCCAGGGGTCTGGTCCAGTGGGCGGGCGCCGTCTTTCAGGGCGCGGGTGAAGAAGGCGTTGAAGTGCTCGTAAGCGGTCACGTCTTCTACCAGGGCTTGGGACATGTCCACTTGATAGCGCTTGGCGAACCACGTGGTGAAGGCATTCTTGAACCAGCGCACGCGGCACTCGGCGACGCAACCGGCCAACCGCGACAGCAGGTGGTGCGGCAGCAGGTACTGGCTGAGGATAAACAACTGCTTTTTCATTTACTGTCCTTAAACCTTAAATCTCGACGGGGGTGTCGGGGTGGTTGCCCCATTCGCCCCAGGAACCGGCATAACCTTTGACTCGCGGATAACCGAGCGCCTTGGCCACCAGGTAGGTGAAGCCAGAGCGGTGATGAGTCTGGCAGTGGGTGATGATTTCTTTGTCTTTGGTCAGCCCGAGGTCTTCCAGGATCTGTGGCATGTCGCGGCGGATGCGCAGGTTGCGCGCCTTGTCCATGCCCGCAGTCCATTCGAAGTTCACCGCGCCGGGGATATGGCCGCCTTTGGCCGCGAGCACTTTCTCGCCGGAATATTCCAGCGGCCCGCGCGCATCCCAGATCCCCAGGTCGGCGGCGCCGAGGCGGCTCTGCAGGTATTCGCGGGTAGCGGTGGGGCCATCGTGCAGCGTAAGGCTGACCGGGCCGCCGGCCGGGGCGGGCACATCGGTGGAGAGCGGATGTTTGCCCTCCAGCCACGCCAGCAGGCCGCCATCCAGGTAGTGGTATTTCTGGTGGCCGATCACGTCGAGCAGCCAGATGAAGCGCCCGGCCCAGCCACCGCCTTCGTCGTCATAGACCACATAGGTAGCGTCGGGCGTGTGGCCCAGTTCGCCGAACAGTTTCTCAAGATCGGCCTTGCCGGGCAGCAGGCCGGGTGCCGGCGCCTGGCCCAGTTGGGTGCGCTTGGGGTCAACGAAATGCGCGCCGGGGATGTGCCCTTCGGCGTAGCGGGCGGCACTGGTGAGGTCCACCAGAATCAGGTGTTCGGCATCCAGTTGACCGAGCAGGTCACTGGATTCGATCACCAGCGGCAAGCCAGAGAAGTCAGGCATGTGAGGTCTCCTGGGCACAAATGTCGGCGATTAAAGGACGGCGATTGTAGCGCAAGCATCAAGCGCTGCGGTTGGTAAAGCTGTGCAGGGCTTTCTCGATGCATTGGGCGGTTTTACCGAAGGCCTGCACGGTGGTTTCCGAGAACGGCCCGCCGCCCTGGTCGGCGACCATCACCATCACCACGCGACCGTTGCAGCTCATGGAGCGCAACAACAGGTGCTCGCCAGTGAACAGGCGGCGCAGGATCGGCGGCAGCAGTGCCGAGAACTGGGCGTGGTTTTCCGGCGTTAAGCGCACCTGGGCGGACTTCTCCAGCAGGCGCTGCAGCAGCGTGCTGTTGACCACATCCAGGCTCAGGTTGGCGGCGTCCTTCGGCAAGCCGTCGGCCTGATGTACGCGCAAGGTGCTCAGGGCGCGATCGGCCATAAACAGCAGGACGCGCTGCATACCGCTGGCCACCAAGGCTTCCTTGGCGCATGTGGTCAAATGCATGGCGTTGGCAAAGCGGCTTGGCTCCACCAGCAGTTCGGTACAACGCTTGCGCCAGACGGCCAGCGCTTCGGCGGTGGGCGGTGGTGCCGGCAGCAGGCCGCGATGAATTTTTTGCACATGCCACGGCCAGATCAGCGACAGCGCCGGGTGCCAGAGATCGGGCATCAAGGTGTCGCGGGCACTGGTGACGGCTTGCTGGTGGGCCTGTTGCTGCACTTCGCTCAGGGGCTGTTGCAGGTACAGCGCGGTGAGGTATTGCCAGCGCTGGGTGTGCGGGCAGGTCCAGGACTCCTGGGCCGACATCGCCAAGCCGTTGGCCAGCAGCACCGTGTTGGCCGGCTGGTTCAGCCAGCGGCGCAGGTTGGGTTCGGCGTCGAGTAATTGCTGGTGACGCAGTGGGTCGTCTTCGCGAGCGATATGCAGTGCCTTGACCAGCAAGCGCTGCTCGTTCCGCAGCAGGGTATACCCCTGAGATACCCAGATCGGCAGGTGCCAGGTCTCGGTCAGGCCGAGGCACAGGTCCAGCAGGCGTACGCCGAACAATGCCTGCTCGACCTTGCGTGCCGACTCGCCTTTGTGGATGACCCGCAGTTCCCATTCTTCCAGGAGCTTGGGGTAGGCAACGGCCATCGGCCACAGCGGTGACAGAAACAGCAGGCTGCCCCAGTGAATGTCCTGCCACAGCCGCGCCAGGCGGCTGCCGAACAAGCCGTTGGCTTGTTGCGAGGCGTGCTGGCTGACCAGCAACAGCTGGCGCAACGCAACGGGAATTTCATGGGCTGGCACAGACGGCAGGCGTGCCAGCAGCTCCTCGGCGCGTTTGAGGCCCAGGCGGTTAAGCGCCACTTCGAGGTTTTCCGCCGGTGCCGCGAGGCTGCCATGGGTGTGGCTGTTGGCCTCGCGCATGACGCTGAGTACAAGGGCCGGGCTGTTTTGCATCAGCTCGGCAATATCTCGCAACGAACTGCGGCTATCGCGGATGGCTTTGCACACGCGGTCGTGGCTGGCCTGGGGGACGGGCAGCAGCACGTCGTCCAGGCGCTTGATCCAAGCGGCGAGAGAAGTAGGTTTTGCAGTTGGGACTGTCGTTTCATTAGCCATGATTGGGGCGCGATCATCACTTGCGGTCAACACGCCCGGAGCGGGCCGAACTGGCTTTTCGCCTTAACGGGCTATAGTCTGGCGCAGTTTTGCCGATAAGTAGAACAAGAGTTTTCCAGTTCCCCCAAATATGTCCATGAACCCGACGGCGCAAGTACTCATCTCCTATGGCTAAAATTATCGGCATTATCGTCGTCTTCGCGAGCGTGCTCGGCGGGTACGTCCTGTCCCACGGTAAAATTGCGGCACTGATCCAGCCTTTCGAGGTGATGATTATTGGTGGTGCGGCACTGGGCGCCTTTTTGCAGGCGAACCCCGGCTACATGACCATGCACGTGATCAAGAAGTCGCTGGGCATGTTCGGTTCGCGTTTCACCCACACCTTCTACCTGGAAGTGTTGGGCCTGGTTTACGAGATCCTCAACAAAAGCCGCCGCGAAGGCATGATGGCCATCGAGGCCGACATCGAAGACGCTGCGGCCAGCCCGATTTTCGCCAAGTACCCGGCGGTGCTCAAAGATGAGCGCATGACCGCGTACATCTGCGATTACCTGCGCATCATGTCCTCCGGCAACATGGCTCCCCATGAGCTGGAAGGCCTGTTCGACATGGAGTTGTTCAGCCTCAAGGAAGAATTGGAGCATCCTTCCCATGCCGTAACCGGTGTGGCCGACGGCATGCCCGGCTTCGGTATCGTCGCGGCGGTACTCGGTATCGTGGTGACCATGGCCTCCCTGGGCGAAGGTGACCAGGCGGCCATCGGTATGCACGTAGGTGCGGCGTTGGTAGGTACCTTCTTCGGTATTCTCGCGGCTTACGGCTTCTTCGGCCCGCTGGCGACCTCCCTGGCCCACGACGCCAAGGAAGAAATCAACCTGTACGAGTCGATCAAGGCCAGCCTGGTAGCCTCTGCTTCCGGCATGCCGCCTTCGTTGGCGGTGGAGTTCGGTCGCAAGGTGCTGTACCCGAAGCATCGCCCAAGCTTCGCCGAGCTGGAACAAGCGGTTCGCGGTCGCTAAGCCATGGAAAACAACCAGCCGATAATCATCAAGCGCGTCAAGCGCTTCGCTGCGGGGCACCATGGCGGCGCCTGGAAAATCGCCTTCGCCGACTTTGCGACGGCGATGATGGCGTTCTTCCTGGTGTTGTGGCTGATGTCCACGGCCACACCTGAACAGAAGATCGCCATCGCCGGCTATTTCAAGGACCCGATTGGTTTTTCGGAAAGCGGCACGCCCTTCGTGATCGACCTCGGCGGCTCGCCGCAGCTGGCGCCTGAGCGCACCATCAACCCGGAAGTCAAAACCGAGGCGCCGCAGGAGAAAATCCCGATCGAGCGCGATACTGTCGAGGCCATGGCCGAGCAGGTCGAGCAGGAGCGTCTTGAGCTGTTGCTGCAGGAATTGCAGACCAAGGTCGAGGAAAACCCGCAACTGCTGAAGTTCAAGGATCAGATTTCGTTCGAGATCACTCCGGATGGTTTGCGCATCCAGATCACCGATGCCGCCAACCGGCCGATGTTCGACTCTGGCAGCGCGCGCTTGAAGCCGTACTTTGAAGACATCCTGCTGGCCATGGCCGACACCATCAAGGCGGTGCCGAACAAGATCAGCATCAGCGGCCACACCGACGCCAAGCCGTATGCGGGCCAGGGTGACTTTGGCAACTGGGAGCTTTCAGCCAACCGCGCCAACGCGGCGCGTCGAGCGCTGGTGGCTGGCAGCTATCCGGATCCGCAAGTGGCACGCGTGGTGGGTTTTGCGTCTTCGCAACTGTTTGATGCGAAGGATCCGTTCAACCCGATCAACCGTCGCATCGATATCGTCGTGCTGACCAAAAAGGCCCAGCGTGCGATTGAAGGTGATCAGCCGCCACCACAACCGACCCCGGGAGCAGGTGCGCCGGGTGAAGTACCGGCCGATCCACATGCCATTCCGCCAGGACAGGAGCCATTGCCGGCCCATGAGCTGCGGCAGAAGCTTAATCTGTTTGATGACGGCGGCGTGAAAGACCCGACGGTACCTGCGACGGGTTCATAAGCCATAAACAACAAGGCCGCGATCATCGCGGCCTTGTTGTTTGTTTAGTAACTGCTTTCCGGCAAGCTCGCAATAATCGACCGATAGCTGTTCATCCGCTGCTGCTGCACGCGGCCATCTTCCAGCGCCTTGAGCAGGGCACAGCCTGGCTCGCGATCGTGCTTGCAGTCGCGGAAGCGGCAGGTGCCGATCAGGTCGTTGAATTCGATAAAGCCCGCTTCCACATCGCTGCGGCTGACATGGCCGAGGCCGAATTCACGGATACCTGGGGAGTCGATCAACTCACCGCCGCCCGGGAAGTGGAACAGCCGCGCCGTGGTGGTGGTGTGGGTGCCCTGGCCGGACAGCTCCGACAACGGGCCCACGCGGGTGTCGACTTCCGGCAGCAGGCTGTTGACCAGCGAAGATTTGCCCACGCCCGACTGGCCGACAAATACGCTGATGCGTCCGTCCAACTGCTGTTGCAGCTGTTCCATGCCGTTGCCGTGATGCGCCGAGACTTCCAGCACTGGGTAGCCCAGGGTGCGGTAGACCGCCAGCAGCGCGTTGAGCGCCGGGGCATTCTGCTCGTCGATCAGGTCGAATTTGTTCAGCAGCAACAGCGGGCGAATGCCGGCATGTTCGGCCGCCACCAGGTAGCGGTCGATCAGGTTGGCATGAGGCTCGGGCAACGGTGCAAAGACGATGACGATCATGTCGACGTTGGCCGCTACCGGCTTGAGCTGGCCGCGGCTGTCGGGGCGGCGCAGTTCGGTGGTACGCGGCAGCTGGGCGACGATCACGCCGATGCCCTGGTTGCCGGCACGCCAGACCACCTTGTCGCCGGTTACCAGCGCAGGCAGGTTGGCACGCAAGTGGCAGCGGAACACCTGGCCCGCGAGCTCGCCTTCCAGCGCCTCGACTTCGACCTGCACACCAAAGTGCGCGATCACCAGGCCCGTTTGTTCGGGCCCCAGGTCGCCGCCCTCGAGCGCGTCCACGGCGGAGGATTCGCGTTTGGCGGCGCGTGCGGCGCGCTCACCTTGAATCTTTTCGATGCGCCAGTTTTGGCGACGATTGAGCTGGCGTTTGGCCATTGGTGTTCCGTGTCGATAATGCAAAGGTTAGGTAAAACGGTCGCGAGTCTAGCACGGCCCCGCCTGCTAAACTGCGCAGCTACGCCAAGGTGCCAAGAGAATCAAGCCATGCAAAACCCACAGAACCTGATTTGGATCGATCTGGAAATGACCGGTCTGAACCCTGACACCGACGTCATCATCGAGATGGCGACCATTGTCACCGACAGCAACCTCAACACCTTGGCCGAAGGTCCGGTGATCGCGATCCACCACAGCGACGCCGTGCTCGCCACCATGGACGAGTGGAACACCCGCACCCACGGCAACTCCGGCCTGACCCAGCGTGTGCGTGACAGCCGCATCAGCATGGCCGAAGCCGAAGCCGAAACCATTGCCTTCCTGGAAAAGTGGGTGCCCAAGGGCAAGTCGCCGATCTGCGGCAACAGCATCTGCCAGGACCGCCGCTTCCTTTATACCCACATGAAGGCGCTGGAAAGCTACTTCCACTACCGCAACCTGGACGTGTCCACGCTCAAGGAACTGGCCGCGCGCTGGGCGCCGGAAGTCAAAGACAGCTTCCATAAAGGCAGCACCCATCTGGCGCTGGATGACATTCGCGAGTCGATCGCCGAGCTGCAGCACTACCGCAAGCATTTTATCAAGGCTTGAAACGGAGGCGGCTGACCGGGCGCCTTCGCAGGCAAGCCAGCTCCCACACTTGAATGTATTCCCAGGTCCAAGTGTGGGAGGGGGCTTGCTCCCGATGGCAGGCAACTCGTTTTATCGCCAAACGCCCCCTTTTGGTGCCATCAGCAAATGATTAGACTGCCGGCCTCTTTGCAAGGATCGCCATCATGCTGCTGATGCTCTACCTCATCGCCATCACCGCCGAAGCCATGACCGGCGCCTTGTCCGCCGGTCGGCGCGGCATGGACTGGTTTGGCGTGGTGTTGATCGCCTGCGTGACGGCGTTGGGCGGCGGCTCGGTACGTGATGTATTGCTCGGCCATTACCCGCTGACGTGGGTCAAACATCCGGAATACCTGGTGCTGACCTCCGTCGCGGCGCTTGTGACGATCTTTATCGCGCCGTTGATGCGCCATCTGCGCTCGCTGTTCCTCGCGCTGGATGCCGTGGGCCTGGTCGCGTTCACGCTGATCGGCTGCATGACCGCCCTGGAAATGGGCCACGGCATGCTGGTGGCATCGGTCAGCGGGGTGATCACCGGCGTCTTCGGCGGCATTCTGCGGGATATTTTCTGCAACGACATTCCGCTGATCTTCCGCCGTGAACTGTACGCCAGCGTGTCATTCCTCGCTGCCTGGTTCTACCTGCTGTGCCTTTACCTGGAGTTGCCGAGCGAGCAGGCGATTCTGCTGACCCTGTTCAGCGGCTTTCTATTGCGCCTGCTGGCGATTCGATTTCACTGGGAAATGCCCAAGTTCGTCTATAACGACGACGTGCACTAGCGTGCTGCGTGTTGGTTCAGCGCCCATTCCACATGTTCGCGCACCAGCTCCGATGGGTAATCCCGACGCGCCTTCAAGGCTTCCAGCACCGGAATGCTCGACGGCGCGTTGCCCAGGCCCACCGCCAGGTTGCGCAACCAGCGTTCGTAACCGGCGCGGCGCAACGGTGAACCTTCGGTACTGCTGAGGAATTTATCCTCATCCCACATAAACAGTTCCGCCAGCTCGGCGTTGTCCAGGTTGTGCCGTGGCTTGAAATCGCTTTCGGCAGTGGGTCGCGCGAAACGATTCCACGGACAAACGATCTGACAGTCATCGCAGCCGAATACCCGGTTGCCGATCAGCGGGCGCAGGTCTTCAGGGATCGCGCTTTTGAGTTCGATGGTCAGGTAGGAAATACAGCGCCGGGCGTCCAGTACATAGGGGCCGACAAACGCATTGGTCGGGCAGACATCCAGGCAGGCGGTGCAGCGGCCGCAGTGTTCGGTACTGTGCGGCGGATCGACCGGCAGCGGCAAATCCACAAATAGCTCGCTCAGGAAGAAATAACTGCCGGCCTTGCGATTGAGCACCAGGGTGTTTTTACCGATCCAGCCCAGTCCGGCTTGTTCGGCAATGGCTTTTTCCAGCACGGGCGCGCTGTCGACAAAGGCGCGAAAGCCGAAAGGGCCGATCTGCGCCTGGATACGGTCGGCCAATTGCTGCACGCGCTTGCGGATCAGCTTGTGGTAGTCGCGGCCCAGGGCATAACGGGAGATGTAGGCTTTTTCCGGTTTTGCCAGCAGTTGCGCCATCTGCGTGTCGCCGGGCAGGTAATCCATGCGCAGCGATACCACGCGCAGGGTGCCCGGTACCAGTTCGTCCGGGTGCGAGCGTTTGCTGCCATGGGCGCCCATGTATTCCATCTCGCCGTGGTAGCCCGCGTCGAGCCAGCGTTGCAGGTGCTGTTCATGCTCAGCCAGGTCCAGGCCGCTGATGCCGACTTGTTGAAAGCCCAGCTCGCGGCCCCAGTCTTTGATCGATTGGGCGAGGGCGGGCAGATCGGAAGTAATAGCGGGCATGAGACACGGGAAACCACAGGTTAGATGCGTATAATTCTGCCAGACATCGGAGCTTGAAGACGCATGCCGCAGACAAAACACGAAATAACCGACGTTCAGCCTTTGTTGCACGGCCATTTGCCGCAACTGGCTGCGCGTTCCCCGGACGCCCATAAAGGCCAGTTCGGTCACCTGCTGATGATTGGCGGCGACCGGGGCTTTGGCGGCGCCGCGCTGCTCGGCGCCGAAAGCGCCTTGCGCAGTGGTGCGGGCATGGTGTCCCTGGCCACTCGCCTTGAGCACGTGCCGGCCGCGTTGGCACGTGTGCCGGAAGTCATGACTGTCGGCGTGAGTTCGGCCAACCAGTTGATGGGCTTGCTGGAAAAAATCTCGGTGATCGTGATTGGTCCCGGCCTGGGCGAAGCCGCCTGGGGTAAAAGCCTATTGTCTGTCGCGGCCAATGCCCGGCTGCCGCAAGTCTGGGACGCCGATGCTCTCAATCAGCTGGCAGTTGGCAGCGTGAGCCTGCCGGCCCATTGCGTGATTACCCCGCATCCGGGGGAGGCCGCGCGCTTGCTGGGGATTTCGACAGCCGAGGTTCAGGCCGACCGTCTTAAGGTGGCGCGCGCGCTGAGCCAGAAATTCAATGCAGTGGCTATCCTCAAAGGTGCTGGCAGTTTGATTGCCAGTCCGGACGGGCGTGTTTCGCGCTGCGATCAAGGCCATCCGGCGATGGCGACGGCAGGCCTCGGTGACGTTTTGGCCGGCCTGGTGGGCGCGTTGCTGGCCCAGGGCATGCAGGCTTATGAGGCAAGCTGCCTGGCCGTCTGGCTGCACGCCACCGCCGGGGATCGCCAGGGCAGCTTTGGTCGCGGGCTGGCCGCCAGCGACCTGATACCCGCCATTCGTCAATTGCTGGAGGAACAGTCGCCGTGTCTGAAGTAATCCTTTTCCTGGCCGATGAAGAGGCCATGGTCGCGTTAGGTCAGCGTATTGCCCAGGTCACGACCGGGTCAGGCCTGATCTTTCTTGAAGGCGACCTGGGGGCGGGCAAGACCACGCTGTCCCGGGGCATCATTCGTGGGTTGGGTCATACGGGGGCGGTAAAGAGTCCCACGTTCACCCTGGTTGAGCCCTACGAGATCGGCGCAGTGCGGGCTTTCCACTTCGACCTCTACCGCCTGGTGGACCCCGAAGAACTCGAGTTCATGGGTATCCGGGATTACTTCGATGAAGAGGCGTTGTGTCTGATTGAGTGGCCAGATAAAGGCACAGGCTTTTTGCCAAAGCCGGACCTGACCATTACCATTACGCCGCATGATCACGGACGTCAGCTGAAGTTGTTGCCCCAGGGCGCGCGCGGTGAGTCGTGGTGTGCCGCTCTGGCTTTGGAATTCAAATAATTGGTGGGGTTAGGTATGCGCTTTCGCGCGTTGGTTGCTGTCGTAGGGGTGTTGCTTGCGGCAATGACTGTCAATGCTCTGGCTGCTTCACAGGTGAAGAGTGTTCGCCTGTGGCGAGCGCCGGATAACACGCGACTGGTGTTCGACCTGTCTGGCCCGGTCCAGCACAGTGTCTTTACCCTCACGGCGCCTGATCGCCTGGTGATCGACATCAATGGTGCGACCCTGGCCGCGCCGTTGAAAGTGTCCACCGCCAACACGCCGATTACCGCCATGCGCTCGGCGCAGCGCACGCCGACTGACCTGCGCGTGGTGATCGACTTGAAAAAGGTCGTGACCCCGAAAAGCTTCTCCCTGGCGCCAAACGCCCAATATGGCAACCGGCTGGTGGTCGATCTGTTCGACAACGCCGCCGATGCCGCGCCGCCGCCTGCGCCAACCCCGGCCGTGGCGACAGTGCCGGCCGTACCGGTCAACCCGTCGCAACCCCAGGTCAAGTTGCCACCGCCGCCGCCAGCCCCGGCCGGCAAACGCGACATTATCGTGGTGATCGACGCTGGCCACGGCGGTGAAGACCCGGGCGCGTCCGGTTCGCGCGGTCAGCATGAGAAAGACGTGGTGCTGGCCATCGCCCGCGAGTTGCAACGCCAGGTCAACGGCATGAAAGGCTACCGCGCCGAACTGACCCGTACCGGCGACTACTTCATTCCGTTGCGCGGCCGTACCGAAATCGCGCGCAAGAAGGGCGCCGACCTGTTCGTCTCGATCCACGCTGACGCCGCACCTTCGGCCGCCGCATTCGGGGCTTCGGTGTTTGCCTTGTCGGATCGCGGCGCTACGTCCGAGACCGCCCGCTGGCTGGCCGACAGTGAAAACCGCTCCGACTTGATCGGCGGGGCCGGCAACGTGTCCCTCGATGACAAGGACAAGATGCTCGCCGGTGTACTGCTGGACCTGTCGATGACGGCTTCGCTGACCTCCAGCTTGAACGTCGGCCAGAAGGTGTTGAGCAACATCGGCCGCGTGACCTCGTTGCACAAGCAGCGTGTGGAGCAAGCCGGGTTTATGGTGCTGAAGTCGCCGGATATCCCATCGATCCTGGTGGAAACCGGATTTATCTCCAACGCCAATGAAGCCTCGAAGCTCGCCAGTGCCAGCCACCAGCAGGCATTGGCACGTTCCATCAGCGCCGGCGTGCGCCAGTTCTTCCAGCAGAATCCGCCGCCGGGCACCTATATTGCCTGGCTGCGCGACTCCGGGAAAATCGCCCAGGGCCCGCGTGACCATCGCGTGCAGCCCGGCGACACAGTGGCCATGCTGGCCGTGCGTTTCCAAGTCTCGGCCGCGTCCTTGCGCAGCGCCAACAACCTGAAGACCGATGAGTTGAAAATCGGCCAGGTGTTGACCATCCCTGGCACTGAATTGGCGGCGCAGTAATGAGCGAATCAGTCTTGAACAGCGGGTCGCGCATTGAATTGCTCAGCCCGCGCCTTGCCAACCAGATTGCGGCGGGCGAGGTCGTTGAACGGCCGGCATCGGTGATCAAGGAGTTGCTGGAGAACAGCATCGACTCCGGCGCCAAGCGCATCGATGTCGATGTGGAGCAGGGCGGCGTCAAGCTGCTGCGCGTACGCGACGATGGCAGCGGGATCTCCTCCGATGACCTGCCGCTGGCCCTGGCCCGTCACGCCACCAGCAAGATCCGCGACCTCGAAGACCTTGAGCGCGTGATGAGCCTGGGCTTTCGGGGTGAGGCATTGGCCTCCATCAGCTCCGTGGCGCGCCTGACCCTGACGTCGCGTACCCGTGATGCCGAGCAGGCCTGGCAGGTGGAAACCGAAGGCCGCGACATGGCGCCTCGGGTCCAGCCGGCTGCGCACCCGGTGGGCACCTCGGTGGAAGTGCGCGATCTGTTCTTCAACACTCCGGCGCGGCGTAAATTCCTCAAGGCCGAAAAAACCGAATTCGATCACCTGCAAGAAGTCATCAAACGCCTGGCCCTGGCGCGTTTCGATGTGGCGTTTCACCTGCGCCACAACGGCAAGACCATCCTCAGCCTCCACGAAGCCAACGATGACGCCGCGCGTGCACGCCGGGTAGCGGCTGTGTGTGGTGCCGGCTTCCTGGAGCAGGCGCTGCCGATTGAAATCGAACGCAATGGCTTGCGTCTGTGGGGTTGGGTCGGTTTGCCGACCTTCTCCCGCAGCCAGGCGGACTTGCAGTATTTCTTTGTGAATGGCCGGGCGGTGCGCGACAAGCTGGTGGCCCATGCGGTGCGCCAGGCTTATCGCGATGTGCTGTTCAACGGGCGGCATCCGACGTTTGTGTTGTTTTTCGAGGTCGACCCTTCGGTGGTCGACGTTAACGTGCACCCGACCAAACACGAAGTGCGCTTCCGTGACGGGCGCATGGTGCATGACTTCCTCTATGGCACCTTGCACCGTGCCCTGGGCGATGTGCGCCCGGACGACCAGCTGTCTGCGCCTATCGTGACCGCAGTAGTACGTCCGAGCGGTCCTGAAGCTGGTGAGTTCGGCCCCCAGGGCGAAATGAGCCTGGCGGCAAACCTGCTGCAATCGCCGCCACCGCAACCGAGCTACACGGCGCCGGGCTCTGGCTCAGGGGCGGGTTATCAGTACCAATACACACCGCGTCCGCAATCGGTCGTACCGGTGGCCGAGGCGCAGGCTGCCTATCGTGAATTCTTTGCGCCGTTGCCAGGTGCCGAGCCGGGCGCAGTGGCCTTGCCGGAAGGTGGTGGTGATATTCCACCGCTGGGCTACGCGCTGGCGCAGCTCAAGGGCATCTACATCCTTGCGGAAAACGCCCATGGCCTGGTGCTGGTGGACATGCACGCCGCTCACGAGCGGATCATGTACGAGCGCCTGAAAATCGCCATGGCCAGTGAAGGCCTGAGTGGCCAGCCGTTGCTGGTGCCGGAATCCCTGGCCGTCAGCCAGCGTGAGGCCGATTGCGCCGAAGAGCACCACAGCGTGTTCCAGAAATTGGGCTTCGAACTGCAACGCCTAGGCCCGGAAACCCTGGCGATTCGCCAGATTCCCGCGCTGCTCAAGCAGGCCGAAGCCAACCGGCTGGTGGCCGACGTGCTGGCCGATCTCATGGAGTACGGCACCAGCGACCGCATCCAGGCGCACATCAACGAACTGCTCGGGACTATGGCGTGTCACGGCGCTATCCGCGCCAATCGCCGCCTGGCCCTGCCGGAAATGAACGGCCTGCTGCGCGACATGGAAAACACTGAGCGCAGCGGCCAATGCAACCACGGCCGACCGACCTGGACCCAAATGGGCCTGGACGATCTGGACAAACTGTTCCTGCGCGGTCGTTGATGAGCGCCTTGCCCCCCGCAATCTTCCTGATGGGCCCCACGGCCGCCGGCAAGACCGACCTGGCCATCGAGCTGACCAAGGTGCTGCCCTGCGAGTTGATCAGTGTCGACTCTGCCCTGGTTTACCGGGACATGGACATTGGCACCGCCAAGCCCTCAAAAGAGCTGCTGGCACAGTATCCGCATCGGTTGATCGACATCATTGACCCGGCCGAGAGCTATTCGGCGGCAGATTTTCGCACCGACGCCCTGGCCGCCATGGCCGAGATCACGGCGCGCGGCAACATTCCGCTGCTGGTCGGCGGCACGATGCTTTACTACAAGGCTTTGCAGGAGGGGTTGGCCGATATGCCGCCCGCCGATGCCCAGGTGCGCGCCGAACTCGAAGAAGAGGCTGCGCGCCTTGGCTGGCAAGCCCTGCACGACCAGTTGGCTGTGGTCGATCCGGTATCTGCCGCGCGCATTCACCCCAATGATCCTCAGCGCCTCAGTCGCGCCCTGGAAGTCTGGCGTGTCAGCGGTCAGACCATGACTGAACTGCGGCTGAAACAAACTGCGCAAAGTGCTGACGCAGGCGCATCTGGACAGTCACAATTGCCCTATACTGTGGCGAATCTGGCCATCGCTCCGGCAAATCGCCAGGTGCTGCATGAACGAATTGCACAAAGATTCACAATTATGTTGGAACAGGGGTTTGTGGACGAGGTCGTAGCACTGCGTTCAAGAGGTGACCTGCATCCAGGGTTGCCTTCGATACGTGCTGTAGGCTACCGCCAAGTCTGGGATCATCTGGATGGCAAGCTGACGTCAGCCGAAATGCAGGAGCGCGGCATCATCGCCACGCGCCAATTGGCGAAGCGCCAGTTCACCTGGTTGCGCAGCTGGAGCGATTTGCACTGGTTGGACAGCCTGGACAGCGACAATCTGTCACGCGCCTTGAAATACTTGGGAACGGTCTCCATATTGAGCTGAGTCCTTGCAATTGCCGTCTATCCTTGGGGGTGTGACGGCCATGAGCTATTTATTTTCCGATTTTTTATTATTGATCCTTAAAGGAGTGCGGCACATGTCAAAAGGGCATTCGCTACAAGACCCTTACTTGAATACTTTACGTAAAGAGAAAGTGGGGGTTTCCATCTACCTGGTCAACGGTATCAAGCTGCAAGGCACGATCGAGTCGTTCGACCAGTTCGTGATCCTGCTGAAAAACACCGTCAGCCAGATGGTTTACAAGCACGCTATCTCGACAGTGGTTCCAGTTCGTCCAATCCGTCTGCCTAGCGCAGCAGGTGATGATGCAGCTGACGCTGAGCCAGGTAACGCCTGATAGGAGTCTCCTTTGTTCTTTGAGCGCCACGGTGGTGGTGAGCGAGTAATCCTCGTTCACTTGGATGGACAGGACCCTGAGGCGCGCGAAGATCCGCAGGAGTTTCAGGAGTTGGCAAATTCGGCCGGCGCCGAGACCGTTGCGTTTTTTAACGTGCCGCGTCATCGGCCAACCGCCAAATTCCTGATTGGCAGCGGCAAGGTCGAGGAACTGCGCGATCTGGTCCACGCCGAAGAAGCCGATCTGGTGATCTTCAACCATACCCTCACGCCCAGTCAGGAACGTAACCTCGAACGTGTTTTCGAGTGTCGCGTGATCGACCGCACCGGTCTGATTCTCGATATTTTCGCCCAACGCGCCCGTACCCATGAGGGCAAGCTCCAGGTAGAACTGGCCCAGCTTGATCACATGAGCACCCGGCTGGTTCGCGGTTGGACTCACCTTGAGCGTCAGGGTGGCGGTATCGGCATGCGGGGCCCGGGTGAAACCCAGTTGGAAACCGACCGACGCCTGCTGCGGGTTCGCCTGCGTCAGATCAAGGGCCGACTGGAGAAGGTGCGCAGCCAGCGCGAGCAATCGCGACGTGGCCGTTCGCGTGCCGATATCCCTACCGTATCGCTGGTGGGCTATACCAACGCCGGCAAGTCCACGCTGTTCAACAACGTGACGAAATCGGACGTGTACGCGGCTGACCAACTGTTCGCGACCCTCGACCCGACCTTGCGCCGTCTGGATATCGACGACCTGGGGCCGATTGTCCTGGCCGACACCGTGGGTTTCATTCGTCACTTGCCCCACAAGCTGGTCGAGGCGTTTCGGTCTACGCTCGAAGAGTCGAGCAACTCCGACCTGCTGTTGCACGTGATCGATGCGGCCGAACCGGATCGCATGTTGCAGATTGAACAGGTCATGGTCGTGCTGGGCGAGATTGGCGCCCAGGACTTGCCGATCCTTGAGGTCTATAACAAACTCGATTTGCTTGAAGGCGTCGAGCCACAAATCCAGCGCGACGAGAACGGCAAACCCCAGCGGGTCTGGCTGTCGGCGCGTGATGGCAGTGGTTTGGAGCTGCTTGAACAAGCCATTGCCGAATTGCTCGGCAGCGATTTGTTTGTCGGCACCTTGCGCTTGCCTCAGCGTTTTGCTCGACTGCGTGCACAGTTTTTCGAGCTGGGCGCGGTACAGAAAGAAGAATACGACGAAGAAGGTGTCAGTTTGCTGGCCGTTCGATTGCCGCGCTCGGAGCTCAATCGGCTGGTCAGCCGTGAAGGCGTAGTACCGACAGAGTTCATCGAACAACACACTTTGCAATAAAAGCCTCCGAAAGCGGTTGTGCCGCAGTAGCAGGCATTCTGTAGCATTGGTCGGCGCGCCGTGGGTGCGTCTTTGCTTTATCAGATGGAGAGCGCTATGGCTTGGAATGAGCCGGGTGGCAACTCGAATAATCAGGATCCTTGGGGTGGTAAGCGCCGCAATAATGGCGACCGCAAGGGGCCACCAGATCTCGACGAGGCCTTCCGAAAGCTGCAGGAAAGCCTGAATGGGTTGTTCGGTGGTGGAAAAAAACGTGGTGGTGACGAAGGTGGTCGCACAGGCAAGGGCGGCGGCTATGGCCTGCTGGGCCTGGGTCTTGTCGTGCTGGCGGCCGTATGGCTGTACAGCGCCGTATATGTCGTGGACGAGCAGGAGCAAGCCGTGGTGCTGCGCTTCGGCAAGTACTACGAGACTGTCGGTCCTGGCCTGAACATCTATTTCCCGCCGATCGACAAGAAGTACATGGAGAACGTCACGCGTGAGCGTGCCTACACCAAGCAGGGCCAGATGCTGACCGAAGACGAGAACATCGTCGAAGTGCCGTTGACCGTGCAGTACAAGATCACCAACCTGCAGGACTTCGTGCTGAACGTTGATCAGCCGGAAATCAGCCTGCAACACGCAACCGAAAGCGCCCTGCGCCACGTGGTGGGTTCCACCGCCATGGACCAGGTGCTGACCGAAGGTCGTGAGTTGATGGCCAGCGAAATCAAGGAGCGCCTGCAACGGTTCCTCGATACCTATCGCACCGGTATCACCGTCACCCAGGTGAACGTACAGAGCGCTGCGGCACCGCGTGAAGTGCAGGAAGCCTTCGACGATGTGATCCGCGCCCGTGAAGACGAGCAGCGTTCGCGCAACCAGGCTGAAACCTACGCCAACGGCGTCGTCCCGGAAGCGCGTGGCCAGGCCCAGCGCATCCTTGAAGATGCAAACGGCTACCGTGATGAAGTGGTCTCCCGCGCCAAGGGTGAGGCGGATCGCTTTACCAAGCTGGTCACCGAGTACCGCAAGGCCCCTGAAGTGACTCGTGAGCGTCTGTACCTGGACACCATGCAGGAAGTCTTCAGCAACACCAGCAAGGTCCTCGTGACCGGCAGCAAGGGTGGGCAGAACAACCTGCTGTACCTGCCGCTGGACAAGATGATCGAAGGTGGTCGTAGCAGCTCCAGTGCACCGTCCACCGGTTCCAATGCCGCTGCCAACGAAGCGAGTGCCCGTGCGGCCGCTGACTTGCTGCAACAGCAAACACGTACCAGGGAGAGTCGTTGATGAGCAATAAATCGCTGACCGCCCTGATTGTGGGCGTCGTCGTGGTCATCGCTGCCTGGAACTGCTTCTACATCGTGGCTCAGACCGAGCGTGCGGTGCTGCTGCAATTCGGTCGCGTGGTCCAGGCGGATGTCCAGCCGGGCCTGCATGTGAAAGTCCCCTACGTCAACCAGGTACGCAAGTTCGACGCCCGCCTGATGACCCTGGATGCACCGACACAGCGCTTCCTGACCCTGGAAAAGAAAGCCGTGATGGTTGACGCCTACGCCAAGTGGCGCGTCAAGGATGCCGAGCGCTTCTACACCGCGACCTCCGGCCTCAAGCAGATTGCCGACGAGCGTTTGTCGCGCCGTCTGGAATCGGGCCTGCGTGACCAGTTTGGTAAGCGCACCCTGCACGAGGTGGTGTCCGGTGAGCGTGATGCGCTGATGGCGGATATCACGCGTTCGTTGAACACGATGGCGGAAAAAGAACTGGGCATCGAAGTTGTCGATGTTCGGGTCAAGGCCATCGATTTGCCGAAGGAAGTGAACCGCAGCGTGTTCGAGCGTATGAGCACCGAGCGTGAGCGTGAGGCCCGTGAGCACCGTGCCAAGGGTAACGAGTTGGCTGAAGGTATCCGTGCGGATGCCGACCGTCAGCGTCGTGTACTGCTGGCAGAAGCCTATCGCGAGTCTGAAGAGGCCCGTGGTGATGGTGATGCTCAAGCTGCGGCGATCTACGCCAAGGCTTACGGCCAGGACCAGGAGTTCTACGCGTTCTATCGTAGCCTGCGTGCCTACCGTGAAAGCTTCGCGAACAAAACCGACGTCATGGTGCTGGACCCAAGCAGCGACTTCTTCCGCTACCTGGAAAAGTCCAAGTAACCAGCTCGTGATTTTGTAGGGCACTCCGTCGGGCGGCTAAAACGCCTGGCGGGGTGATCCTTTCAGAAAACGGGTGTATGATGCGGCAGCCGGGAAATTCCCGGCTTTTTTGCGTCTGCATGTTTGATTCGGCAGGCGTGACAGGTTTTTCGAGGAAAGTGCCCGACGAGGCCGTTAACAGGTCGTTCGTCACGTCGCTCTTGCGCGTGGTTTATGCAGGGGGGGCGGGTATTTTCTGCTTCACTCAAGGCTCGGCCGAGGGCTGGCCGCCCGGATCATAGGGGAATGGCGTAATGGCAACGGTAGACCGCTGGCTGCTGCCAGATGGCATCGAAGAAGTACTGCCACCAGAAGCTGCGCGCATTGAAGTAGCGCGCCGCCAGGTGTTGGATCTGTTCCAGAGCTGGGGTTACGAGTTTGTCGTGACCCCCCATATCGAGTACCTGGAATCCCTGCTCACCGGCGCGGGCCAGGACCTGGATCTGCGCACCTTCAAGGTCATCGACCCGCAATCGGGCCGGCAAATGGGGTTCCGTGCCGACATCACGCCGCAAGTGGCGCGCATCGATGCGCACACCCTGCGCCGCGAAGGCCCGAGCCGCCTGTGCTACGCCGGCAGCGTGCTGCATGCTCAACCGCGTGCCTTGTCGTCTTCCCGTAGCCCGATCCAGTTGGGCGCGGAGTTGTACGGTGATGCCAGCCCGAGCAGTGACGTTGAAGTGATCAGCTTGATGCTGGCCATGCTGCAACTGGCTGATGTGCCAGATGTCCACATGGACCTCGGTCATGTTGGTATCTACCGTGGCCTGGCCCGTGCGGCCGGTTTGTCCGGTGAAGTCGAGCAACAGCTGTTCGATGCCTTGCAGCGCAAGGCGATCGATGAAGTCATTGCCCTGACCGCTGGTGTACCTGCGGATCTGGCCGACATGCTGCGCGCACTGGTCAACCTGTGTGGCGGACGTGAAGTGCTGGTGGCTGCACGTGAACGCCTGGCCAAGGCGCCGGCGCCGGTATTGGCTGCACTGGATGACGTGCTGGCGATTGCTGAGCGGTTGTCGGCGCGCTTCCCGCAGTTGCCGCTGTATTTTGATCTGGGTGAGTTGCGCGGCTACCACTACCACACCGGTGTGGTGTTCGCGGTGTTTGTACCGGGTGTTGGCCAGGCCATCGCCCAAGGTGGTCGTTACGACGACATCGGCGCCGACTTCGGTCGTGCGCGTCCGGCCACCGGCTTTTCCACCGATTTGAAAACCCTGGTGACCCTGGGGCGTGCTGAGGTCGAGCTGCCGTCCGGTGGCATCTGGATGCCCGACAGTACGGACGCAGCACTCTGGCAGCAGGTTTGCCAGTTGCGCAGTGAGGGTCAGCGTGTCGTCCAGGCCTTGCCTGGGCAGCCATTGGCCGCCGCCCGTGAAGCGGACTGCGACCGGCAATTGATTCTGCAGAACGGGCTTTGGCAAGTATCGCCACTGGCTTCTTGAGTTTTCCTGCCGGCCATCGCCGGCACCAAGTTTGCGCGAATGAGGACAAGTGTTATGGGTAAGAATGTCGTAGTCCTGGGCACCCAATGGGGTGATGAGGGCAAAGGCAAGATCGTTGATCTGCTGACCGAACATGCTGCCGCCGTAGTGCGCTACCAAGGCGGCCACAACGCTGGCCATACCCTGGTCATCGATGGCGAAAAAACCGTCTTGCACCTGATCCCGTCGGGCGTCCTGCGCGAAGGCGTGCAGTGCCTGATCGGCAACGGCGTCGTGGTTGCACCGGATGCCTTGCTGCGCGAGATCACCAAGCTGGAAGAGAAAGGCGTACCGGTGCGCGAGCGCCTGCGTATCAGCCCGTCCTGCCCGCTGATCCTGTCCTTCCACGTTGCGCTGGACCAGGCCCGTGAAAAGGCCCGTGGCGAGCTGAAGATCGGTACCACCGGTCGCGGCATCGGCCCGGCCTACGAAGACAAGGTCGCGCGTCGTGGCCTGCGTGTGGGCGACCTGCTCAACATGCCACGCTTTGAAGACAAGCTGCGTGAGCTGGTGGATTACCACAACTTCATGCTGGTGGGTTACTACAAAGAGCCGGCCATCGAGTTCGACAAGACCCTGGCCGAGTGCAAGGAATACGCTGAGCTGCTCAAGCCGCTGATGCTGGACGTGACTGCCGAGCTGCACGACCTGCGTCGCGCTGGCAAAGACATCATGTTCGAAGGCGCCCAAGGCTCGCTGCTGGACATCGACCACGGTACCTACCCGTACGTGACCAGCTCCAACACCACCGCTGGCGGCGTTGCTACCGGTTCGGGCGTTGGTCCTATGTTCCTGGACTACATCCTCGGCATCACCAAGGCCTACACCACCCGTGTCGGTTCGGGCCCATTCCCGACTGAGCTGTTCGACGAAGTCGGTGCGCACCTGGCCAAGCAAGGCCACGAATTCGGCGCGACCACCGGTCGTGCTCGTCGTTGTGGCTGGTTCGACGCCGTTATCCTGCGTCGCGCTATCGATGTGAACAGCATCTCGGGCATCTGCTTCACCAAGCTGGATGTACTCGACGGCCTGGAAACCATCAACATCTGCGTCGGCTACAAAGATGCAGAAGGTCAGGACGTCGCCCCGACGGACGCTGACAGCTACGTGGGCCTGCAGCCTGTGTACGAAGAAGTGCCGGGCTGGACCGAATCGACCGTGGGTGCCAAGACCCTGGAAGAGCTGCCGGCCAATGCCCGTGCCTACATCAAGCGTGTTGAAGAGCTGATCGGCGCGCCGATTGACATTATTTCGACGGGCCCGGACCGCAACGAAACCATCGTTCTGCGTCATCCGTTCGCTTAATAAGCTGTTGATGTAAAAAGCAAAGGGCTCCTTCGGGAGCCCTTTGTCGTTTCTGTTTGCCAGGCGGCACGACCCTTGCTGTGTTTCTCTCTTTCGCGGTGCTATCAAATTAATGGCACCCGTGGTGGAGGGATTCCCGATGTCTGCCGTTCTCTCATTGTTACAAAGCCGTCTGTTGCGGCCGGTGTTCGTTACCCTTGGTATCGCTCTTTTGGTGCAAGTGCTGGTGGCGGTCGCTCTAACCCGGAGCACAGTGACTGCGCTGGAAGCTGATTTGGGCAATCGCCTAGGTGTCGATAGCCAGAAGCTGTCTGGCGAGTTGGCGCAAGCCGGCAAGGAAGTCACGTCGAGCCTGGACAGCTTGTCCACCAGCACCCGTCAGCGCCTGACAACCGGGCTTTCCGAGCGCCTGCAGGCAGAGCAGAAGCAATTGCGTGCAACCCTGGAAAAAGACCTGCAGGATTCCGCCAATGATATGGCGCAGCTGCTGGCCTCGGTGGCGCCGCGCGCCATGTGGGACAGCGACGTGCCGACGCTGTCGGAGTTCGCCCGGCGTGCACAGCGCAATCCCAACGTATTGTTCGTGGTCTATGACGACGCTGCGGGCGAGCACCTGACCCGCTACTTGAACCGCGAAAATCCGATCAACCAGGCCTTGCTGGCAAAAGGCGCAGGGGATCGAGCCCTGGACAAAGTGCTGGATGCGGCCAAGACGGATCCTTCCGTGTATTACGTGGAGGCATCCATCAGCCCCAATGGCGTGGAAATCGGCAAGGTGCGCATGGGCGTGTCGACGGCTTCCGTCGAGGCGGACCTGCTGGCGTTGGATAAGCGCTTTGCTGCACTGATCGCCAGTGGTGATCAGTTGGTGGGCGACAGCCTCAAAGGTGCCGCAGCTGACAGTGCCAGCGCCATGGGTGCCAGGCTGCAGTCAGCACAAGCGACGGCCACCCAGATGACCGCCAACACCACCAGCGCCGTGCAGGAAGCCGCCGGCACCCTGCGCTGGCGTATCGGCATGGGCCTGGCGTTGGTGGGGCTCGGCGTATTGCTGCTGATTGCCATCGTGCTGGGTCGTCGCGTAGTCAATCGCCTCAAGCTGCTCATCGCGGCCATGGATGACCTGGCTGCAGGCGAGGGCGACCTCACCAAGCGCGTGCAGATCAACAGCAAGGACGAAATCGGCGACATGGCCTCGGCGGTCAATCGCTTTGTGGATAAGTTGCAACCCATCGTGCGCGAGGCGGGCGATGTGGCGCAGCGTACCGGCGTGGAAATCGGCGCCATGACCTTGCGCAATGCCGGCGCCGATGCGGCAGCCGGCTTGCAGCGTGATGAGGTGGCGGAGAGTTTGCGCGCACTGTCGCAAATGGCCGACGAGGCCCAGGCCGAAAGCCATGCCATGCAGGCGGCGTTGCAGCAGGTGGTGGGTATTCGCCAGGCGACGGATGAGAACTCGCGCACTTCGGCGGAGGTTGGCAGTTTGATCGAGGCGCTGGCGGGGCAGGTGCAGGCCGGTTCCCAGGTCATCGAGCGTCTGGCCCAGCAAAGCGAGCAGATCGAAGTGGTGCTGACGGTTATCCACGGCATCGCCGAGCAGACCAACCTGCTGGCGCTCAACGCGGCCATTGAGGCGGCGCGTGCGGGCGAGACCGGGCGGGGCTTTGCGGTGGTGGCGGACGAAGTGCGTGCGTTGGCCAGCAAGACCCAAAGCTCCACCGGTGATATCCAGGCGCATATCGTCGCGTTGCAGCAGGGCGCGCGCGAAGCGGTCGAAACCATCGGCAAGGCCGGACGCCAGGCCAATGAAGGCTTGCTGGTGCTGCGCGACAGCGTGCGTTTGCAGCAGACCGTGCAGGCCTCGGTGGAGCAGGTGCATGCGGCGATTGGCCTGGCTACCCGCGCCGCCGAGCATCAAGCCCAGGGCGCCCATGCGGTACGAGGCCGGGTCGAGGTGATCCATGCCCAGGCCGAACGTGCGGCACAGGCGGTGGTGGAGACTACCGCCAGTGGCAAGGTGCTGGATGGGTTGGCGGCGCAGTTGAAGGCGAGCTTGGGGCAGTTCCGGGCTTAGTGTCGTCTGTTCTGGCCTCATCGGGAGCTTGCTCCCGATAGCGATCTCAGCGGCTCAAGTACATCCGAGTTGTCAGCAGATAGACCGGCAACCCCGACACCAATATCAACAACGCCGCATAAGGCGCCGCCGCCGCAAACTCCACATTCGAGGTGTGTGCCCACACGGCAGTCGCCAAGGTATTCAGCCCGGTCGGGCTGAGCAGCAACGTCGCCGTCAATTCCTTCATGGCATCCAGGAACACCAGCGCAAATGCCGCCCCCAATGCCGGGAAAATAATCGGCAGCGTCACCCGGCAAAACGCACTGAACGACGAAGCCCCCAGCGTGCGCGCGGCCTCTTCCAGTTGCGGTGCTGCCTTGTTCAAGGCCGTGCGGATCGGCGCCTGAGCCAATGGCAGAAACAACAACGCATAGGCGATCAGCAACAACGCCGACGTCTGGTACAGCGTCGGCACGTAATGCAGGGCGAAATACACCAGCGTCAACGCAATCACCAGGCCGGGCAGGGCGTGCAGCAGGTACGGCAGGCGCTCGGCCCAGATCGCCAGTTGTCCCTTGTAGCGCACCACGAGCAGTCCCACCGGTACTGCCAGCGCCAGGCACAGTGCCGCGCCACCCAGTGACAGTGCCAGTGAGGACAGTAGTGCCTCGCTGATCTCGGCCACCGGAAATGCTGCCGACGAGCCCACTGCCAACCAATAACCGAGCATCCCCAAGGGAATACCGCTGCCGATGATTGCCAGGCTCAGGCAATACACCTGGCCCAGTGCTGCCCACTTGCCCAGGCGAACCTGTTCTGCATGCCGCGCCGCGCCCTGGCCGATGCGTACATGTCGGCCCTTGCCGCGTACACGTAGCTCCAGCCACAGAAGGGTCAGGCACAGCACCAGCAGCACCGCCGAGAGCATTGCCGCATTGGCGTTGCTGAATTCCAGTTCGAATTGCTGATAGATCGCAGTGGTAAAGGTTTGCAGGCCGATGATCGACAGCGCGCCGAATTCCACCAGCATATGCAGGGCAATCAGCAGTGCCCCGGCCAGCAGTGACGGCCACAGCAAGGGCAGGGTGATGCGAAAGAATACGCCCCAGCGATTCAGTCCCAGGGTGCGGGCCGATTCTTCCAGGGAGGGATCCAGATTGCGCAGCGTCGCCGCCACCGGCAAAAACACCAGCGGGTATTTGGACAGGGTCATGACCAGGATCGCCCCGCCGAGCCCTTCGAAATTGGCGCTCAACGAGACCCAGGTAAAGCTGCTGACAAACGCCGGCACCGCGAACGGCAGGCACAGGACTACGCCCCAGATGCGGCGTCCCGGCAGATTGCTGCGTTCCAGCAGCCAGGCCAGGGACAGGCCGATCACGCCGCACGCCAGCGTCACGCCGACCATCAGCGCCAGGGTGTTGCGCAGCAGCCCGAACACATAGGGCCGCCAGAGCAGATGTACCGCCTGCGCCCAGCCCGCCTGCCAAGCCTTCAGCCCGACGTACACCAGCGGCAGCAGGCTCAGGCCCACCAGTAACAGGACGGGGAGCAGTAGCCAGATCGAAGGGCGCTTGCGGCGTGGGCTGAACCCCCCGCGCAGGGCGGGGGTGGGTAGCGATGGGTTCATCAGTTCAAGCCAACCTCACGTTCCAGGTCCAAGGCCTCTTCTGCGTTGCCCAGGTCGGCAGGGGTGATTTTCGGCGGCTGCAGTTCGCTGAAAGGCTTGAGGCCGCGGTTGGATTCCATGCCTTTGCGCAGCGGGTACTCGGCCGAGGTATTGGTAACCACGCGCTGGCCTTCTTCGCTGGCCATGAACGCCAGCAGTTGCTGGGCTTCTTTTGGATGCTTGCTGGATTTCAACGCGGCCGCCGACGACACGGTGATCAGGCCGCCGGCATCGCCATCGGTGAAGTAGTGCAGTTGGGAATCGAGGTTGGTTTTTTCTTTCTTCAGGGCAAACCAGTAGTAGTTGTTCACCAGTACGGTGGCCACTTCGCCGTTTTCCACAGCCTTCAGGGCGACCATATTGTTGCTGTAGACCTTGCCGAAGGCGCGCAGGCCGGTCAGCCATTCTTCGGCGGCTTCACGGCCGTGCAGCTTGATGATCGCCACGGCCTGTTCCTGGAAGGCGCCGCTGGTCGGCACGAAGCCGACCTTGCCTTGCCACTCGGGGCCGGCGAAATCGAGTACCGACTTGGGCAGGTCTTTTTCGGCGATCAGTTTCGGGTTGAAGGCCACAACGCGGGTGCGCGCGGTCACGCCCATCCAGTCGCCGTTGCTGCCGACGTAGTCCTTGGGCAGCACGTCGAGGGTGCTGGCGTCGATCTTGGCCAGCAAGCCTTGCTCGCCGAGTTTGTTCAGGGGTGGCGACTCTTCGGTGTAGATCACGTCGGCAGGGGAGCGGTCGCCTTCTTCCACGACTTGGCTGGCCAGTTGGTTGCTGCTGCCTTTGCGCACGTTGACGTGGATGCCGGTCTTGGCTTCGAAGGCCTTGGCGAGTTCATCGCCGACTTCTTTGTGTTGGCCGTTGTACAGGGTCAGGGAGACCTTGTCGGCGGAATAGGTGGCGGGGGAGAGTAGGGTCAGGCCGAGCAGAGTGATGGTCAGGCCACGCAGAAGGGATGTCTTGAGACGGGTATCGCGGATCATCATCCGGAGGTTTCCTCGCTTGAGTGCAACAAATCATTGCAAGGATAAACGATAAAACTTCTCAAGTGCGCCGAAGGGGGAGAATTGCGGCCGGAGTTTTCAAACCCCTGAAACGAAAAAACCCGCTTTCGCGGGTTTGATCTGAATTTGGTGCCCAGGAGAAGACTCGAACTTCCACGACCTTGCGATCACCAGCACCTGAAGCTGGCGTGTCTACCAATTTCACCACCTGGGCAGCATCAACAACGTTGCCGTCGTCGATGGCGCGCACTATACGGAGCGGATTTTTAGCTGTAAACCCCTGCTATGAAAAAAACCTGGAAAAATTCTCCAGTGGTCGTGCAAGGTGCGTGGCGGGGGGCCATAAAGGGCTTTTAAACACTTGTTGATGCCTGAAATTTCCCGTTTCAATACGCGTATGCCAAACTAACCCGCATATAGACAAGGTGAAAAATCTCTAATGGCCGATTGGCAGTCCCTCGATCCCGAGGCCGCTCGTGAAGCGGAAAAATATGAAAACCCTATTCCTAGCCGCGAACTGATCCTGGCGCACCTCGCCGATCGGGGTTCGCCTGCTAGCCGTGAGCAACTGGTTGAAGAGTTCGGTCTGACCACCGAAGACCAGCTCGAAGCCCTGCGCCGCCGTTTGCGTGCCATGGAGCGCGATGCTCAACTGATCTACACCCGCCGTGGCACCTACGCGCCTGTGGATAAGCTCGACCTGATCCTCGGCCGCATTGCCGGCCATCGTGATGGCTTCGGCTTCCTGATCCCGGATGACGGCAGTGATGACCTGTTCATGAGCCCGGCGCAAATGCGTCTGGTGTTCGATGGCGACCGTGCCCTGGCGCGTGTTTCCGGCCTGGACCGTCGCGGTCGCCGTGAAGGCGTGATCGTCGAAGTGGTGTCCCGTGCCCACGAGTCCATCGTCGGCCGTTACTTCGAAGAAGGCGGTATCGGCTTTGTTGTGCCGGATAACCCGAAGGTTCAGCAGGAAGTGCTGATTACCCCGGGCCGCAATGGCGCCGCCAAGGTCGGCCAGTTCGTCGAGGTGAAAATCACCCACTGGCCCACTGCGCGCTTCCAGCCCCAGGGCGACATCGTTGAAGTGGTCGGCAACTACATGGCGCCGGGCATGGAAATCGACGTTGCGCTGCGCACCTACGATATTCCTCACGTCTGGCCTGAGGCTGTGCTCAAAGAAGCCGCCAAGCTCAAGCCGGAAGTCGAAGACAAGGACAAAGAAAAACGCATCGACCTGCGCCATCTGCCGTTCGTCACCATTGACGGTGAAGATGCCCGCGACTTCGATGATGCGGTCTATTGCGAAGCCAAGCCCGGCAAGCTGCGCCTGTTTTCCGGCGGCTGGAAGTTGTTCGTCGCGATTGCCGACGTCTCCAGCTATGTGAAGATCGGTTCGGCCCTGGATAACGAAGCCCAGGTACGCGGCAACTCCGTGTATTTCCCTGAGCGCGTGATCCCGATGCTGCCTGAGCAACTGTCCAACGGCCTGTGCTCCCTGAACCCGAAAGTCGACCGTTTGGCCATGGTGTGCGAGATGACCATCTCGAAAACCGGCGAGATGACCGACTACCAGTTCTACGAGGCGGTGATCCACTCCCAGGCGCGCCTGACCTACAACAAGGTCAGCACCATCCTGGAACAGCCGAAAACCAGTGAAGCCAAGGCGTTGCGTGGTGAGTACGGGCATGTGGTCCCACACCTCAAGCAGCTCTACGCGCTTTACAAGGTGTTGCTGGGGGCCCGTCATGTGCGTGGCGCGATCGATTTTGAGACCCAGGAAACCCGGATTGTCTTCGGTTCCGAGCGCAAGATCGCCGCGATCACCCCGACCACCCGTAACGATGCACACAAGCTGATCGAGGAATGCATGCTGGCGGCCAACGTGGCCACTGCCGAGTTCCTGAAAAAGCACGAAATTCCTGCGCTCTACCGTGTGCACGATGGTCCGCCGCCGGAGCGCCTGGAAAAACTGCGCGCGTTCCTCGGCGAACTCGGCCTGTCCCTGCATAAAGGCAAGGATGGCCCGACGCCGAAGGACTACCAGGCACTGCTGGCCAGCATCAAGGACCGTCCGGATTATCACGTGATCCAGACCGTGATGCTGCGTTCCCTGAGCCAGGCGGTGTACAGCGCCGATAACCAGGGCCACTTCGGCCTGAATTATGAAGCGTACACCCACTTCACCTCGCCGATTCGTCGTTATCCGGACTTGCTCACGCACCGCGCAATCCGCAGCGTGATCCACTCCAAGCAGAACACCCCGCACGTCAAGCGCGCCGGTGCCATGACCATTCCGAAAGCACGGATCTATCCGTACGACGAAGCGGCCCTGGAACAACTGGGCGAGCAGTGCTCCATGAGCGAACGCCGCGCCGACGAAGCCACCCGCGACGTGGTGAACTGGCTCAAGTGCGAGTTCATGAAGGACCGTGTGGGCGAGTCGTTCCCAGGCGTGATCACCGCCGTGACCGGTTTTGGCTTGTTCGTCGAGCTGACCGACATCTACGTCGAAGGCCTGGTGCACGTCACCGCCTTGCCGGGTGATTACTACCACTTCGACCCTGTGCACCACCGCCTCGCGGGTGAACGTACCGGTCGCAGCTTCCGGTTGGGTGATACCGTCGAAGTGCAGGTCATGCGCGTCGACCTCGACGAGCGCAAGATCGACTTCGGCATGCCTGACAAGCCCGTTGAGCCGGCTGGTCGTAAAAAACGTGGCAGCGAAACCGCGACGACGGCTGCCAAGGGTAAAGCGGCACCTGCGAAAGCAGCGGTCGCCGAGCCCGCGCCAGCCAAGGCAGGTCGTCGTTCATCTGCCAAGGACAAGGCCCCCGAAGCCTATCGCCCAAGCGATGCTGCGGCGAAAAACGCCGAACTGCGCAAGAGCCGTGAGTTGAAGCAGCAGTTGCTCAACGAAGCCAAAAGCGGTGGTAAAGCGGCGTCTGGGGGAAAGTCCCAGGGGGCGGAAAAGCCGTCGAGCAAGCCAAGTAAACACCGTAAAGGCCCGCCAAAAGCGGGTTCGGCCCCCGCGAAAAGCGGCGGGTCGCGCAAACCTAAGGCCAAGTCATGAGTCTGGAAAAAATCTACGGCGTACACGCCGTAGAAGCACTGCTGCGTCACCACCCTAAGCGCGTCAAGCAAGTGTGGCTGGCCGAAGGCCGCAGCGAGCCGCGTGTACAGGCGTTGGTCGAGTTGGCTACGCAAAACAAGGTCGCCATCGGCCAGGCCGAGCGTCGTGAGATGGACGTGTGGGTTGAAGGCGTCCACCAGGGCGTGGTTGCGGACGTCAGTCCGAGCCAGGTCTGGGGTGAAGCGATGCTCGACGAGCTGCTCGATCGTACCGAAGGTGCACCGCTGCTGCTGGTGCTGGACGGCGTGACCGACCCGCACAACCTCGGCGCATGCCTGCGTTCGGCCGATGCTGCCGGTGCGCTGGCGGTGATTGTGCCTAAGGACAAGTCGGCTACCTTGACGCCGGTTGTGCGTAAAGTCGCCTGTGGCGCGGCCGAAGTGATTCCGCTGGTGGCCGTGACCAACCTGGCGCGCACCCTGGAGAAACTCCAGCAGCGCGGCCTGTGGGTCGTGGGCACCGCGGGAGAGGCCGAGGTCAGTATTTATGACCAGGACCTCACCGGTCCGACCATCCTGATCATGGGTGCTGAAGGCAAGGGCATGCGTCGCCTGACCCGCGAGCATTGCGATTACCTGGTGCACCTGCCGATGGCCGGTAGTGTCAGCAGCCTGAACGTGTCGGTCGCGACCGGCGTGTGCCTGTTTGAAGCCCAGCGCCAGCGTGGTGCCAAGGTCAAGGCGAAGAAGTAATTCTAAGCCTGGTATAGAACCAACATGTGGGAGGGGGCTTGCCCCCGATAGCGGTGTTTCAGCGACAGATGCTGTGACTGAACCATTGCTATCGGGTGCAAGCGCTCTCCCACATTTGCTTTTGTGGCGCTTGGGAGATTGTTCAAATAATCACCAATCACCTTGCGCCCGTTCTTCCCCTTCTCTACAATTGCGCCCCTTGCCTTCCTGGCAGGCACCGATGTGCCTCCCTGCGGCAAGATCCATAAGTGTCATTCACTCCTTGTCTGACCGTTTTTGAGCGGCAGGCTACAACCCGTAAGGAGCATTCATGCGTCATTACGAAATCATCTTTTTGGTCCACCCGGATCAAAGCGAGCAAGTCGGCGGCATGGTTGAGCGTTACACCAAGCTGATCGAAGAAGACGGCGGCAAAATCCACCGTCTGGAAGATTGGGGTCGTCGTCAACTGGCCTACGCAATCAACAATGTTCACAAGGCTCACTACGTGATGCTGAACGTTGAATGCACTGGCAAGGCCCTGGCCGAGCTGGAAGACAACTTCCGCTACAACGATGCAGTGATCCGTAACCTGGTCATCCGTCGCGAAGAAGCCGTTACCGGCCAATCCGAGATGCTCAAGGCTGAAGAAAACCGCAGTGAGCGCCGTGAGCGTCGCGACCGTCCTGAGCACGAAGGCGCTGATAGCGCTGATAGTGATGACAGCGACAGCAGCGATAACGCTGACGAGTAATCCACGGACCTTATTAAGGAGCCTATCAAATGGCACGTTTCTTCCGTCGTCGTAAGTTTTGCCGCTTCACCGCTGAAGAAGTGAAGGAGATCGATTACAAAGATCTCAACACTCTGAAAGCCTACGTATCCGAGACCGGCAAAATCGTTCCAAGCCGTATCACCGGTACCAAAGCACGTTATCAGCGTCAGCTGGCCACCGCTATCAAGCGCGCCCGCTTCCTGGCCCTGCTGGCCTACACCGACAGCCACGGCCGCTGAGACCGGGCAGTCGACAAGTAGTAAGGGATTGAATGCATGCGCGCCTTAGCTGAGTTCATCATGCGCGGTCGCGTGCAGGCCACTCTGGTAGTGGCTGGATGTGCGGCATTGCCGTTGCTTTATTGGTTGGGTGCTGCCGCGGGTTGCCTTGTGCTGCTGCGGCGCGGTTTGCGGGATGCCTTTGGCGTCCTGGCCCTGGGAGTTGTGGCTGCCTTGATCTGGTGGCTGCAAGTGGGCGAACCCAAAGTGCTTTTGGTGCTGCTGGGGTCGTCGAGCCTTGCGTTGGTTTTGCGCGCAAGTGAGTCCTGGGTCCGCACGCTGCTGGTCAGCGTGGCATTGGGGTTGGTGTTTTCAGTGTTGATTGACGCGGCTTTCCGCCCGCAAATCGAGGCGCTGGCGCAGGAGATCGTCAAGATCCTGCCGCTGGCCCTCGGGGAACTCTACCAGCAGCTTTCGGTAGATGAGCGAGCGCGTCTTGCGACACTGATTGCACCGGCCCTGATCGGCCTTATGGCGGTAATGATGCAGATCGTCAGTGTGCTGAGCCTGATGCTTGGGCGTTACTGGCAGGCGTTGTTGTACAACCCGGGTGGTTTTGGTCGCGAATTTCGCAGTATCAGAATCCCCGTGGGCCCGGCGATGTTGCTGCTGGCACTCATGGCTGTCGGACCGTACTTCGGTTCACAGGCGGCCTTGTTGGTGCTGTTTTGCAGCGTACCGCTGGTGTTTGCCGGATTGGCCCTGATTCACGGGCTGGTGGCGCAGAAGCGCCTGGCCAAGTTTTGGCTGGTGGGGTTGTACGTCACGATGTTGCTGTTCATGCAGCTGATCTATCCGTTACTCGTGGTTTTGGCCATTGTCGACGGCCTGATTGATTTTCGCGGTCGTCTGGCGCCGAAAGACGCCGATAACGCGAACGGTGAAGGTTAAAAGTTAGAGGATTTTCACATGCAACTGATCCTTCTGGAAAAAGTCGCCAACCTGGGCAACCTGGGCGACAAAGTGAACGTTAAGGCCGGCTACGGTCGTAACTACCTGCTGCCATACGGCAAAGCCACCGCTGCAACCGCTGCCAACCTGGCTGCGTTTGAAGAGCGTCGTGCTGAGCTGGAAAAAGCAGCAGCAGACAAGAAAGCTTCGGCCGAAACTCGCGCTGCCCAACTGGCTGAGCTGGAAGTGACTATCACTGCCACCGCCGGTGACGAAGGCAAGCTGTTCGGTTCGATCGGCACCCACGACATCGCTGATGCACTGACCGCCTCCGGCGTTGAAGTGCAGAAGAGCGAAGTTCGTCTGCCGAACGGCACCATCCGCAACGTAGGCGAATTCGACGTAGCCGTGCACCTGCACGCCGAAGTTGAAGCCACCGTACGCGTTGTCGTGGTAGCAGCTTAAGCAGCACCTAACTGGCTGGCACCTCGCGTGCCAGGCGGTTAACATCGGGCACGATCCTGTTTACAGGTCGTGCCTTTTGTTTTTCTACAACCCCCAAATTCCAAGTGGCCATGAACGATATTTCAGCTCCTGAGCAATACGATCTGCAAACCGCTGCCCTGAAGGTGCCGCCGCATTCCATCGAGGCCGAACAGGCCGTGCTCGGTGGCTTGATGCTGGACAACAACGCCTGGGAACGCGTGCTGGATCAAGTCTCGGACGGTGACTTCTATCGCCATGACCACCGCCTGATCTTCCGTGCCATCGCCAAGCTGGCCGACCAGAACTCGCCAATCGACGTGGTGACCCTGGCCGAACAGCTGGACAAGGAAGGCCAGACCTCCCAGGTGGGCGGCCTGGGTTACCTTGGCGAGCTGGCAAAAAACACGCCGTCCGTCGCCAACATCAAGGCCTATGCCCAGATCGTTCGCGAGCGGGCGACCTTGCGCCAGTTGATCGGCATCAGCACCGAAATCGCCGACAGTGCCTTCAACCCCGAAGGCCGCACCGCTGCCGAGATCCTCGACGAAGCCGAGCGCCAGATCTTCCAGATTGCCGAAGCACGCCCGAAAACCGGCGGCCCGGTCAGCGTCAACGACCTGTTGACCAAGGCCATCGACCGCATCGATACCTTGTTCAACACCGATAACGCCATCACCGGTATTTCCACCGGCTATACCGACCTTGACGAGAAGACCAGCGGCCTGCAGCCGTCCGACCTGATCATCGTCGCCGGCCGTCCATCCATGGGTAAAACCACCTTTGCGATGAACCTGGTGGAAAACGCCGTGCTGCGCAGCGACAAGACCGTACTGGTGTACTCCCTCGAGATGCCAGGCGAATCGCTGATCATGCGTATGCTGTCGTCCCTCGGCCGAATTGACCAGACCAAGGTACGGGCCGGTCGCCTCGAAGACGACGATTGGCCGCGCCTGACCTCGGCGGTCAACCTGCTCAACGATCGCAAGCTGTTCATCGATGACACTGCCGGTATCAGCCCCTCCGAGATGCGTGCACGTACCCGTCGCCTGGTGCGTGAGCACGGTGATATCGCCCTGATCATGATCGACTACCTGCAGTTGATGCAGATCCCGGGCTCCAGTGGCGATAACCGGACCAACGAGATTTCCGAGATCTCCCGGTCCCTCAAGGCCCTGGCCAAGGAATTCAACTGCCCGGTAGTCGCGCTGTCCCAGCTCAACCGTTCCCTGGAGCAACGCCCCAACAAACGCCCGGTGAACTCCGACTTGCGGGAATCCGGAGCGATCGAGCAGGATGCTGACGTGATCATGTTCGTGTACCGCGACGAGGTGTATCACCCCGAGACCGAGCACAAAGGCATTGCCGAAATCATTATCGGCAAGCAGCGGAACGGGCCGATCGGCTTTATCCGCCTGGCGTTCATCGGCAAATACACGCGCTTCGAGAACCTGGCGCCGGGCAGCTACAACTTCGACGACGACGAATAACCCTTCTGCTCAATTCCGACCATTACCGTCGGAATTGGTCAAAATTTGTGCTATATTCCGCGCCCGCGATTTTTCATCTCAACACCGGTCACCGTCATGCAAACAGCCAAGCCGTTATTTGACTATCCCAAGTACTGGGCCGAATGTTTCGGTCCTGCGCCATTCCTGCCCATGAGCAGGGAGGAGATGGATCAGCTTGGCTGGGATTCCTGCGACATCATCATCGTCACCGGTGATGCGTACGTGGACCACCCATCGTTCGGCATGGCCATCATCGGCCGGCTGTTGGAGTCCCAGGGCTTCCGCGTCGGGATCATTGCCCAGCCGAACTGGCAGTCCAAAGACGACTTCATGAAGCTCGGCGAGCCGAACCTGTTCTTCGGCGTCGCGGCCGGCAACATGGACTCGATGATCAACCGCTACACCGCCGACAAGAAAATCCGCTCCGACGACGCCTACACCCCAGGCGGCATGGCTGGCAAACGCCCGGACCGCGCCAGCCTGGTGTACAGCCAGCGTTGCAAGGAAGCCTACAAGAACGTGCCGATCGTGCTCGGTGGCATCGAAGCCTCCCTGCGCCGCATCGCCCACTACGACTACTGGCAGGACCGCGTGCGTAACTCGATCCTGATCGACGCCACCGCCGATATCCTGCTGTACGGCAACGCCGAGCGGGCCATCGTCGAAGTCGCCCAGCGCCTGTCGTGGGGCCACAAGATCGAAGACATCACCGATGTGCGCGGCACCGCGTTCATCCGTCGCGACACCCCTGCCGGCTGGTACGAAGTGGACTCCACCCGTATCGACCGTCCGGGCAAGGTCGACAAGATCATCAACCCGTACGTCAACACCCAGGACACCCAGGCCTGCGCCATCGAGCAGGAAAAGGGGCCGGTTGATGATCCGGAAGAAGCCAAGGTCGTGCAGATTTTGGCCAGCCCGCGCATGACCCGCGACAAGACCGTGATCCGCCTGCCCTCGGTGGAAAAAGTTCGTGGCGATGCCGTGCTCTATGCCCACGCCAACCGCGTGTTGCACCTGGAAACCAACCCAGGCAACGCCCGCGCCCTGGTGCAGAAACACGGCGAAGTGGACGTGTGGTTCAATCCGCCGCCCATTCCGATGACCACCGAAGAAATGGACTACGTGTTCGGCATGCCTTACGCCCGTGTTCCGCACCCGGCGTACGGCAAGGAAAAAATCCCGGCCTACGACATGATCCGCTTCTCGGTGAACATCATGCGTGGCTGCTTCGGCGGCTGCACCTTCTGCTCGATCACCGAGCACGAAGGCCGGATCATCCAGAACCGTTCCGAAGAGTCGATCATTCGCGAAATCGAAGAGATCCGCGACAAGGTTCCAGGCTTCACCGGCGTGATCTCCGACCTCGGCGGCCCGACCGCGAACATGTACCGCATTGCCTGCAAGAGCCCGGAAATCGAATCCGCGTGCCGCAAGCCGTCGTGCGTGTTCCCTGGCATCTGCCCGAATCTGAACACCGACCACTCGTCGTTGATCCAGCTGTATCGCAGCGCTCGTGCATTGCCGGGTGTGAAGAAGATCCTGATCGCTTCCGGCCTGCGCTACGACCTCGCGGTCGAGTCACCGGAATACGTCAAAGAGCTGGTCACCCACCACGTCGGTGGTTACCTCAAGATCGCCCCGGAACATACCGAGGAAGGCCCGCTCAACCAGATGATGAAGCCGGGCATCGGCAGCTATGACAAGTTCAAGCGCATGTTCGAGAAGTACACCAAGGAAGCGGGCAAGGAGCAGTACCTGATCCCGTACTTCATCGCGGCCCACCCGGGCACCACCGATGAAGACATGATGAACCTGGCCCTGTGGCTCAAGGGCAACGGCTTCCGCGCCGACCAGGTGCAGGCGTTCTACCCGTCACCGATGGCCACTGCCACCGCGATGTACCACTCGGGCAAGAACCCGCTGCGCAAGGTCACCTACAAGAGCGACGCGGTGACCATCGTCAAGAGCGAGGAGCAGCGCCGTCTGCACAAGGCGTTCCTGCGCTATCACGACCCGAAAGGCTGGCCGATGCTGCGTGAAGCGCTGACCCGCATGGGCCGCGCCGACCTGATCGGGCCGGGCAAGGACCAACTGATCCCGCTGCACCAGCCGACCACCGACAGCTACCAGAGCGCCCGTCGCAAGAACTCGACGCCGGCCGGCAGCCACAAGGTCGCCAAGGAAACCACCACCAAGATCCTTACCCAGCACACCGGCCTGCCGCCCCGTGGCAGCGACGGCAGCAACCCGTGGGACAAGCGTGAGCAAGCCAAGGCTGCGGCCATGGTGCGCAACAAGCAGGCCGCCAAGGAACGCACCGACGCAGCCAAGGGCAAAGGCAAGAAGCCTGCGCGTAAGCCGGTCGTACCGCGTTGATCGCAGCCTGAAATGCAAAACGCCAGCCTCGTGCTGGCGTTTTGCTTTCTAGCGGGTGGGAAACCTGTTTGTTAAGGTGGCGCCCATTGAATCGCCTTCGCGAGCAAGCCCGCTCCCACATTCGACCGCATTCTCATGCTGGAGCTCGGTCAACTGTGAGAGCGGGCTTGCTCGCGAAAGTGCCAGTTCAGACACCACCTATTTCAAGGAAGATCACCCCATGAGCAACCCCCTGCTCAACATCGGCATGGACTCCAACCGCTCCCAGTTCATGGCGCGCCAGCGCATCGAAAGCCAGATCAACCTGCCACGGCTGTTCGCGGCTATCGACGCCGACCCCAGCATCGTCGGCGCGGGGGTGGTGTATATCGACGCCGACTTCAACGTCATTACCCTGCGCGAATTCAAGCCCATCTGCAGCATCAAGCCCAAGCGCATCATTTTGCGTGAAGCGCAGAAGTACATTGCGCCAACACAGTTTGCTCAACATGTCGTGAGCAATCCTCGAGAATCGCGACTGATTGGCGAAGCCGTGAATACCGGAATCTCCTGCTTGGGGGCGGTCATCAGTTGGGCTGCGATCGCCAGTGGAACAATTCTGGTGCCTTTCAGCGCTGGCGCCAGTTCCGTCATCGTTGTAGTGGGGTATGCGGCTGCCGGCGCAAGTACGCTTCAGTGTTTCAACGGCATTGCCCGAACAGCGCTGGAAGTCGCCAAACCTGAGGTCAAGGATTCGCTCGACAGTGAAGGCTGGTACCAGAATGCGTCCATCGTGCTGGACGCCGTATCACTGGCAGGCGTGGGCGCTTCGGCCCTGACGACGGTCAAGCTGGTCAGGGCCGCCAAAGCATCGACGGGCAAGAGCCTGCGTGATGTGCTTCGCGGTTTGAATCGCCAGGAAAGAGCCAAGCTGACGAAAGAGCTGCTGAGCATCAACCATCCCAGCTTGACCGCGAAGATGATCAAATTGAGGCAGGCGTCGGGCGAACTCACCAAGCGTTTCACCCCTACGCAGCTCAAGCACAGCACCACTACCCAGATCAAAGACGTCCTGGGCGCAAGCGTTGGGTTTGGCGGGAGTGCCTACTCCGGAAACGTCAACACCATCGCGATTGGACTGTACGAGGAGGTAAGCGAATGAGCGAATTGATGACGCTACGCGACTTTTTCAGACAATACTTTCTGACGTTTATGGGCGGCGTATTTGCTGCGTGTTTTTCTTTGGCGTTGGCTGTGGCGCTGGCGTTCATCACCTATTTTCGTGATGCGCCGATGGCTCAAGTGGGGCTCAAGATCATGTCTGCCGGGGCGCTGCTCATTCTGTTGACGGTTCATAGCAACTTTATGATTTTGCGGGGCCGACCCTCCTGGGTGTGGGTAATGGTCGGTATCTATGTCGCCTGTCTACTGTTTGTAGTTCCGATGGTTCAATTCCAGCCTCACAAAGTCCTTTATGGGTTGGCGCTGTTATTCCCATTGCTCGGATTATTGACACTTAACAGCAAGGTTCAACGAGAGATGCGCACGAAACTCGTGGGAATCCGTCGCATTCGGCAGGCGGTCAAATCAACCGTCAGATCGAGTAGTCGCATGTGAAGGAGCCGCCTTCGATAAACGGTTTCCTCACGCGCTATTTCCCGGTCTTCATGGGGACGATTTTCATGGCGATCTTCTCCGGCTCGGCGGCGGTATCCATGGCCGGTGTGACGTACCTGCGCGGGGTTGATCCAGCGCTCAAGTCCAGCTATTCGGGGGCTGCGATCCTGGTGCTGGTGGCGGTGCTGGTGTTTGGCAGCGTGATGATCGCTCGCGGGTATCGCTGGGCCACCCGGCTCGTGGCGGGCTACCTGGTGTGTTGCCTGTTGTTCGTGTTGCCGATGATTCAATACGGTATCAACACCCAGGTCTATGGCTCGGCGGTGCTGTTTCCGTTGCTGGGCCTGCTGTTGCTCAACAGCAGGCGCCACCGCGAAATGCGCCAACGGCTGCTGGAAGTCCGCCGCCTGCGCCAAGCCGTCATCGCACAGCGAAGAGCCCGTTGACTGAGTAGATTCGTCACCTGTGTCTTCGCACCTTGGGACAAACGTGAGTACGCCGGGGCTGGAGTGTGGTCCCGGCGCGTATTTTCAGGTTTTGATGTTCTGGCGAATGTTCCAGCCGTACTTGACGGCGCCGCCGTCCTTGCCACCATCGGCTTTCTGCGGCTGGTAACTGACTTCGACCGTGGCGAAGTTCAGGCCGATGACTTCAGTCAATGTGTCGTCTGTCGTTACCGCATCGGTCTGGTACGAGATGACCATGACCTCCTTCATCGTGATCACCAGATACTCCACGGCACTGCTGCCGCCAGCCTTGCGCACCACCAGCCTGGCCTCGGGGTAATGCTTGCCAGTAGAGCAGGCCATCATCAGGTTGGGTGAAGATTTGTCCATGACCTTGGAGATGGACAGGTTTTCAATATTGACCTTGCCGGCACCGCCGCCGCTGCCGGTATGCATGGAACCGGTCTGGGACATGCCCCAGCCCCATTTGCTGATCTCGATTTCATCGCGATGCCCAGAGTCCTTGGACTCACCCTTGATGTCTCCGAGCTTTAAAAACATATCAGTTGCCATGGTCGCTCCCTGTTTGGTTGTTCGCCGGTAGTGGCGCGGGGCGTACTTTTTCCTATTCGGGATATGGCCTACAAGACGCTACATCGTGATCAGGAAGTGCCTGTCTTGATAAAGCGAAGCTTCTGACATTTTTTGCGGATAGTCAGTCTTTAACCTCTGCGCTCTTGTGAAAAACCGGAGTAAAGGGATGACTTCCAACGTGTTGAAAGACGGGTTTCCCAGTGCGCATCTCACGACGCGGCAGTGGATAGAAAGCAGTATTGATCTGCAAAAGTTGTTTGCGGCGATTGATGCTGATCCCGCCATCGTTGGCGCGGAGGTGGTGTATCTGGACGCTCAACTGCGGGCGATTGTGTTGCGTGAATTCCAGCCGATTTGCAGTGTGGCGCCGAAGAAGGTGATTTTGCGTGAGGCGCCAAGTTATGTCGGGAGGGTGGAGTTCGCACGGCGGCTTGCGAATGAACCGCGCCAGTCGCAGGTGGCGTTTGAGGCGGTGAATGCGGCGTTGGCGTGTACGTCGGCGGTGATTAGTTGGGTGGTGATAGCGGGTGGGTTCGGGTTGAGTCCATTTACTTTTGGGGGCTCTGGCGTAGCGGCTGCGATTAGCGTCGTAGGCGCCTCAGCCAGCAGTGTTCAGTGCATTATGGGTTTTCAGCGAACGCGATATGAATATGTAGACCCTGCGCGCAACGACGAGTTGGACAGCAATGAATGGTACCAAGCCGTAACTATTGGGCTGGATGCGGCTTCATTGTTAAGTATCGGCAACACGGCAATGTCTACGATCCGGTTCGTCAATATGCTGAAAAAGGCAACAGGAAAAAATACGCATCAGGTACTCAAAGGCTTGAATCGGCAGGAACGGGTAAAGCTCACCAAGGAATTACTGAGTATCAACCATCCTGATATGACCCGGAAAATGGTCAAACTCAAACAAATGGCTGGAGAGATGCCCAGGCGCCACACCTCGGCAGAAGTGAGGCGTGGGACCATCATGCAGATGCTCGATGCCGTTGGCGCGGTGTCGGGCCTTGCTGGCAGCGTGCGGTCCGGGAACATACGGATCATCGCGGTTGGGCTGTATGAGGAAATTTCAGAATGAGATTACTCAAAACGAGATATCTCATACCGAGACGCCCTTTTCTTTTGCGTTACTTTCCCGTTTTTATCAGTGCGATCTTTATGGGACTTTTGGGTGGGACCGCGGTTGTGGCACTGCTGGAACACTACTATCCGCGAGCAGCCCCCTGGGCATTATCGACGTCTGCTGCTGTAAATGCCTGTGGGATATTGGCCCTCTTTATCACCCTCTGCAATGTCATGATTGTCTGCGGGCGGCCGAAATGGGTCTGGGGCATGTATGGTCTTTTCATGGCCTGCTTGTTATTCGCTTTACCAGCTTTTCAGTTTTCACCGCACCCATTCATTTACGCAGAAAGCATCGTGTGGCCGCTGCTCGGCCTCGTATTGCTTAGTAGTAAACGCCACCGCGAAATGCGTGACATCTACGTAGAACTTCGCGACATGCGGGGCAAGATAATGGTGGCCATTGAAAAGCGCCGCAAACACGAGCGCGCAATCATCAGAATAAAGAAACCGAGGTGATTCCCCACCCCCGGCGCCCACCCATTCGATACCGCCCCACCCACTCCCGCCACAAATATGTGCAACCCTTGCACCATTACCGCAGCCACAGCGCCGTTTTGGTGCTGTACTGCACCGGGTCTTACGATAAAGCGCAATGACCGCCGCTCTGGCATAAGTCTTGCGCGCGTTGTGTTCATGCCCTGGCTCGCAGGAGGCCGCCGTGTCGATTCATGTCGCGTTGCACCACGTTACGCATTACCGCTATGACCGCGCTGTCGAACTTGGCCCGCAGATTGTGCGTTTGCGCCCGGCGGCCCATAGCCGCACGCGGATTTTGTCGTATGCGCTGAAAGTGCTGCCCGAGCAGCATTTCATCAATTGGCAGCAGGACCCCCAGGGCAATTATCTGGCGCGGTTGGTGTTCCCGGAAAAAACTGACGAGTTGCGCATCGAAGTCGACCTGGTCGCCGAGATGGCGGTGTTTAACCCGTTCGACTTTTTCCTTGAGCCCTACGCTGAAAAAATCCCCTTCAGCTACGCCGCCGATGAGCAGCGCGAGCTGGCGCCGTACCTGGAAACCCTGCCGCTGACGCCGAAGTTTGCCGCCTACCTGGCCGGTATCGACCGCACGCCGCTGCCGGCCGTGGATTTCCTGGTAGGCCTCAACCAGCGCCTGGCCGCCGACATCGGCTACCTGATCCGCATGGAACCGGGCGTGCAAACCCCGGAATTCACCCTGGAAAACGCTTCCGGCTCCTGCCGTGATTCGGCCTGGTTGCTGGTGCAATTGCTGCGCAACCTCGGGTTGGCGGCGCGGTTTGTGTCCGGTTACCTGATCCAACTGACCGCCGACGTCAAAGCCCTCGACGGTCCCTCCGGCACCGAAGTCGACTTCACCGACCTGCATGCCTGGTGCGAAGTGTATTTGCCTGGCGCCGGCTGGATCGGCCTGGATGCCACTTCCGGGCTGTTCGCTGGTGAAGGGCACATCCCCTTGGCCTGTAGTCCTGATCCATCGTCCGCCGCGCCGATCAGTGGGCTGGTGGAACCGTGCGAGTGCGAATTTACCCATGAAATGTCGGTGGAGCGCATCTGGGAAGCGCCACGGGTCACCAAGCCCTACACCGAAGAGCAATGGCTGGCGATCCAGGCCTTGGGCCGGCAGATCGACGGCGACTTGCTCAAGGATGATGTGCGCCTGACCATGGGCGGCGAGCCGACCTTCGTCTCCATCGACGACCCTGACGGCGCCGAGTGGAACACCGCAGCCCTCGGGCCGGATAAGCGTCGCTTGTCCGCCGAACTGTTCCAGCGCATGCGCAAGCACTACGCGCCCAAGGGCCTGGTGCACTTCGGCCAGGGCAAGTGGTACCCCGGCGAGCAATTGCCGCGTTGGTCGCTTAACTGCTACTGGCGCCGTGACGGAGTGCCTATCTGGCACAACAGCGCGCTGATCGCCGATGAACAACAGGACTACGGCGCCGATGGCGTACTGGCCGGGCGCTTCCTGGCGAGTGTCGCCGAGCGCCTGAAGTTGCCGGCGCGCTTTGTATTTCCGGCCTTCGAAGACAACTTCTACTACCTGTGGCGCGAAGGCGCGTTGCCGCAAAACGTCACCGCCCAGGACCCGCGCTTGAGCGACGACCTGGAGCGCGAGCGTTTGCGCAAAGTGTTCAGCCAGGGCCTGGATAAAGTCATCGGCCAGGTGCTGCCGCTGGCACGCACCGCCGCCAATGACCGCTGGCAGAGCGGGCGCTGGTACCTGCGCGATAACCATTGCCGCCTGGTGCCGGGGGATTCGCCGCTGGGCTATCGCCTGCCGTTGGCCTCGCAGCCTTGGGTGACGGCGGCGGAGTATCCGTTTGTGCACCCGACCGACCCTAACCAGGATCAGCCGGAACTGCCGACCAGCGCGCAACTGCAAAGCCATGGCGACCCCGCGCCGAGCGACGAGCGAGTGCCCGAGGTCGACGAGTCCGCTGACTGGCTGACCCGCACCGCCCTGTGTGCCGAAGCGCGGGAAGGGCGCCTGTACCTGTTTATGCCGCCCCTGGAGCGCGTCGAGGATTATCTGGAGTTGGTGGCCGCCATCGAAGCGACCGCCGAGGAACTGCACTGCCCGGTGTTGCTGGAAGGCTACGAACCACCGTTCGATATGCGCCTGAGCAACTTCCGCGTCACGCCGGATCCGGGTGTGATCGAGGTCAATGTGCAGCCGTCCGCGACCTGGGACGAGTTGGTGGAACGCACCGAATTCCTCTACGAGGAGGCGCGGCAAACCCGGCTGACCACCGAGAAGTTCATGATCGACGGCCGCCACACCGGCACCGGCGGGGGTAACCACTTTGTGCTGGGGGGCGCGACGCCCAAGGATTCGCCATTCCTGCGCCGGCCCGACCTGCTGCGCAGCCTGATCAGCTATTGGCATAACCACCCGTCGCTGTCCTACCTGTTTTCCGGCCTGTTTATCGGCCCGACCTCCCAGGCCCCGCGGGTGGACGAAGCCCGCAACGACGCGCTGTATGAGCTGGAAATCGCCTTTGCCCAAATGCCGCAGCCGGGTGAAGAATGCCCGCCGTGGTTAGTGGATCGCCTGCTGCGCAACCTGTTGATCGACGTGACGGGCAACACCCACCGCGCCGAATTCTGTATCGACAAACTCTATTCGCCGGATGGCGCCACCGGCCGCTTGGGCCTGCTGGAGTTGCGTGCCTTTGAAATGCCGCCCCACGCACGCATGAGCCTGACCCAGCAATTGCTGCTGCGGGCCTTGGTCGCGCGCTTCTGGCGTGAGCCCTATGCGCCGCCGAAACTGGCGCGCTGGGGCACCGAGTTGCATGACCGCTTCCTGTTGCCGCACTTTATCGAGCAGGATTTTGCCGACGTGATCGTCGAGTTGAACGCCGCCGGTTACCCATTGCGGGCCGAATGGTTCGCCGCGCACCTGGAGTTCCGCTTCCCCAAGGTGGGCGATTACGCCGTCAGCGGGATCGAACTGGAACTGCGCCAGGCCCTGGAGCCTTGGCATGTACTGGGCGAAGAGGGCGCGGTGGGCGGCACGGTGCGTTATGTGGATTCGTCTCTGGAGCGTTTGCAGGTGAAGTTGAGCGGGCTGCCGCCGCAACGCTACCTGCTGACCTGCAATGGCATCCCGGTGCCGCTGCAACCGACCGGGCGCATCGGTGAGTTCGTCGCCGGCGTGCGTTACCGCGCCTGGCAACCGGCCAACTGCCTGCAACCGACCATCCCGGTCCATGCGCCGCTGGTGTTCGACCTGCTGGACACCTGGATGCAGCGCTCGCTGGGCGGCTGTCAGTACCATGTTGCGCATCCGGGCGGGCGTAACTACGACAGCTTGCCGGTGAACGCCAATGAGGCTGAGAGTCGGCGCATGGCGCGGTTTTTCCGTCTCGGCCACACGCCTGGGAAGCTCACCGTGCCCAGTGTTGTGATCAATGATGAATTCCCGATGACCTTGGATCTGCGGCGTCACCCCAATAAGAATGACTAAATGCAATCTAATGTTGGAGGGAGCAAGCTCCCTCCAACATTAGATTGCAGTGAATTTGAATTAAACTGAGCCCCTTTGCCTCTGCCGAGCGTTCCATGCCCGACTTGCTCGACCAATACCCGCTGACCGCAGGTACTTATCACGAACTGCTGGACGACAGTGGCGCAGTGCGCGCCCATTGGCAGCGCTTGCTTGATCACCTGCAACGCAGCACACCCACGCAGTTGGCCCAGCGCCAGGCGCTGCTGACCCGGCAGATCCAGGAAAACGGCGTGACCTATAACGTCTACGCCGACCCCAAGGGCGCCGATCGCCCGTGGGAACTGGACCTGCTGCCCCATGTGCTGGCGGCCGATGAATGGCAGCAGCTGTCAGCCGGTATCGCCCAGCGTGCGCGCTTGCTCAACGCCGTACTGGCGGACCTCTACGGGCCGCAACGTTTGATCAAGGAAGGCCTGCTACCGGCCGAGCTGGTGTTCGGGCATAACAATTTCCTGTGGCCGTGCCAGGGCATCCAACCGCCTGACGGTGCGTTTCTGCACCTGTATGCCGTTGACCTGGCGCGTACCCCGGATGGTCGCTGGTGGGTCACTGCCGACCGTACCCAGGCGCCTTCGGGCGCCGGTTATGCGCTGGAAAACCGCACCATCGTGTCCCGCGCCTTCCCGGACCTGTACCGGGATTTGCAGGTGCAGCACCTCACCGGTTTCTTCCGCACGCTCCAGGAAACCCTGGCCCGCCAGGCGCCGAGCGACGACCAGCCACCGCTGATCGTGCTGCTCACCCCTGGGCGTTTCAACGAGAGCTATTTCGAACACCTGTACCTCGCGCGCCAGCTCGGCTACCCGCTGGTGGAAGGCGGCGACCTCACGGTGCGCGACAGCACGGTGTTCCTGAAAACCCTCAGTGGCCTGCGCCGGGTGCACGCGATCATGCGTCGCCTCGACGACGATTTCTGTGATCCGCTGGAATTGCGCACCGACTCCGCTCTCGGCGTGCCCGGCCTGCTCGACGCGGTGCGCCAGGGCAATGTGCTGGTGGCCAATGCCTTGGGCAGCGGCGTGCTGGAGTCGCCGGGGCTGCTCGGCTTTCTGCCGAAGATCAATGAGTTTTTATTTGGTGAAAAACTCATCCTGCCGTCCATCGCCACCTGGTGGTGCGGTGAGGCGCCGGTGCTGGCCGAGGCCCTGGAGAAACTGCCGGAACTGCTGATCAAACCGGCGTTTCCATCACAAACGTTTACCCCGGTGTTTGGCCGCGACTTGAGCGCTGAACAACGCCAGGCCTTGGCCGAACGCATGCGTGCGCGGCCCTACGCCTATGTCGCCCAGGAACTGGCGCAACTGTCCCAGGCGCCGGTGTGGCACACCGTGGAGGATCACTTGCAACACCGCGCCATCGGCATGCGGGTATATGCCGTGGCCAGCGCTGACGGCTACCGCGTACTGCCCGGCGGCCTGACCCGCGTGGCGGCGGATGCCGATGCCGAAGTGGTGTCGATGCAACGCGGCGGCGCCAGCAAGGACACCTGGGTGCTGGGCGAACGCGCCACCGGTGGCGAGCATTGGCGCGCCCAACGCGCAATTGGTGCACATGACCTGGTGCGCCGCGACCCTTATCTACCGTCCCGCGTAGTGGAAAACCTGTTCTGGTTCGGCCGTTACTGCGAACGCTGCGACAACAGCGCACGCTGGCTGCGCATCGTGCTGGCGCGCTATGTCGACGGTGACGACCCCCTGGCGTTGCAGGCGGCGGTCGAGCTGGGTGAAAACCTGCGCCTGCTGCCGGAGGAGGACGAGTTGCCCGAGCGTTTGCAAGCGGCCTTGCTCGGCGATGATTGGCCGTCGAGCCTGCGCGCCAACCTGCAACGCTTGCAGTGGGCAGCGTCCCAGGTGCGCGGCAAATTATCCCGTGAGAACTGGCAGGCCTTGGTAGAGCTGCAACGCGAAGCCTTGGAACTGGAAAGCGAAAGCCCGGATTTTGGTGAGTTGCTGGATTTCCTCAACCGCCTGGTGATGTCCCTGGCGGCGCTGTCCGGGTTTGCCCTGGACGACATGACCCGCGACGAAGGCTGGCGTTTTCTGATGATGGGCCGGCGCATCGAGCGTCTGCAATTTCTCAGCAGCAGCCTGGCGGCATTCCTGCGCGGTGTGGCGGTGTTCGACCAAGCGGGGCTGGAGTGGTTGTTGGAACTGGGCAACAGCAGTATCACCTACCGCTCGCGCTACCTGGCGGTGCCGCAGCTGATCCCGGTCCTGGATTTGTTGTTGCTGGACGAGCAGAACCCCCACGCCGTGGTGTTCCAACTGAAACTGGTGAGCCGCACGCTGCGCCGTCTTAACGATGATTTTGGCGTGCCACGGGAGACCGGGCTGGCGCCGTTGGTGGAGCGCCTGGCGCGTTTCGACCTGGGTTGCCTGGAGAACCCGTTGTTTGGCGAGTCCAGTGTGCGTGCCGCGCTGGAAGGCCTGGCCGACCTGCTGCAAGCGGTCGCCGATGAGAGCGGGCAAGTGTCGGATCGTTTGGCCTTGCGCCACTTTGCCCATGTGGATGATGTCAGCCAGCAAACGGTGTCGGTGTGATGAGTGCGCGCTACCAGATTTTCCACGATACCCATTACCACTACGACAGCCCGGTGTCCCTGGCCCAGCAGCTTGCGCATTTATGGCCGAGGCCGTGCGACTGGCAGCGTTGCAGCGCCCAGCAACTGGATATCAGCCCGCAGCCGTCGTCACGCCGGGATGAGCTGGACGTGTTCGGCAACCCGATCACCCGCCTGGCATTCGAACGGCCCCACGATGAACTGTTGGTCAACGCCGGATTGACCGTGGAAGTGCTGGCGCGGCCCGTGCTGGATTTCCAGCGCTCGCCCGCCTGGGACCAGACCCGCGACAGCCTGACCTACAGCAGCCAGCCGCTGTCGCCCGAGTTGATCGAAGCCTGTCGCTATCGCTTCGAATCGCCCTACGTGCACCTGAAGAAAACCTTCGTCGAGTTTTCCGAAAGCTGTTTCCCCCCTGGTGCACCGTTGCTATTGGGTGTGCAGGCCTTGATGGAAAAGATCTTCAGCGAATTCACCTTCGACGCCGAAGCCACCCAGGTCGCCACGCCGCTGGTGGAAGTGCTGGAGCGCCGTCGCGGCGTGTGCCAGGACTTCGCCCACCTGATGCTCGCCTGCCTGCGCTCGCGCGGCCTGGCGGCGCGTTACATCAGCGGCTACCTGCTCACCCAGCCACCGCCCGGCCAGCCACGGCTGATCGGCGCCGATGCCTCCCACGCCTGGGTCTCGGTGTATTGCCCGGTATCGGGCTGGGTGGATTTCGATCCGACAAACAATGTGCAGCCGGCGCTGGAGCACATCACCTTGGCCTGGGGCCGGGATTTCTCCGATGTATCGCCGTTGCGGGGGGTGATTCTGGGGGGAGGGAGCCATGACCCGGAGGTGCGGGTGACGGTGATGCCGCTGATGTAGGAGCGAGCTTGCTCGCGAAGAACCTGAGGGCGCCGCGTTGATCTTGGCTTCCCGCGTTATCGTTGACGTTCTTCGCGAGCAAGCTCGCTCCTACAGTAAATAATTATTCAGCCGGGTCTTTCGGGGTTTCAGTCTCGTCTGCTGCCACTTCACCTTCC
>NZ_JAFLXD010000010.1:0-165497 GCF_019891415.1 Pseudomonas sp. SH10-3B | reverse complement strand
CTCCCCGCCCACCCTGTTCAAATGCCTGGCCGACGCCACCCGGGCACGCCTTACGTTATTGATTCAGCGTGAAGGCGAACTTTGCGTGTGCGAACTGATCCATGCCTTGGACGACAGCCAGCCGAAAATCTCCCGCCACCTGGCGCAACTGCGCAGTTGCGGGTTGCTGCTGGATCGTCGCCAGGGCCAATGGATCTACTACCGCGTCAACCCGGACCTGCCCGAGTGGGTCATCCGGGTGCTGGACATCACCCTGCAAGCCAACCAGCCATGGTTGCACAACGACGCACAGCGTCTGGGTGCAATGGGCGACAGACCACAACGAGCCAGCACCTGCTGCTGAACCACCGGAGCGTTTATTCATGCTTGTCGCAGTCGCCATTTTTATCTTCACCATCGTTCTGGTTATCTGGCAGCCCAAGGGCCTCGGCGTGGGCTGGAGCGCCACGATGGGGGCAATCCTGGCCCTGGCCTGTGGCGTGATCAGCCTGGCCGATATCCCGGTGGTGTGGCACATCATCTGGAATGCCACCGGGACGTTTGTCGCGCTGATCATCATCAGCCTGCTGCTGGATGAGGCCGGGTTCTTTGCCTGGACGGCGCTGCATGTGGCGCGCTGGGGGCGCGGGCGTGGCCGGCGATTGTTTGCCTATATGGTGCTGCTCGGGGCGTTGGTGTCGGCGCTGTTTGCCAACGACGGCGCGGCGCTGATTCTCACGCCCATCGTGATGTCGATGCTGCTGGCGCTGCGTTTTTCCCCGGCGGCGACCCTGGCCTTTGTGATGGGCGCGGGGTTTATCGCCGACACGGCGAGCCTGCCGCTGGTGGTGTCGAACCTGGTGAATATCGTCTCGGCGGACTACTTCAAGATCGGCTTCAACGAATATGCCGCGGTCATGGTGCCGGTCAACTTCGTCAGCGTCGCCGCCACCTTGGCGATATTGCTGTGGTTCTTCCGCCGCGATATTCCGCAGACCTACGACCCGGCCGACCTCGCAGACCCCGCCAGCGCGGTCCACGACCGCGCCACTTTCCGCGCCGGCTGGTGGGTGCTGGGCATCCTGCTGATCGGCTGCTTTGCTTTAGAACCGCTGGGCATTCCCATCAGCGCGATTTCCGCGGTGTGCGCCGTGCTCCTGCTGGTGATCGCCGCCAAGGGCCATAAGATCTCCACGCGCAAGGTGCTGAAGGAAGCGCCGTGGCAGATCGTGATCTTTTCCTTAGGGATGTACCTGGTGGTCTATGGCTTGCGTAACGCCGGCCTCACCACCTACCTGGCGACCTGGCTCGATACCTTCGCCACTTACGGCGTGTGGGGTGCGGCCATGGGCACCGGCGTGCTGACGGCATTGTTGTCGTCGGCGATGAACAACCTGCCGACCGTCTTGATCGGCGCGCTGTCCATCGAGTCCAGCCATGCCGTAGGCGTAGTCAAGGACGCAATGATCTACGCCAACGTGATCGGCAGCGACCTGGGCCCGAAAATCACCCCGATCGGCAGCCTGGCCACCCTGCTGTGGCTGCATATCCTGGCGCGCAAAGGCATCACCATCACCTGGGGTTACTACTTCAAGGTCGGGATCGTGCTGACCCTGCCGGTGCTGCTGATCACCCTCGCCGCCCTCGCGTTGCGCCTGAGCATCTAACGGAGAGACCGCAATGAAAGTCCTGTTCATGTGCACCGCCAACAGCTGTCGCAGCATCTTGTCCGAGGCGATGTTCAACCACCTGGCCCCGCAGGGTTTTGCCGCGGTCAGCTCCGGCAGCTTTCCCAAGGGCCAGGTCCTGCCGCGCAGCCTGAGCACGTTGCAGGCGGCGGGCATCCGCACCGAGGGGTTGTACAGCAAGGGCAATGACGCATTTGAAGGCAGCCCGCCGGATGTGGTCATCACCGTCTGCGACAAGGCGGCGGGTGAAGCCTGCCCGGTGTATTTCGGGCCGGCGGTGAAGGCGCATTGGGGCTTGGAAGATCCTTCGGATGTGCAGGGCGATGAAACCAATATCCAAGCCGCATTCGACGCAACGCTGGCGACCATCGCCACCCGTTGCCGGGCGTTTTTCGCCCTGCCCTTTGCCCACCTCAGCCCTGGCGAGCTGAAGGCCGAGCTCGACCGCATTGCGCGGCTGTAAATGACCACGCCCTGACGGCATGTTGAATCCCCCTGTGGCAAGCGGGCTTGCCACAACAGCGTGTGCAGATATGGATCGCCAACCCTCTGCCAGCGTATGCTCTCGCACTTTCCTGAAAGGACGCGGGCATGCTGACGATCTTCTTTTACGCGCTGGTTTTTGGTTTCGTGTTTTGCCTCTCCCCCGGCGCCGTACTGGCAGAGACGTTGCGCCGTGGCTTGCTCCACGGTTTCACACCCGCCTTGCTGGTGCAGTTTGGCTCGCTGGTAGGCGACGCCGTCTGGGCAGTGATTGGCCTCACCGGCATCGCGCTGTTGATCCAGCATGACGCGGTGCGCGTACCGCTGACGATCATCTGCGCGGTGTACCTCGCCTGGTTGGGCGTGCGCAGCCTGATCGACGCCTGGCACTTGCCCGAGGCGGACAGCGCGCCTGCCAGCACCCGGCAGAATGCGCTGGCCGTGGGCGCGGCGATCTCCCTGGCCAACCCGAAAAACATTGTCTACTGGGGCGCGCTGGGCAGCGCGCTGTCCGGCATCGTCGGCGCCACCCCGAGCCATGGGCAGACGCTGATGTTTTTCGCCGGGTTCATGCTGGCTTCGGTGCTGTCGTGCTTTCTGATCGCATCACTGGTGAACCTGCTGCGCAAGAATGCCTCGCCGACTTGGCAGCGCATCAGTTATGGCACCTGCGGGTTGGTATTGATTTATCTGGCCGTGCTCGCCGCACGCGGCATATGAAGTTATATATCAAGTAACTTTCGAACGCCTCTTGTCTGAATGAACTCTGAACGCCGGGCTATTTAATTAATCATGCGTTGACATTTTGTAACTGTCTGAGTAGATTGCCCGTGCCCGCAACTGGGGCCTTTTTTAACCCTCACAAAAGAAGCCAATGGACACAGTATCTAGTCGCTGTCCGAGCACCGCCCTGGCGGGCATCGGGCGCCCAACCCAGAATATGACAGGACTCGCCTCCCCGGTCCGGTAAGCTGCGCTAGAGCTTGATGCTCCACCGTAACTGCCTCGCCGGTCGCCCGTCCGGTCCCGAGGTGTGTTATGACCTTCACAACCCTTGTTTTACCCGATGTACGTAAGCCCGTCGCAACCCTGCGAACCAGGCTCTACCGTGCCTGCGGCGTTTTTCTGCCGCGACGCACGAGCGTTGTCGCCCCCTCCCCCATAGACCCACAGAGACCGAAGGTTTTGTGCCTGGGATCCTTGTGAGCGCTCGCGCCGTTCATCCCAGCTGAAACAGCAACTTCCTGATTAACGCTCTGGAGTTCCTTTATGAACTTTTCCAGTTGTAGATCGCTGCGCATCTTTTAACTAACGCGCCTGCGGAAGTTATCTAACACCCTATTTAAACCGATCGCGAAGTCAGCGACTCGGCATGCTTTCGCTCGCCTGCATTCAGGTAAGTAACGGGTATGTTTTGTCGAGAATTGGCGACAGGAGTACACACAATGAGCGCCGTAAAAAACACCCCGCTGCACAATAAACACGGCACCGCCACCGACACCCAACTGTCGATGCGTGCCGCCCGCGAAGCCCATAACGGCCTGTCGGCCACCCTGGCCAACGTGCGTGCCACCCAGGATGGCCTGACCGAACTGGACGCCACCGCCCGCCTGCAACGCGAAGGCCACAACGAGGTAGCCCATGACAAGCCGCCTCACGCCATCGTGCAGTTCCTGCAGGCCCTGAACAACCCGTTCATCTACGTGCTGCTGACCCTGGGCGGCATCAGCTTTTTCACCGATTGCTGGCTGCCGATGCAGGCTGGCGAAGAAGCCGACCCCACCAAAGTCGTGATAATCATGACCATGGTCCTGCTCAGCAGCCTGCTGCGCTTCTGGCAGGAACACCGTTCGGCCAAATCCGCCGAAGCGCTCAAAGCCATGGTGCGTACCACCGCCACCGTCCTGCGCCGTGAACAGGTGGGCAGCCAGCCCACCCTGCGCGAAGTGCCGATGCGCGAGCTGGTGGCCGGCGATATCGTGCAACTGTCGGCCGGTGACATGATCCCCGCCGATATCCGCCTGATCGAGTCCCGCGACCTGTTTATCAGCCAGGCCGTGCTCACCGGCGAAGCCTTGCCGGTGGAGAAATACGACACCCTGGGGGATGTAACGCAAAAGTCCGCCAGCGCCCTTGCCGCCGACCGAGACAACCTGCTGGACCTGCCGAACATCTGCTTCATGGGCACCAACGTGGTCAGTGGCCGCGCCAAAGCCGTGGTGGTGGCGACCGGGCCGCGCACCTACTTTGGCTCCCTGGCCAAAGCGATTGTCGGGTCCAGGGTGCAGACGGCGTTTGATCGCGGCGTGAACAGCGTCAGCTGGCTGCTGATCCGCTTCATGCTGGTGATGGTGCCGATCGTGTTCTTCCTCAACGGCTTCTCCAAAGGCGATTGGGGCGATGCCTTCCTGTTCGCCCTGGCGGTCGCCGTGGGCCTGACCCCGGAAATGCTGCCGATGATTGTCAGCGCCAACCTGGCCAAGGGCGCCACCGCCATGGCCAAGCGCAAAGTGGTGGTCAAGCGCCTCAACGCGATCCAGAACTTCGGTTCGATGGACGTGCTGTGCACCGACAAGACCGGCACCCTGACCCAGGACAAGATCATCCTCGAACATCACGTCAACGCCTTCGGCCAGCGTGATGAGGCGGTGCTGTCGCTGGCCTGGCTCAACAGCTACCACCAGAGCGGTATGAAAAACCTGATGGACCAGGCCGTGGTGCAGTTCTCGCAACAGAACCCCAGGTTCCAGGTGCCGTTTGCCTACAGCAAGGTCGATGAATTGCCGTTCGACTTTGTACGCCGTCGCCTGTCCATCGTGGTCAAGGACGCTGCCGACGACCATCTGCTGGTGTGCAAGGGCGCCGTGGAGGAGATGCTGGGTATTTCCACCCACGTGATGGAAGCGGGCGCCGCCGTGCCGCTGGATGAGCGCCGTCGTGAAGAATTGCTGGCCATCGCCAATGACTACAACGAAGACGGCTTCCGCGTGTTGGTCGTGGCCATCCGCAACATTCCCAAGGCCCTGGCCCGCCAGCAATACACCACCGTCGATGAACGCAACCTGGTGATCCAGGGCTTCCTGACGTTCCTCGATCCGCCAAAGGAAACCGCCGGCCCGGCGATTGCCGCGCTGCAAGACATCGGCGTGGCGGTGAAAGTCCTGACCGGCGACAACGCCGTGGTCACCCGCAAGATCTGCCGCCAGGTAGGTCTGGATCCAGGCCAGCCGCTGCTGGGGGTGGAAATCGAATTGATGGATGACGCAACCCTGGCGCGTCACGTGGAAGAGCGCACCGTATTCGCCAAGCTCACGCCGCTGCAGAAGTCCCGGGTGCTCAAGGCGCTGCAAGCCAACGGCCACACCGTCGGTTTCCTCGGCGACGGCATCAACGATGCACCGGCCCTGCGCGATGCTGACGTGGGTATCTCAGTGGACAGCGGCACGGACATCGCCAAGGAATCGGCCGACATCATCCTGCTGGAAAAGAGCCTGATGGTGCTGGAAGAAGGCGTGCTCAAAGGCCGCGAAACCTTCGGCAATATCATGAAGTACCTGAACATGACCGCCAGCTCCAACTTCGGCAACGTGTTCTCGGTGCTGGTGGCCAGTGCCTTCATCCCGTTCCTGCCGATGCTGTCGATTCACCTGCTGCTGCAGAACCTGATGTACGACATCTCCCAGCTGGCCCTGCCGTGGGACAAGATGGACAAGGAGTACCTGGCCAAGCCGCGCAAGTGGGATGCAAAGAACATCGGTCGCTTCATGATCTGGATCGGACCGACTTCGTCGATCTTCGACATCACCACCTTTGCCCTGATGTGGTACGTGTTCTCCGCCAACAGCGTGGAAATGCAGACCCTGTTCCAGTCCGGCTGGTTTATCGAGGGCCTGCTCTCGCAAACCCTGGTGGTGCATATGCTGCGCACCCGCAAGATCCCGTTCTTCCAGAGCACCGCCGCCTGGCCGGTGTTGCTGATGACCGGCGTGGTGATTGGGTTGGGGATCTACGTACCGTTCTCGCCGTTGGGCACCCTGGTGGGCCTGCAACCACTGCCACTGGCGTACTTCCCGTGGCTGGTCGGCACGCTGCTCAGCTACTGCTGCGTGGCCCAACTGATGAAAACGATCTACATCCGCCGCTTCAAGCAGTGGTACTGAGTTCCCCCGCCGTTTAAACGCTGGCGGTCGCCCGGACGCCAGCGTGCCTTACAAGGAATAGGATCATGCGCGTCTTGATCTGTGCAGGTCGTCATTACGCCGACTGCAAAAAGTCCCGCCAAGTGCTGGACGCTTACCACCGCCTGCGCCCGGTGCAGGTGCTGATTCACGGCGGCAACCAGTTCCTCGGCAGCGACATCGAGGACTGGGCGCGGGAGCTCGGCATCGATGTGGTGCGCTATCCGCCCAACTGGCAACGCCACGGCAAGCAGGCGGAACGCCAGCGCAACCATTTCATGCTGACCGACAGCCGCGCGGATGTGGTCATCGCCCTGCCGGGCGGTGATGACACATCCGAACTGGTCTGCCTGGCCAAAGCCAGCGGCATTTCGGTGCTGAGCGTAGAAAACTGAGTTCAAGCGAGGTGCATCATGCACAAAAAACACACCCCCAAGCAGATGGATGGGTTTGCCAAATACCGTGCGCGTCACCATCGCGGCGCGCGCAAGACGTTGTTGCTGTTGCCGCCGGCAAAACAGCGGGCGCTGCGGCGCAACCTGATGTTTATCGGTGTGACCCTGGGGTTGATCCTGCTGATCGCCCTTGTATCGAAGGCCCATGCCGCCGGCGGCGCCTATGGGTCGACGACGGCGCGATCAACGCACCGGGCGCTGGCAATGTCGACACTGGACTTGGCCTATTGCGCCAGGTGCAGTAGCAATTGCGGGTCATCCAGGTAATTGCCTTATGATGGCGGCACCATTGCCAACGAGGGGCGAAGCACGTGGACCGCATCGAACAAATGGCGCTGCTGGCGACCTACAACCAGTGGATGAACCGCAAGGTCTATGCCGCAGCCGCCAGGCTCACGGACGATGAATTGCGCGTGGACCGCCAAGCGTTTTTCGGCTCGATCTTCGGCACACTCAACCACCTCACGTTGGGCGACACCGTCTGGCTCAAACGCTTTGCCCTGCACCCCGTACGCTATGCGGCGCTGGCGCCTCTGAGCGCCATTGCCGCCCCCTCGGACCTCAAGCAGTTGGCGTTCGCCGACCTGGGTGAACTCACGGCCCAGCGCCGTTGGCTGGACCAGTTGATCATCGATTGGGTCCAGACCCTGCGCGAGCCCGACCTCGACCATCATCTGCACTACCACAACATGCTCGGCGCGGCGGCCAGCAAGCCGTTTGGCGGCCTGCTGGTACATTTTTTCAATCACCAGACCCACCATCGAGGCCAGGTCACCACGCTGCTGACCCAGGCCGGGCAGGACGTGGGCGACACAGACCTGCTCGCCTTGATTGACTGAACTCAGCGAGCGCTGAACTCGGCATAGGCCTGCAACAACCGCGCAAAGTCCTGGGGTTGCGGCAACTGCTCGAAGCTTTCGACTGCCGGAGTGGAAGCCCAGGCCAGTTTTTCGCTGGTCCAGGTCTCCATAAAGGGCACGTAATCCGCGGCGTTATCCAACAACGTCGCCCGCACATTGACGAACTCATCGATGCCATGAGGGCGGGTAAACAGCCAGCTCATGCAGTGCGGGCAGCAATAGTGACGATCGACCCCGTGCAGGCCGCCGACCACCGGGCACCCCTGGGTCACGGTGAACGCGCTGGCGGGAATCAGCGCGCTGAGGGAGAACGCGCTGGCGGTCATCTTCTGACAACCGGTGCAGTGGCACGCCATGGTAATCGCCGGCGCCTGGCTCACGCTGAAGCGCACCCGGTTACAACGGCAACTGCCTTCCAGGGGCAGGGTTTCGACGCTCATCACACACTCCTTTTCATGATCAGTGGCGTGGCAGGTTAGCGTCCAGGGGGGGTGTTGAACAGGTCCGAGGGCAAAACCGAACGCTGCTGCACCCACGGTGGTCATAATTTCAGGTGCCCGGATTTTCAATCCCCGCCCTCCCCGCGTGCATCGTGGGTTTACCGATGCGCGCACCCAATAAGAAGGAGACGCTTACATGGTCATTCACTTCAAGGTCGCCGGGCATCTGGCCTGCGGTCATCACGGCAGCAATCTGCCCTCCAGCACTGAGCTGAACCGGGTCAAATGCCGCACCTGCCGCAATACCGATGCGTACAAGGAAGCACGCCGCAACCAGCGCAACGCCGCTCGCCGTTCTTCGCGCCAAGCCAAGACCCACACCAGCACCGACTGGCGCAGTGCCTGGACACAACGCCTGACCGACCTTCCAGGGCGGCAACGCCTGCCACGCGGCTTCGGCGCACAGCCCTTCGTATAAGCCAGAAATGCAGAAGCCCCGGTCAAACCGGGGCTTCGTTTTCAATCAATCATCATTGGGCACCGGCCTGTTGCGTGCCCGGTAGCCCGGCGGCTACTTGACCTTGCTGCTCAAGCTATCCACGCTGCGTTTGAGATCATCCAGGCTGCGCTTCAACCCGTCGATGTCGCTTTTCTGCCGCTCGATCGTACTTTTCTGATCGTCGATCGTGCGCTTGAGGCTCGCCAACTGGCTGTCACTGGAACTGGAGCTTGAACCGTCCTTGCGCTTGAACTCATCGAACGCGCGGTCCTGCCCCTCCAGCTTGCTTTTCAGGCCTTGCACCTCGCTATCGGTACGTTTCTGCGCAGCTTGCAGCTGTTCAATATCGCCCACCGAAATGCTCGACGCCTTCAACGCATACTGGTTGCCCGCCTCCAGCGAAGCCCCCGTCAACCGGTCACCACTTGACGCGCTGAAATCTCCCCACTTCACCGCACTCCCAGCCTGTGCCGTACCGGCCGACAGTGCCATGACACCTACAACCACTAGCCAAGAGCGCTTGCGAACACTGAGCATCAACTGATTCCTTTCCAGACTGCCGGGATGGCATATCGCTATGACTGTCATTTATGCAGCTTGTTCCCGTGGCGTAGGAATCCTCTGGTTCGCCTGTTAAAGCCGATGTAGATCACTGATCTGCCAAGCTTTTTCATGCGCACTCTTATGCAAGAAAGCGGCAGCCCGACCTTGCGTCGAGGCGCCTGGATCTATATATTCCCAACCCTGCTACACCGCGCTACCGCCCGAATGGCGAAACTGGTAGACGCATGGGACTTAAAATCCCCCGCTCGTAAGGGCGTCCCGGTTCGATTCCGGGTTCGGGCACCATAGATATCAAGGGCTTGCATGATGAACTTCATGCAGGCCCTTATCTTTTGTGTTCCGCAATTTAACGATCTGTTCCGCAATTCCCTTCCCTGGCGTTCTGCCGACGCAAATCAAATCCCCAGATTAAGCCCCCTGCTAAGCTGTTCACTTCAAGGAGGAACAGACATGCCGAATACAGACCTACTACCGTCCCTACTCTCCAAGCTCTACGAAAACCAGCTGGCCTTGGAAGCCTCCATCATGGAGTTGTCGAATTGGGTCCAGCAGCGCGGCTCGGCCGAAGTCGCAGAAAACATCCGGGGTGCGTTGCACACCATTGACGACAACGAAGAGTTCATCAAGCTGACGCTCGCAGTTCTCATGGCACCGGAGTAATCGCTACTTGCAGGCAACCGACCAAAGCTGGTCCAGCTTGGTGGTGTAGCTCTGGCTCATCATTTCACGGCGCATGCCCCAGTCAGGGTTCGTCGGCACGCTAGCTGACCGTAGCGTTCCCCGACCCCACCTGTCATTGATCTGGTCCAGCACAGTCATCACCCTGGTAGCCTCCGCAGGCTGCGACACAGCAAATAGATCGTCGGTGTACTCGCCTGGCCGGCAAAGGTTGAGCAGCATCACCTCGGCCTTGCTGTATTTGAAGCCCGGCCTGTAGATATGGTCGACCGCATCAACCGCAGCCTTTGTCAGCAGGCGTACGTCGTCGGTTGGATAAGGCAGGTCAACCACCACCCCGTTCGCATATTTGGCCTCTTCCGGGTTGAACATGCCGGTTCGAATGCAGACACGGACCTTCTTGCACAGCGAACCCTGGGCCCGAAGCTTTTCAGAGGCCCGCATCATGTAGGTGGCCAGCGCCTCCTTGATCGGCGGCAACTCGGTCAGGCGCTTACCGAACATTCGGCTGCAGCAGATCTCCTGCTTCGGTGGGTCGGGCTCGTCCAGTTCCAGGCACGACGTGCCGGCCAACTCCCTGGCGGTCTTCTCAATCACGATGCTGAACTTCTTGCGCAGCGTCCACGGATCCGCCTTGGCCAGGTCCATTGCCGACTTGATGCCCAGGGCGTCGAGGTGGAGCTTCATTTTTCGGCCAACTCCCCAGACCTCGGACACATCGGTATTGCGCAGTACCCAGTCTCGTTTAATCGGATCAGTGATATTCACCACCCCGCCGGTCTGCGCTTGCAGGCGCTTCGCGGTGTGGTTTGCAAGCTTGGCGAGCGTCTTCGTGCTCGCGATGCCGACGCCGACGGGAATGCCGGTGCACCGCAGCACCTGGGCACGGATCTGCCGGCCGAGCGCGTCGAGCCCGCCTATTCCGGTGAGGTCGGCGAAGGCTTCGTCGATGCTGTAGATCTCGACGGCGGGCACCATTGATTCAATAAGCGTCATCACGCGCTCGCTCATGTCGCCGTAGAGTGCGTAGTTCGAGGAAAACGGGATGATGCCGTGCTGCTTGAGCTTGTGCTTGATCTGAAAATACGGCTCGCCCATCTTGATGAAGGGCTTAGCATCGTAGCTGCGGGCGATCACGCAGCCGTCGTTGTTGCTGAGCACCACGATTGGCACCTTGGCCAAATCGGGCCGGAACACTCGCTCACAGCTGGCGTAGAAACTGTTGCAGTCGATCAGGGCAAAGACTGGCTGATTAGACATGGCTGCGCACAGTGCTGGTTATCACTCCCCAGATCGATAGTTCGTCGCCCTCCAGCACGTAGCGCGCGGGATACTTTGGGTTTTCGGAAAGCAGAATCACCTCCTTGCCACGCTTGCAAAGACGTTTGCACATCGGGTCATTGTTGAGCAGCGCAACTACAATATGTCCGTGGGCCGGCTCTATAGATCTATCCACCACCGCCAGGTCCCCTTCGAAAATCCCAGCACCCTGCATGCTCTCCCCGGTGATCATCACCAGGTAGACGTGGGGCGCTCTGATGTTGAGGACCTCATCCAGAGAGATGTGCTGCTCGATGTGGTCAGCAGCGGGCGAAGGGAAGCCGGCCGGCACGTGAAACGAGCAAAGAGGCAGCTTTGCGCCGCCATTAGCTATCTGGCCGAGGATGTTGAAGCTCATGGCAACGCCTTATGCAAATACTGTACGAATGTACAGTTAACTTTGTAAGGGGCTTGCGGTCAATTTCTCTGTAGGGGATTTCGACAGGCGGAGAATTGCGTATGTGCGGGAGATTGTCTCAATACAGCGGCATTCATGACTTCGTTGCGGCCCTGAGCATGCCGAACGCCATGGTGAATTCCGTAGGCGAGTTACCGCTGGAGCGATACAACGTCGCACCTACCACCCAGGTCGCCCTGCTCCATGTCCAGGGAGAACTGCTACTGGCTGATCCGGTGCGCTGGGGGTGGAGGCCGCACTGGGCCAAGGACCGCGCCGCGCCGATCAACGCCCGCGTCGAGAAGGTGGCCCACGGCCCGTTCTTCCGCGCGATCTGGCCGCACCGGGCAATCACGCCTATCGATAACTGGTTTGAGTGGGTGGACGAAGGCGGCCCGAAGAAGCAGCCCTACCTGATCCGCCGGCGGGACGGCGCGCCGGTGCTGTGCGCCGCCATTGGCCAACTGCCCGATAGCGACGAGGGCCCGGGCGAGCATGACGGCTTCGTGATAATCACCGCCGACAGCGCCGGCGGCATGGTGGATATTCACGACCGGCGGCCCGTGGTATTGACTCCAGACCTAGCCAGGGAATGGTTGGACCCGGCCACGCCCAAGGAGCGCGCCGAACATATGGTGCTGCACCAGGGCGAGCCATCCGAGGCCTTCGAATGGTTCAGGGTCGGCGTTGCTGTAGGCAATGTACGCAATCAGGACTCAGACCTGATACTGTCACTGAGTAAAAAAATGTACATCCAGTCTGAGAGCTAAACTCGAAATCCATTCCTCTCCAAGACTTAGAGTACTCTTCATATAGCGGCCAAGAGCCAGAAACTACAGAGTCAAAGATAAAGCGGATTAATTTATGAGCAAAAAAAATCGATACGTAAAATACATCAATCCTTTAGAACATAAAAAAACAAAAACCTTATTTTCCTATTTTCTAGAATCCTGTAAAGCCAATGGAAATGGGATAATCATCCACCCTCAAGTCGGGCACTTTCGACATGATGATTTTGGTAACGCGATAGGAGAGGACTTCGCTAGAAAACTGGCCAACGGTGGACTAAAGCTAACTGATTACTCAGTTGAGGTTTGCGCCGCACGAACTATTAATAAGCATTCTAGAGCTTCAGTTTATTTTGCTTGGTGGCCATTAGGCAGTGATTTAGAGATAATAGAAAAACACTCATGGGCAGACGGATTCATCGCATGCAGGGATAAGAAAGACCTCGAACTTTTGACACATAAATTTGATTTCATTGAGGTTTAATCAAACTTAATTCATCGCAAAAAAAGCTCCAGCACCCAACTCGGCGCTGGAGCTAAACCATCAAGAGCATATTAATCTAGCCCTAACGAAATATAAGCGCGCTCGCACGTCACTCCCCTGGCCCCGCGTTGATCAGCAGTTGCTGCCAGGTCTTCCGCTCTTTGATCAGCGCGCTTGAACACGTCGGCAAGCACCAGGACGGCGCGGGAAGCTGCCTCGCTTGCGGCGGCAGTGCAGGAATTGCTGCGGGCCTGGGCTGCGAGACGGCCGGCGAGGTCGTCGACTGACCGCTGCAGGCTCCCAGCAGCAGCGCGAGCGGAAGCAGCATCAGCAGTTGCTTGGTCGATAATCTGTTGTCCATCTTGAACCACCTTATTGATTGCGTTCTGTCGGGCCTGTTCCTTATCGCGCTCGGCGACGTCGTCCAGAGCCCTGGCCTGTTTGTCTCCAGCATCACGGGCATTCCATCGTGACTGCCACTCGGCATCTTTGACCGACTTGCCGTGGTCATATGCGACGTACAGCGCGCCGAACACCACGCCCAGAAACAACAGGGCCGCCAGGGCAATGCCTCCAACCTTCAGTGCCAAGGCGTTCATGCCAGCACCTTCGCGGCCAGGTCACGCAGGGCCAACCGATCAGTCTGGCCGGTCAATCCGCCGTTGATCACTCGGGTGATCTTGGCGAACTGCCCTGAGTCGGCCAGCTCATTGAGGCCGTTCGACTGCCAAAACCACCCGGCGACCAGGGCGGCAGTCTCGGGCTGCTCCACCAGTTCAGGGTGATTCACCAGGTCCAGGCCCAGGGCGGCGCCGGCGGCGCGGTAGTTGTTCGCACCGGTCAGCTGGATCAGGCCCCGGCCTCGATACTTCCACCCGTCGCCGGACAACGTGTTACCCATTCGTCCGCCGTACGCAATGTTCGCGATCTGCTCCGGTTTGCGTGCCACCTGCGCGGCCAGGGCGGCGTCGAAGCGATTCGGCCAGACGGCCTGGAGCCGATCGGCGCTGTAGTTCAGGTTCTCGACCATCCGCGTCAACTGACCCGACTCATGCCCGACCTGGGCAATGAATGCAGCGGTACGCGCAACGCCAACGATGCCGTAATGATTCATGGCCGTGTTAAGGGCGGGAACAAAAAAGCCGGCTTGGCGGCCGGCGTTCGGGAGGATCTGCAGCAACTGCTGCTCGGTAATAGACATACTTTTCTCCAGACAAAAAGAGACCGCATAACAGCGGGAATTAGAGGTGAAATAAACTCTGTTGAGTTCGTTTTAGGCAGTGCTGCACTCAAACGAATGGGGCCAGAAAACCCATGGAGATAAGAAGTTCCGCCCCGTTATTAATTGACAGCCTTTGCGGTGGGGCACATCGCTATGATCTGCGCCAAATTTCGCCAAGAAGGAACGCGTTAATGGTTCAAAGGCCCGCCAAAACTACCAATCGCCACGGATGGGGTTGGGTCTACAAAAAAATCAGACGTCTTGGATTCTCTCGATTCACTGCTTGTTATAGAGCAAGCCTTTACGCTCTCAGAGGAGACACCGGAACTTTCAGATTCAAAAATGGATGGGAAAAATTCCGCTTCCGCCGGTAATCACGGACGGCGGTGGAGTTTAAGTTTTAGGTATTGGCATTCGTAGCCCACCTCGCCCATCCCTGAGTGCTTAACCGGATGATAAATCCAGACTTGCCCATCGCAGCATTCATCAGATGTCGGCTGCGGATCAGCTTGGCGCGATGGGGCGCTTGCTGCTGTCGGGGAAGTCAGGGTTTGTATCGGTCCATTTACGCAAGGCGAGCCAAAATTTCTTCCACTCCTGCGCAGTACCCGGTATTCCTTCTTCGCCGAATTCAATGGCGGTGACGTTATTAAGGGCAATGGGCATTTGCTCTATTCGCCACTCACTTTCAGATTCTGCAACCTGTTGCGAGTCTGGAGGTGGATTTAAATGGAGTTCAATATCCGCTTCCGACATCTCAACCATTGTTTGGGTTATTGCATCATCTTGAGAGCCGTCTTCGTTGAACGCCCACACTGAGCCGTCTTCGTCTCTGAAATACTTCATTGCCATGCGAATAATTCCACTTGGGTGGTGTAACTGTTTGAGGCGATACCTAACGCTAGACCGGTAGTCGAACCTATAATTAACCCGCCATTAAGCACGCTGACTGTGAATGACGACGCGGTAATGTTCGCTATTTGAAAGCCATAGTTTGCGGCGCCGCTGCCCCCGTATGAGGCGCCGTGCGAGGGCACTTTGAATACGGTGCCGATCGGCCACCCTCCGACCGCCGCTGTCAGAGTTACTTGAACTGACGCGATAAGTGGAACGGCTCCCAAAGAGTGAGAAAAACTCGTTGGTGTGCTAGATATAGCGATGCTCGCAGATTGCCAGCGCTTTATTTTTATTGCGTCCAGCGCCGACTGCAAATCAGCCTGCGATGAAAGCGTTCCGCTAATTGCCCCCCATGCACTAGAAGGGGGTGATTTGTACGCTCCGTCCCCCGCCAAAAACTTCGCCTGATCACCAGCGGAGGGGGCTGGAACAAGTCCTTTCACGCCAGCGACAGACGCTGTTGCGCCCACCATATTTGGAACGCCCGTTGCCGAGCCGGTGCCCCCTTGACTGATGTCTAGAACCGTCTTGCCTGTTGGGTAAACGACGATGTAATCGTCCGGCTGAACAACTCCGCTGCTCATCCTGCGATAAGCAATGTTGTTAGAAGTCCGGTCGAAGATCAGCATTTGCCAGTGTTTTGAACTGGCAAAGTTCCCCCACTGCGAAACAATGCCCGTGGATCCCGCATCAAATCGAACAGTGGTACTGCCCCGCCTGAAAGGAATGTTTGCGGTCCCTGCGTCGTCACTAATGTCAAACTTCTGGCTTATCGATACCGCGTTTATATCTGCCACAGTCTGCTTCGATACTGCCCAGCCACCCAGATTGGCTTGGCCTTGCGCCTTACCAAACGCTGTCAGGATCGTATCCGAAGCAACAATCGGCGCGGCATTGGCTGCACTGAACCCAGTAAGCGGTGTGGACAGCGGGATCGACGCTGATGCGGCCGCCTGATCCGCATAGGTCTTCGCGGTTGTCTCTGATGCCTTGGCGGCATTTTGACTTGCCAGCGCGGCAGCGGCACGGCTGGTGGCATTGGATGAAGATGCAGAGGCCTCTGACGCTTTGGTTGTCGCCGTGCCAGCGGAAGCGGTAGCGGAATCCGCTGACGCTTTGGCCTGATTGACCTGGGCTGACATATCAGTGGCTGTGCCGGCGATTGTCTTGGTGGCTGCGTTCAGCTGGTCAGCCGACTCCTTGACGTAGCCCTGCATCGGAGCGAGCGAGTAACTGCCAGCGGCCAGGGTCGCGCCCTGGTAATCTGGAGAGATCGACAGCGCTGTGTCGCTCGCGGCGTTGGTGACTTCATACCATCTACCGTCAGGCCCACGAAAAGCATCACCCACCCGGGCATTTTTGATGAAAGATGTTCCAGTTCCGATAACAGCATTGCTGCCAGCTGTTACAGAAACTGTCCCTGTTTTATACCAGGCCATTTAATTCCCCTATGAAATAGGCTTCGCGAAAACCACGGGCGTATACAAAGTGTTTTGGATATCTACGCCAATAACCTGCATCACCAGCCTATCGTTTGCGTAGTCCCAAACCGCGTACATATTCCCCTGCCGGGTTGTTCCGCCAGCAACATCCATTGCAATATTATTCAAAAGCATATAATCACCGGTATTTAGCGGCGAATATGCCGTCCAACTTAATCTGTAAACACCCTGGCCCGTCTGCTCAGCGCCCAGATAGCTCCAGCCGGTAATTGTCCTAGTAAACTGCGCGGCGGGAGTGCCACTATCAAATAGTAGCTTTGATGATCCATCCCAAACCCGAAATCCATAACTCGCTGTTGGATTGGACTTGAATGCTGCCGCAAACCAACTTCCAGACGTTCCTGAACCAGCAATACCGCTAAAGGAAAAACCTGTCCAATTACCGGAGCTACCCGTGATCACGCAAAAGCACAACGTGTTCGACTGATTAAGCCTGACGAACACAAGCGGAGGCTCTTCAGAGGTTATGGTGCTTGCAAATTGCACGAACACGCCTGAGCCGTTACCGTTCCATACTCCCCGATCTAGAACCACCAGCCTTGAGAACTCCGAATCAATAATTACAACATCATTATTATTCGAGAACTGAACCCCGTAGGACATTATCTGTACCTCATAACTAACAGTCTTTGAGGGCTAAGTCCGATCGGCCCGGCAGAAGTCGCAGGATGCCCAAAGAAAACGGTTACACCACCAACAGAAACTATTGGAGTGTATTGAATTGCATAGTTGCTTTGAGCGGACGTGTCATAAGCCGCGATTGGTATGCAGACGGCTGAATGTGTAGCGGGATCAACTCCGGGAATTGATATAAATCTGGAACGCCCAGGAGCCGGGACACCTGCTTGAACTATCGCCGAGTAAATAATCCGAACAGTGAATGAGTTCTCATCCAGCTCAAGGAGGCCGGTCGGCCCCCATACCCTTACCCCGTAGCTCATGCGGAAAGGTCTCCCCACTGGTAGCGCTTGGTTCCGTTCTCGTCGAAAACCTTGCCGCCGGCGTTATTGATGACCTGCCGCGCCTGGCCGCCGAAAGCACTGTTGATTTCAAAGGTCCCGTCGAAGAACAGCTTCCAGCCGGAAACGCCCGCCACGTAGTTGTTGGACGCAATGTAGTTGCCGATCTTGGCGTTGGTGATCGTGCCGTCCTGGATGAATGCCGAACGCATGAAGACCTGGCCGTTCTGCACCGTGAACGGCGTGAACACCTGCCCCCCCGCTAACGTGGTGACGATAGAGAAGCGATCAGCACTCACCAGGAACTGGCTTTGCAACTGACCATCTACGTTCTCGATACCAAGCCCGATGCCCGCTGCCACGTACTGCCCGTTCGCATTCAGCTGCATCTTCACCGACCACATCGTGGACAGCTTGCCGTTGGTGTCGACCTGGGCGCGGCTTACCGTCTGGATGTCAGCCGAGTTTCCGTCGATCTTGACGCCGATTTGCTGAATGGCTTGGGCCGTCGCTTGCCGGTCCTCGACCACCACGCTTTCCAGTTCCGTCACGGTGCCGGCGACGTCGCCAACAGATGCAGTGAGTTCCGCCTGTCGCTGCACCATAGCCGAGTTCTGCGAGGCGCGCGTCTTCACCTCCTCCGCGAAAATCGCCGCGGCGTTGTAGCCCTGGAGTGCACCCGCCAGATCACCCTCGCCAGTGTCATCCCGATAGGCCGACTGCAAGGACTGAAGGCTCGACGCCTGGACCGTGACCACACCATCCAACTCGGTGATGCTGGTGGTGTTGATCTCCACCTGGCGCGCGAGCCCATTGGCGGTAACCAGCACCTGGCCCACGTCAACCCAGTAACCGGCGTTCGGTGGCGCGGTGTTTACCGGTACCGGGCCGGTGGCCTGATAGATCCTCTTGCCCACCACCACCAGATCGCCTTCGATGTAGGTTTGCTCAGGGTCGTAGGCCGACAGCCCGTCGAGCGCATCAATCTGCGCCTGCAGCCCTGGGATTTTGTCGATCTCGTCGATGATCTCCTGTCCAAGCTCTGTGCGGCCGATCTGTCCGGCGATCAGCTCCAGTACTGGCGCAGCATTGGCGCTGGCCTGGCCCATCACGCCGTTGCCGACGGGATAGAACGGCCCGACGTTGCCGGTACGGTCCACCAGGCGGGCCCAGAAGAAGAACTGCGCGCCAGCCTGGAGCGCCTGCATGCTGTAATTCGCCTGAGGGTGCGCCAGGTCGGCCAGCTTGGTCGCCGCCGACAAGTCATTGGCCTGGCCATACCACAGCTCGGTGCGCTGGGTGTCCTCGGCACCAGCAGGGAAGCCCCACTTGATGCCGATGCCGAACAGCTCACTGGTGGTGGTCAGGAACGATACCGCCGGCGGAAGGCCGACCTTCCCTTCCAGATTGGTCAGGTTGGAGTTTTTCCAGATCGACGAGATCTCGAAGGCGCTCACCGAACGCACCCGGGCCAGGTAGGCGCCCGAGTAAATGCCGGTGACGTCCACGCTTGTTGCGCCCGTGCGCTGCAGCTTGATCCAGTTGCCGCTGTCCTTGCGCCACTCCACGTCATACGCGACAGCGCCTGCTACGACAGGCCACGAGATGTTCATGGTGCTGATCGCCAGGCCCTGGTCAACGGAGTAGTTCGACGTGATGTCGACGCTCGCCGGCGCCGGTACCACGGTAATTGGCACAACGCTGATTGGGCGCTCTTCCAGCCGGGCGCCAGTGTCGATGTGATCGAACTTGCTCGGGTCGTACTGCACCGCCGAGATTTCAAACACGCCTGGCTCTGGCCGCGCCACGCTGACCACGCGATAAAGCGGGATGGCCAGGTCATCAGCATCCAGCGCCCACACCAGTTCACGCTCTGGCGGCACGGAATAAGCCACGGTCACGGTGACCTGCCGGCCACTGACCAGCTGCACGGTGCGGCCCTCGCACTTGCCGTCTGGCAGGTTGAGGATCAGGCGGTCGCCAGGCTTGGCCTGCGTGTCGCGGTCCAGGGTGATGACCTTGCCGTTCACCGCCGAGATACGCCCGCCAACCGGCCGACCGGCCAGGAGTTCGTCGGCGATCGGGATTACGTAGCCAGGCAGCGGGATGCGCCCATCAAGCCCGACCTTGAAAGTGACGGCGCGGTCTTTGGAGTTGGTGAGCAGCGCCCACTTGCCGCGGCGCTGCGCCTCGGATTCGCGGGTGCAGCCAATAGCGCTGATCTCCAGCGGGTTGTCGCCGTAGCGCCGCTGCAGCTTGGCATCGGTCACAGCTGTGACGTCGGTGTCGAAGTTGTTCAGCGGATTGTCGTAGCTGATCAGCGCCCGGGTGTAGCGGGTGCGCTCCGACGCACTGGAGTAAGTGAACTTGCCGTCGATGACGTTCGCCCGGGTGTAGGCGAAGTCGAAGTCGGTAGCACGCGGCATATCCGCCAGGGTGAACACCTGGCCCTGGGCCCAGTAAGTCATGCCACGGTAGATGGCTGAGATATCACGCAGCAGCGACCATGCGTCAGCCTTGCTCTGCAGGTTCAAGTTGCAGAGGAAGCGAGGTTGCAAGCCGCCTTTGCCGTCCGGCACCAGTTGGTCGCAATACTGCGAGATTCGGTACAGCTCCCACTTGTCCACCATCCATGGCTTGATGCGACGGCCCAGGCCGAAACGGTCGTTCGTGGTGATTCCGTAAGTGTGCCAAACAGGGTTGTCGGTCCAGGCCTCTTTGAACGTTCCGTCCCAGACGCCCGTGTAGGTGCGCGACCTGGTGTCGTAGTTGCTCGGCACCTGCCATTTACGCCCATCGCATTCGATGGTCACAGCAGGGATGCTTCGGAACTGCTCGGCAGAAAACTCGATGTAAAGCAGCGCGGTGTTCGGGTATCGAATCTTCGCGTCGATCACCTCAGTGAAGCCGGCAATCTGCATGGTATCGGAGATTTTGTTGTTGTTCTGGTTGGCCGTCAGTCGAGTGATGCGCAGCAGCCACCCGGTTGTCGCGCGCGGCAGATTGATACGGCGGGTCCGCTCGTACAGGCTGGTGGTCTTGCCGGACACGGCCTCGTTCAAAACCTCCTGATACGTGCCCCCATCCGTTGCCAGCTCGACCTTATACCCGATCGTGTAACCGTTGATGTTGCCGCCGGAGTCGACCGATTGGAGCGCAGGCCAAGCAAAGCGCACACGGACAGCCGAGAGCTGGGTATTGGTGATCGCTCGAACCCAAGGCGTGCCGCTGCGCAGCTCGGTGCTGATGGTTGTTTCGTTCTCGACCGATGGGATGCCCTGGATGTAGGACTGGTCAACAGCCCCGCTACGCCACTCCCACTTCACGTTTGGGAAGTTCATGTTCCCCTGCGGGTCTTGCAGCGGCGTGTTGTCTAGAAAGATGTCCTTGGCGGTAGGAGCACCATCAAACTCGCCCTCTCCCACAGCAATAAGCATTTTCGCAATGGCGACGGAGCGCAGGCTGTCTGGTGCCTCGGTTGGCGTTTTAGGCTTCTCGGAACCGCCCTTGGCGCCATAAACATCGATCTTGCGTGCTGCGCTCATGCTTTTCTCCAGGCATAAAAAAACCGCCTCTTGGGCGGCTTCAGTTTTCGAGTGTTGGCTACATCTGGTCTTCGGCGTAAATAGCGGCACTGATGATCGCGCCCCCCCAGCGCCGGCGGCCGGCACACAGCGACACAGGATTGCCGGAGGCCGTTGTGTTCTTGGCGCTGCCGAAGGCGTAGCCGGGTGTGTTCTCGGGCGCCGCGCTGGTCTTGAGGCCGCCAGCCTGCGGACTGAGCATCTGTATAACGCCGCCAGCGACAAGGCCGATGCCCGCGCCAATGAGCGGAGTACCGAAAGGGGTTGCCGAAAAGATCACACCCACAACAATCAGGATAGCGCCGACGATAGTTTGGAGAATGCCACTGCGCTTGCTGCCTACCACCACGGGGGCAATCCGGATATCACCGGCACCGATGTAGTTGAGCTCCTTTTCGCCTATGTTGCGCTTGTCGCGAAACACCGCGAACTCAAGCCCGCGCGACTTGGCGTTAGACAGGAACCGCTCGAACCCAGGGATCTGCACGCATAGTGCCTTGATCGCCTCGGCCGGCGAGTTTACCGCGAGCCTGAAGGACTTCCCGAACTGCCGGAGTTGCCCATGCAGACGAATGGTGGTCATCGGTTGGTAATTGATGGCTGAGATATGCACGACTTTCTCCAGGCATAAAAAAACCGCCCGGAGGCGGCTTCATGGTTTTCGTTTTTTCAGTTGTAGTCGACGTAGGGACCAATGTAAAAGCCGGACATGTCGCCACTGATACGGTACAGGCTTTCCTTGCCAGGCTGCACCGTAGCCGCGATGGTTCGGATTGCGGCGCCTGCGCACAAGCCTGAGCCCGCCAGGCCGGCGCCTAGATTTGGCGATCCCGGCGGAAGATAGAATGTAGCTCGCTGACCAGTACCGATTTTTGCAGCCCTGCGGCCGTCGACATAAACAACAATGTCGCAGCCAGAGCCCACAGCGCCCGAGTCGCGTACCACGGTGATTTTTCCGCTCTCGCCAGCCGGTTTAGTCTGGAAGGCATAGACCTCATCCGAAGGTACCGGCTTCGCATCCCGCACTGAGATCGCCGATGAGGCGCACCCCGCCAGCATCGCCACCGCTACCGCCGCTATCAAAATCCGCATGTCGTTCCCTCTTTGGGTTATTTAAAGCTCGCGGGAATGGTTGGGACTTCCACAACCTTACCGTCTACCAGGCGAAAAGAGATCACGCGGCTCGCGCCGGTCATGCCGTTCGCGTGGCTCCAGATCCACATTTGGCCATCGGCGCGGGAGACCACTGAGTACGGTGGCCCCATGATCTGAGTTATTTGCTCTTCAGTCATGCCGACCTGAACCTTCCTGGCGTCATCGTAGGAAAAGCTTGTGCCCGCACACCCTGAAAGAACAAGCGCCAGAACAGCAGCTGCGGCGAAACTAAAAAATCTCATGATCATCCCTCATCTGAAGTCGCGACTAAGCGCAGCAGCGGTCGCGGGCTAGGAAGCCAACGCCTCAAGCTTTGGCCAGTTAAATTTGTAGTTGAGCGGAGGGAGCTCGAAATGTTGAGCCAAATAGAGAGCCAACATTTCCCCTTCTTTTGCGTAGGCGGCAGCTTTATCGAGAGTCGGATACCAGCTCACCCAGAGAGTGTCCAACGGGAACACGGTTTCGAATGAAGCGTAATTAAATCTCCAGCCCGCCATATGTCCGGAAACTCCAGGCTTCCTCGCGCAACGTACAAATGCCGCTAGTCTCCGCCGTAAATTTTCCGATTCGCCAATAGTCAAAATACCGTGTTCATCGATACCCACCGCTCGATGAATTTTTTTATTCGCGCAGATAATGTACGCGCCCGGCAAGGCCGGCGCTCTGAGGAAGTGCTCAGTCAGCTTAAGCCACTCAGGTTCCCAACCTTCCCAATTATCGTTTTGCATCCTTAGCCTCCGTTGCTGAATAGCACAACGATATCACGGGATTTGCCAGCTTTAGGCGCGGTCCTAATGTTTCGGAACATCAAGCCCCTTCAGCCACACAGCTAGGACGTAAATCCACTGATGCTCACTCTTTTAGGACAGCGCAAAGCTCAGCACCTAGTCTAGTTTTACCAATCACATGGATGTCCAGTAAGCTGCTCACTCAAACAGGACAAGGACGACTCACGTGATCACCTGCCATCTGAAGTATCAGATTGATCCTTACCAAATCGATGCCTTTGAAAACTATTCGAGACTGTGGATTGGCATAGTCAACCGCATGGGAGGCACCCACCACGGTTACTTCCTTCCCGCCGAGGGGGCCAATAACGTCGCCTATTGCCTTTTCAGCTTTCCGAGCCTTTCGGATTACGAGCGCTATCGCACAGAATCAGAGACTGATCCGGAATGCATCAGCACATTCGCACTGGCATCAGAGAAGCGATTCATTGTGAGCTCCGAAAGAACCTTCTTGCGGCCGGTGCTTAACTGACCCAAGCCCGGCCCGCAGTTTTTTCCAGTCACCCACATGGAGTAGTCGTTATGAAATTTCTCAAGGCTGTATGGAACAATCGTAAGAAAAAGAAGACCTGGGCAGAGCTCAACGACTGGGCGCTCTCGTTCATCGGCATCCCAAGCTTTCTCGTAGGCACTTTTTATTTGTCGGTTGTTTGGAAGGTCACGCCTGATCTGGTCGATCTGTCACAGACTCATGGCCTGCCACTTGAAGCCATTCTGGCGTTCGCCTTCTTGGGTGGCTTGGCGTTGAGTGGTCTGTTCTTTATGACCGTAGCGAAGCGCTGCTACGGATTGATCGTTGAGCGGAATTTCAAGTAACTACCAGACCAAGCCAGGCCCCCACGATCTGTTACTGACTGACCAAAAAACTCCCTCGCCAAGGAATGACATGAACGACGCAAAATTCACTCTTGAGAAAGCTCGAGAGCTTTTGAAGGCATCCGAGACCGCCGAAGGCCTGATCGAGCAGGCGGCAATCTTCGGGGCAATCTCTGTGCTGATCCGCCAGCTGGACGTATTCTTTAAAGATCATGCCCCGCATATGTCAGAGAACATGGAGCGCCTGCGCTGGCACTCTGCGGCAGTGCTCGGCTACGAAACTACCAATGGTAAGAGCTCCCAGGATCACTACGTTTGGGCTCTCGGCGCCCTGGGCGATCTTGAAGCGGCATTAGATGACGTAGACCTCTAAATCTCAGGCACGGTCCGGAGGGCTTTTTAGCCCTTGCAACCATACATACCTAACAAGGAGTGAGGAATGCCCCTGCAATCTAACGTCGATAAAGCAAACACTTTGCGCGCGCACGCAATTGGCAAAAATGCCAATATGCGCAAGAAGCGGAACCTTAGAACGAAAATTCACGTAGCCCTATATGGCACCAAGCTCCCCTACGAGGAAGTAAAGGATTACTGCGCTCCTAAGACTGTGCGCATTGAGGACTGTCACATCGGAAGATTGAACTTGCTAATTGAGTACATCGAACAGTCGGATGAAGCAGACCTGAGCCAAGCTGCCGATTACTGGAAGATGCATCCTTACTGAGGTGCAGCCCACGCCCTATACTGAACATAGGTGTAAATTAACATTAGATCGCTAAGAAGAAAGGTATTGCCACTATCAAGACCCCTTCCCCAAACCCAGTCAAGCACTACTCACTTAAGGAGATGCAATGCATAAGGTTTTGCTCGCTGTCAGAGTCGTCCAAAAGGGCGAGCTACTTGGTTACTGCAGCCATCAGGTAACCCTTCCCTTCGCCCCCTTCCTTGGCCTTCGTTTTGAGCAAGGAACCAGCTGCACGTTATGGGAAACGATGACAGGATCGGAGCTTGCGCCAGCTGTTGAGCAAGTCATCTATGATCTGGATGAGGAGCAATTTGTTTGCCTATTCAATGTGGACGTCCCACTGAAGGCTTCCTTTTGGACAGACGACGTAGATCTAAGGCCTGGATCAGTCAGCGCTATCGGCGAATACTTCCGTCACATGCCAATTCGTGACCGAATCCTAGGCGGCTCCACCGGCAGAGTATTTTACGAGTGAGTTTATGAGCGCACAACTATGACACCACATACCAACTAACCGCCACCAAGGGTGGACTGTCACTGACATGGAATTAATATGGACATATCAACCACAATGCCACCCACTTTATATATTGCGATCGGTGCAATTTTAGCTGCCGTCATCGCGGGATTCTTCTCTTTCGCAAACCTAGTAAGCTCAAAAGAAAACAAAATATCTGAGTTCCGACTCTCATGGATTGATGGTCTGCGGAACGAGATTGCTGAATATAGTGCAGCACTACAAGAATTGATCAGAGTAGAAAACCTTCGAGAGTACTACAATGAGTCACAAAAAACCCAAGTCGAGCTGGAACAACAATGGTTTGAAAACAGTAAAGAGGCCTTCCAGCAGGCAATAAAAACATTGTCTTGTATACAGATGAGATTGAACCCAGAGAGCGTAAAAAATGATCCTGAGAGCTATGAAGCCATTTTAATGCGACACATCACAAATGCACGCAACGAGTTCAACAAAGAAAACTATGAAAACGCTAGCAAATGCTGCATTGATATACGAGACACAGCATCTCACTTACTAAAATCCACATGGGATACTGTGAAAATAGGAGAGCCGGAGTATCGAAATATACGAAAAAAAGCTTGGATCGCTATTAAATATGGAGTAACTCTATCTGCCGTTTCAAGCATAGTTTTGATCGGCTTGGCCGCAGCCCATTAATTACAAAGTAGATGAGCTACTAGCCTCCCCACTTAGGGGCCTATAAGCTAAAAAATCAACTTGAGAGCATCCAATGCAAAAAGCCCAGCACGGTGCTGGGCGTGGAGCAAGGATCGTGGCGCCAAAGAGCTTTTTAGATATAAAATCTGTGACGACTACTCCATTCGTTCTGACTTTCGAAGCCACGAAAAGCCGCATACCAAAATGGTTCTGATCCGGGAGTCATGTTCACAATAACATGATCAACTCCTTGCCCCCTCAACTCCAAAATCAGCTGCCCTAACGCTTGCGTTCCGATTCCCTTTTTTCGCCAAGCCGGGGCGACGAAGAAGTAAAAAATCTGGCTACTAACCCAGCGAAATGAATAGAACCCCACCACCTCTTTACCATAAAGTATGACGTAGCAGCGTTCATCCTCATCTAATGCATCACTTCTGATCTCGCTAAACGAACAGTCAGGATCGAGCCGTAAAATCTTCTGGGCAGCTAGTTCCTGCTCCCGGCCGGCTTCGGTAAAAGTCAAAATGGCCATGTGAATACCCCACATAAAAATAGCTGCGGCTACTCTCATATTTCAGGGAGCAAATAGTAGTCAGATGCAAAAACTTACTTTAACAAGGTTTGAGGGAAGACTTTACGACTCATCTTCACCTACTCTGAATAGGCTTCCGTCCTCTCTGTAGCTCACCTCAGACAGCGCTTTCTTCCAAAAATGTGAAGCCTTTTCATTTAGGGAGTGCAGTACGTAGTGCTCATGTCCACGTTTTTTAAGCAAAGACAAAACCTCTCGCGCAGCAGCAATTGAAATCCCATCCTCCCCGCGACACTCAGGCTTAACGAAGAACTTAGAAACCTCAACAGCTACTCCGTCGTCTCCTTGCCAATAACCAAGAAGAACAAAACCGGATTCTTTCCCGTCTGCTTCGATCGTCAAGAGCTCGCTTCGATGAGCGCAGCATTTAGCGTCTTTAAACGAATCTGGATCGCTAGATAGCATCTGCTCTGCACGTGATGCATTCATACTCTCCTTGAGCTCTATACACTTCGGCATTCCAATAGCTCCCTAGTCCCAACAAAACCACAATCTTAGACCGTTCAGTATCTTTGATATAGCTGGATGAAATGCCAGTAACTCGCCTGACGATTGCCGTAGTAGCGTTGCGCCTTAAAATACCAAGGAATGGCCATGTCAGTCAGAAGTCTCGTGAAAAATCTACCAGCAGACCCGGATATGTCTGGGTGGGTGCTGGGATGGGCCGTGGGTCGTAATGATCCATGGAGCTTTGTTGACATCTACGCAGACAAGAATGTCGCAGAGATCGAGGCTGAGCGACTGGGTGATGGCCAGACTGTGAAATATGGGTCGCATAGGCTAGGAACCGATGAGTTTATGGGTGGCGGCGAAGAACCTAGATAGCGACCGCCTGCTTCAAACCAAAATCAATTCTTCCAGGCCCAGATACAAGCGCTGCTTTAAGCCCTGACTTACCGTGGTAGCTGCGGCTGTAGCCTCCTTTGCTCTGGCACTTGCCGGAGAATTTCACGCGATCAATCTCGACACCTTCATCCAGAATGGCGACTTCGATTTCAGCGCCGCAGATATCGCCGTCGGTGATGGTGAAGAGGTCGTGAATGGTCAACGTGTAGCGCTGCAAGGCTTGCATGATCTTCTCCTACGGCCCTGCCGCTTCATGTTGGTTGTTTTGAATCTCTGTGCCTTAGGATAAGGCGTGTTCGATCATGCCAAGGCCCGCCGTAGACGATGATCTCGGACGGCCTACCGTAAAGGTGGTGTAACAAGAATGGACCAGGGCCGAACGCGCCCGACTCTTCGCCAGGTAACGCTGGATCAGTGCCCAGATAGATCCCGGCATGGTTCGGGTGAACGGTGCGTCCAACCTGCATAACGATCATGTCACCACGCTGCGGTCGGTCGACGCGCAGAAACCCGGCCGCCTCGTAGTGCTGCTCGTAGAGGCTTGCGTTCTCCGCACTCTCCCACCAGCCGTCAGTGCGCTGGAAGGCTTCGAATTCCAGGCCCCACTCGCGAGCATACCAATCAGCGCACACCTGCCAGCAGTCCCAGGCCCCATGTACGAACGGGCGCTTGAGCAGCGGCGTGCTGCCCGTTGGCGTGATCGTGCGCATGTCGCCCTCGGGCCACGACAAAATGTGCCAGGGCAAGGCCGTGGTCTCGCACATGGCCAAGTCATGCGGTGACGGCCTGCTGGTGGCGTCCGGGTGCGAGTGAACGATGCCGATCACTTCGCCAAGGTCTTCCGCCGCAGCGTAGTCCTCAGGATCGAGCCGGAACTCTTCGTTCGGCTCCGTGGCGATGTTCCGGCACGGGACGTACTTCTGCTTGCGGCCGATGGCCAGCAGCAGGCCGCAACATTCTTTCGGATACTGGGCCGCCGCGTGCGCCCGGATGGCCGCAATGATGTGCTTACGCATGGTCAGCTCCTCGCGATCAAGCTGACAGCAGGGAATCCGCCGAAACTGAGCTCGTTGTTCTCGCCGAAGCGCAACTTGCAGGACGACAAGCAGCCCTTGCACTGGTCCAGGGCCGGGTCATCCGTGGGGTTGTCCTCATCGTCGAACATGGCCGCGCCGGTGTAGCCGCAGTCCGGCCCCCGGTAACCATTAGTCATGGCCCAGTGGCAGAACGTGGTCATCTGCCGCCCGGGCAGGCCGTGGTTATCGATCTCGCCCGGGGAGGACAGCTCCCAGACCACCGCCTCGCCGTCCTCGCTGGTTTTCTGGTCGATGTACCAGATCTCCAGCGCCTCCTGGGTAGGGTCGGCGGTTGGGTTCCCCTCGGGGAAGTTAGCCGCATCGAGGTACTGCGCCAGGGTCTCTCGGACTGTCAGCTTGAACTTGAGCATGTCCTCGAAGGCCAGGCACAAAGCTGTAACCCGTCCATTCACGTTGCCCGCGGCGAACGTCGGCCGAGAGGCGGTGCCGTCGCTGCTCGAGGAGATGCCCTCAATCTGCACCGGCCAGGCCGCGTACTCCTGGCCCTGCCAGATAATCGACTTGGCGGGTAGATCATCTTCGGAGCCCTCATAGGCCAGCAATTCCTCTGGCGTGTGCGGGATGGCATGGCCGTGGAAGCGCAGGTAATCGGCGCCGTACTCCGTCCCGTCAATTTCAAACAGGCGAATCTCGCCGCCGGGCTCCAGTTTCTGGATCTCCGTAATCAGTGCCATGGGCAGTTATCTCAGGGATGAAAGGTTTGCTGGAAAGTCGCAGTGATGGCGTAGACCTGGCCGCCGCGATGGACTGGCTTGTAGCCGTTGCACTTGTAGAGGCCAAGCTCACCCAGGGGCGGTTCCCAGAGGAAGCCCTTCGCCCCTTTGTGCCGGTCGAGGAAGTCCATGATTTCCTTAATGCGCGGCTTCAGGCCGGTAAAGGTCACCGGCCAGGATTGCGACCGGTTGTTGATCCCATCCTCGACTGACTGCTCGTACCCGTCGCCGAACTTCTTGGAGCGGACGCGCTGGGCAATATCGCCCTCAGCGCCCTTCTCCGTCGCCCAGGTGAATCGTTCGATAGCCATCATCGCCCCTTGATTGCGTTGTTGATGACGCCGCCCTGGCGCATGTCCCTGCTCCGCAGCTCCTGATACTTCTGTTCTACGAACGTCGCCAGTTCCTTGCCGAAGAGGTCATAGCCAGGTGCATCAGCCGAGGAGGTAGCGTTGCCGTCGCCATCGATATGCACCTCGACATTGATCTGCGTTCCGCCAGCCCCGCCGCCGCCCATGGCCATAACCCCAAGCTTGCCGCTCGACGTCCGGGTCAGCGGCATGATTGCTTCCTCACCAGCTTCACCCATGACGCCGGTCTTGCCGTTGGCCATGCCAAACGCCGTGGGCTTGCTGACGATGGAGTTCGTGAAGGCGCCGCCGTCGGCGAACATCTGCACACCGCTCGACCACGCGCCGCCCAAAGCCTGGGGAAAGTAGGTGCTGGAGTAGCCGGCCGATGACGCCCCGAGGTTTGACGACGTGGCACCGGCAGACCCGGCGGCCATGCCATTGCCGCCGCCGGCCGCGCTGCCACCGAAGTAACTCGCCGCCGCGCCAACCAGACTGCCCAGCAGTGCCGAACTTGCCTGTCGTGTCGCAATGCGCGCCATGTCCGCCAGGATCGATTTGGCGAAGTCCGAGAACGACGCCTTACCGGTCATGGCAAAGTTGACGATGGAATCCTCCATGGAACTGAAGGCGTTGCCGAACAGGCTTTTGGTCTGGCCGGCGATGTTGCGCGCCGAATCCAGGTAGTTATCCCAGGCTGCCGTTGCGCCCTTCGTCCAATCGCCCTGGGCATTCTCCACATCCGCATAGTTCTGCCGGATCTGGTCCGTCGCGGCCTTGTTCGCGTCTGCGAGAGCCTGCGATTTGCGCTTAAACTCTTCCTCCGACATGTTCCGCGACGGGTCGGATTTCTGGCTGGCAAGCTCCAGCGACTGCTGAGCAAACCGGTCCTGCTGGCTGTTCAGTTCGCCGCTGAGCGCGTTCCGGCGATCGCCCTGCCCCACGCCGAGCACTGCACGCTGACCTGCAAGCTCCAAGGCCCTCTGTTGCTGCCCCAGCGCCTGCACGTAAGTGCTGATCGCTCGCTCCTGCTTTGCCAGGCGCCCGGTTTCGTTGGTGGCGAGCACTTCAAGCTGGCTGTCGGCATCCTTCTGCGCTTTAACCATTCCTGCGCGCGCGTCGGCGATCTTCTGGTCCAGCTGGATGCTTTGCGCAGCCGACGTGGACTTCTTGCCCTTGGCTGCCTCAAGCGCTGCAATCTCTGCCTCGTAGGCTGCCGTCGTCTGGTCGAGCTGATTGCCGATCAGCGCCTGGCGCCTGAGCAGATAGTCTTCCTCGGACAGCAGGCCGGCCTTCTGCGCTGCTTCCAATTCCTTCTGGTAGTTCTTGTAGGTGTCGGTGATCGCCGCCAAGTCGTTTTTGGCGTTGTTGAAGCTGGTCAGATCAACTTGGGTGCCGGCGGTTTTCGGATCCTTGTTTTTATCCTCAAGGCCTTTCAAAAGAATGTCGTACGCACCACCGGAAAACTTTTTGCCGTCGTAGCTCACACCGTCAAGCAGTGGCGACTTCTGCCCTGCCTTTTCTGCATTCTCGTAAAGCGCTTTGAACTGATTGTTCAGCTTCTCCAGTCCCACTTTGCGCTTGTTCAGAGGGTTGACGTTGTCGAGTTGCGCATCCAGCGCTTTCTGAGCCTCGATTGCCTTCTGGTTTGCGTCGGCGTTCTCACCGGTGACAATTGCCAGGTTAGAGCTGGCAGTTTGTCTGGCCTTCAGGTCGGCAAGTTTTTTCTCAAGCGCCTCAGTTGAGTCGTCATGCTCACCGGTGCCCAGACCAAGAGCCGAGTTCAAGGAACTGAGACCGTTAGAGATAGCGCCCGCAATTCCGCCGCCCTTGCGGGTATCCAGAACGCGCTGGGTGATCTCGATCTGCTTGGCCAGGTCAGGGAATATCTCCGACCGGACTTCTGCGTACGCCCCTTTGATGGCGTTCTTGATCCTGTCCCAGTCGCGCTCTACGTCGGATAACGACTCGCGGTAAGTCTTCAGGCGCGTCAAGGCGGCCTGATTCAAATCTTCGCTGAGCACATCCAGGGCACGCTGGCTGTCGCCCTGGTCATCCAGCCCCTTGATCACCTGGTACTGCTCGAGGGTGATCAATCCGTACTGCCTGCTGATCTTGCTGGCAGCTTCAGTTGCTGTATCGCCAGCGGTGGCAAAGGACTTGGCGAGTTCACCCGCCCCCTGACCGGTAACTTCACTGACTGCGGCTGCAGCTTCAGCCAGATTGCGCATCTGTGTGCCGCTGGTGGCCGCGCCAGACGCGAGCGAAACAACGGCCTCTCGCGCACCAGACAGGTTCCCGGTGACACGCCCAGCGCCGTCGGCCATGTCCTTCAGGCTGGCGATGGTCTGCCCGGCACCATTCGTACCGCCATTAATAGCGGCATTGAACTCGCGCGCCTGCTTCATTGCATCGAAGTACGCATAGCCAAGCGAGCCGAGTACAGCGACCAGCAGGCCGGCCGGAATCAGCATCCCTGCCAGGCTTTTCGCCGATTCGCCGGCGCCAGCCCCGAGCTGAGCGATCGCACGCGCCCCACTCCCCAGATCGCCTGCCTGGATGGCGTTAGCCAACTGCATGACGTTTTCTTGAGCTTGGCGGGTGCCGAGCTTCAGCTTGTCGAAAGCGCTAGCGGCTTCAGTCAGCCCCGACCGGTCCTTCCCGATCTTAGCCAGAGCCTCGTTGTAGCGCTCAGCATCGATCTGACCAGCTTTATGCAGGTTGTTGAGCGCCTTCTCCTGAGCCTCAAGCTTCGCCAACTTGGCGGTCACCGGGTCAATCCCGTTGACGGTACGCTTCAGCGCCTCAACCTGACGATTTTCCGCTTCGATCAGCTTCTGCTTCTGCGCCAGCTCTTTGGCTTCTGCCTTTTCAATCTTGTCGTAGGCCTTTCCCAGCTGATCCTGGTATTTCGCCTGCTCTTCGATGGTGACCAAGCCGCCCTTGCGGGCGCGCTCCAGCAAACCCTCGGCTTGAACCAGCGATTCCATGCTCGAGATATTGCCCGTCATGGCCTTGTCGAGCTGACTGATGACGGAGATTTCTGCTACTGCGCTGTCAGTGGCTTTGCGACTTGCCCCGGCTTGACGGTCCCTCGCTGCCGTTGATTTATCGATGCTTTGCGCAACATCCGCTTCGGCCTGGGAAACCTTTTTACCGGTGTTGGCCAGGCCTTCGCCCGTTTTGCCCAGGTCATCAATGGCCTTCTGGGCGCCCTCAGCGGAATCGACTAGCTTATCCAGATCATCAGCAGCCTTTGCGGCCTGTGACGACTCGACCGCAATACCCAGGGAAGCGAAGTTGGTGCTCATTTGTTTTCTCTCTGTTCCGCCATCACCTGCAGGGCTTCAGCCTCCATACGGCGGAAGTCGCTGAAAATGGTTTGTCGCTGGCTGATCGGTACGCCACACATCCGAATAACCCCGGAGAGAACGCTGTAGTCCATGCCTGTTGCGCCGCACGCACCTGTGCGCCACTGGGTGCTCATGGCCTCGAAGACTCTGAAGGCGTCCCAGTTGTCGGGCCAGATGCCCACTTCCTTGTCGGGAATGTCCTGGCGAGACAAGCCGAAGGCCAACAGATCTGCATCTGACGGCCCTGGCTCATACAGCGCGCGGGAGGCGCTTAGGAGTTTCCCAGGCGGGCCTCACTGAATGCTTCGGCGTAAGCGTTCAGCACGGCCTTAGGCGCCGAGTTGATCGAGTTGACGAGGATGCGCACATTTTCAGGCGTGAACTCCTCTTCGATGTCCCAGCCTACAACCACATCCAGCAGTTGATCGGCTTGCAGTGCGATCTGGGCGGCGGTGAAAGCTTTGAGGTCCATGTCGCCGACCTGCTTGCCCAGTTCGTCGTGCCGCTCGTTCCAGCCGGTGTACAGCTCGGCGAGAGCAGTACGGTCCAAGTACTTAAACTCGAACTCCACCTTTTCGGCGTTATAGCCGGCGCGCTGGATCATCACCGGCGCCTTGAAGGTCGGTTTCTGGATCAACTTGAACTTGGCCATGGATTACACCGCAGCCGCGTAACGGGTTGGGCGACCGGTCAGCGCCAGGCTGATAACACGGGTCATCAGGTTGTTGCGGGACATGGTCGGGGTCGATGTGATGGACACGTAGCCGTTGTAGATAATGCTGCTACCGCCCGGCAGGTTCAGGCGAAGCAAGCGAGCCTGCTTATCATCGTCCGCCGCCTCACAGACGGCCACATACGGCTTGGACGGATCGTCGGCGACGGTGAAGGTCAGCGTGATCGGGTTCTTTGTGGTCGGCATCTGGCGATCATCATCGTCAGCCAGGAAGCCGAAGGTTAGGAACTGCTGATCACCACCACTGGAATTCATCTCAGTAATCTGCGAGATCTCGGTGAAGGCCGTCACCTCACGAACGGAACCAATCCCCGAGCCCGCGGGATACTGTTGAATACTGGTCGTATTGACGCTCTCCAGCGCGAACGTGCCGCTGGCGATCTCCCCGACTCGAACGCCGCGACCATCCAGGCGGGTCCAGCCAGAATTTACGGCAATGATGTCGCCCTCGGCCAGGCCGTGCGCCGCAGCAGTCGCGACGGCTGGATTGGCGTTGGTCAGAGCGGTGAATGGGATCGCCGTGCCGTAGATGGACGCGATCTCAAGAGTGGCGCCGTTGGGCATTTGCATAGGTGTTTCCTCTTTTCAGAAATGACAAAACCCGCACAGAGGCGGGTTCATTGGTAAACCGTAGGAGCGGTGGATGCCGATACAGCTGACTAGCTATTCTTCGTAAGGCAACATCCCGGAAGCTGAATGTTCTATGTAGGAGTAGCACTCATTGAGTGAAGGGCGCAGGTGTCTCAGTTTATCCATCAATCTGGTTTGTCGAGTTTGGAAGCTAACTCGACGTTTATCTCGAACTGCTCACCGACATCGATCAGCGTGCGGCTGCTTTCGTTGATTGAGCCTTCCTTAGTCCAGAGAAACGGAAAGAATGAAAAGCACTGATCTGCTCTCAATCCCCGCAGGTCATGACGCCAGCCATCCCAGCGCAGGCCGTCGTAAAAAGTAGCGAGCCGATCACTTAAGGCCCAACCAAAAAAGTCGGTATAACCAATATCCAACTGCTCCCACCGCAATGTATCGGGTGCCCAGTAATACATCGCTCCTACATCATCGCCCAGACCGCCGCCGTTGATGGAAAAGAACCCTCCAGCAGCATCGTCGGCGACCAGTAAATAACCATCGGCACGGCCCTTGTTCCAATCAACAAGATTTCGGGGCAATTGCGGATGGCCGGAGCCGATCAAGCGTAACCAGCCGTGATCAATGAGCAGACCACCAGTCTCGTAGGCTATCGCCCCCAGCGGAGATCTAGTTGTAATCTGCAGGCCGGAAAGAACACGAGCTCTATCAGTGGACGGAGGGAGCAACTGATAACTCAAGGTGGCTTCTCCCAACATTTTTTCAATGAGGGGTAGCGCGGGGTCTCGGCTGTCTATCAGGTCTTCCAAACTTGTCATCTGCCGGTCCTTGGGAAAAAGGAACCGATTATAGCCGCATAGGCAATATCGCGGATTGAGGCTCAGTGGGTACTAACAAACCAGCTATGAGCCGGTATCTGCTCGATACTCGAAAGAGACCGAAACCATGTATGTCGCTGCGTCTGTGATCCCTGGCCCCTGCTCTACCGGCGACATGGTGACCACTGTGACGCCGCTCTTCGTGTCTCGGGCATACAGCCGGAACAGACCAGTCAACTCGACCACAAGTGGGTTTGTCTTGGCCTTGCCGGTGCCGGCCGGGGCCACAATGCTGACCTGGTACACGCCGATGAACGCCCGATGGTCGCCAGCAAGAGTACTACTGGCGGTATCGCCTGGTAGCGCGAATGCTCGAATGTAGGTCTCGCCGTCCGCAGGGTCATACTGGATATTCTCAAACACGACCTTGATGGGCTCTGCCCGCGCCTTGCTCCAGGCAAGCAACTTGGCCTCGTAGATCGACGCGATAATGGCGTGGCTCATACCTGGTTGTTCCTTGTGGCTTCGTCGACGATCTGCTGGAAGCGGGCCAGAGTGATTCGGATCATCCCCCCGGGCGCTTGCTTGGAGTGCCCATATTCCAATGGAACGCCATAGGGTAGGTTGTTGACGATGTAGGCAGTTTGGCCGGCAGTGAGTGATTCCACCTGCAACTTCAGCTTGGCCAGCGTTACGCCGCCCGCCGGGTCGACCTGGTCAAGGGTGCCTTCTGCCGGCACGCCGATGGAAAACTGCCAGTTCCCGCGAAACCGCCCGCCCACGTAATCCTTGCCGGCCACCAGGCCGTTCACGTTGAAGTTCTGGTCGCGCTCAGTCTTGGTCAGGGGCTTGGCGTACTTCACCCCGCGCCGCAGTTTCCCGGCTTTGGTGAAGTTTGATTCGTTGAGGTTGATGACGGTATTGCGCACGGCGACCTTGAAGTCGTAGTCGTCGGCTGCCCGGGTGTTCGCCTGGCGGTGTGCAACGTTCGCCGCCCAGATCTCTGGATTGCCCACGGGCGACATGCGGATCACGCTGCTGCCGATCTCGATAACGATCTCTCGGATGGTTGCGTCGATACCGCCCTTCGCTCGCTCGGCGAAATCGCGAATGTTCTCGGCAAAACTTCCGTTCATGCTCGCGTACTTGTTGGTCACGACCGCACCTGCAGCTCATACAGGATCGGAGTGCCGGCCGGGTTGACCTCTTTCAGCGGGGGCACGATTGACCAGGTGCGCCCCTGAGCGACCACTTTGTCGAGCAGATCAGGCACCCAGGACAATCCCTGCGCTGCAATCTTGAGCTTCTTGTCGCCCTGCTTGATGAGGCTGTTGTTCTGCAATTCTTGGCCGGTGAAGTCGAGCAGGATGCCTTGGGCGGTTTGCTCGACGGTCGCGCCTTGCGACTCGCCGCCAGTCTCTGGGTCGTACTCGCCCGGCTCCGTCTTGCTGATGGTCACGGGCTGGCCGAACTCTGTGATCATCTCCAGAGCCATCACGGCCATTTCGTCGTAAAAGGCCATGATGGTCTCCATTACAGCTATGCGCGAACTGCGAACAGCCCGCGCTTTTGTAGGTAGTCGGCAAACTGCGTTGCGCTCGGTCGGTCGGGAGCAGCCGGCAACAGCCGGTTGCTGGTCGACGGGATCGCCGCATACTGCCGCGTCACCGCCCCCTCAACACGATCCAGCAAGACGGCACCTTTGCGCATCTCCACCGGGTCAATATCGTCCTGATGGATCTCGGCAGCCAGGGCCATCTGCCCGTACTGGATGCGCGCCGGCAGGTAGTTGTTCGGCTTGATCTCGTGGTCCAACAGCACTTCCCGGCGCGGCCAGGACAAGGCCTGCTCGCTGTTGCTCTTACGCCCCTTCCAGGTCATGCCATCCATCGCCAAGGCAGCCCGGCGCAGCAACGCTTCTTGCTCGGGAACTCCTACGGGGATGACCGTGCCGAACTTCACGGCATACATGGCCAGGTCCTCGGCGCTCGCGTAGCTTTCGGCGTCAGGCTTGCCGGTGCCGTCCTCGATGATGAGTGTCATGCGTCAACTCGCTGGAATGGTTTGTAGATTGGCCGCCAGGTCACCGGCAGCCAGCAGTATCACTCCTTGGCCAGCTCAGCGACGAGCCTTTCCAGGGATTCTTTCGAGGCATTGGCCCGGTACGGCACTTTCGCTTCGTCCAGCTTAGCTTTCAACGCCACGATTTCACTGGCCTCGTCAGCCGGCGGTGCGATGGTCGCCGTCTTCAGCACCTCCAACTCTTCACGCAGCGCCTTAACGGTAGAGAGCAGGCCGTCGCGTTCAGTGGTCAGGGTGCCAACCGAGGTATGGATGGTTCCGAGCTGATCAAACAAGCGCGACGCCAGTTCGCCCGACTCGGGACGTTGCATCTCGCCAGCTTCCAGGCCACCAATCAGGATCTCGATCGATCCATGCTCAGCACGCAAAGCCGCAATGACTTTTTCGAGTTCGGCCTGGTTGGTGGCGCCAACCATCTGCACCCGCTTAGCCTCTCTCACCGACACGTCAATACCGGCCGCTTCGTATGCGCCGACCACGTTTGGCCAATCGCCAATCACCAGCACGCTGGTAACACCGGCTTCAGGCTTATCGAAGTGCTCCGGATTGCGGTAGCGCTTCTCCGGGTCGAAGCCGTTGAGCTGGTTGCTGTAAGTCAATTCCATGTGTTTCTCCAAGGCGGCCATCGCTGACCGCGCGTTGAGTTTTTGGCTTAGCCGCCAGTTGTTGAAGGCGTTGCAGTCAGCTGGATCATCACGCCAGCGGTGACTTTGTTGCTGCCTGCATGCTTGACCCAGTTGGCAGCGGAGCCGACGGCAGCCAGGGTCGGGTTGGAGCCGCCAGTGGTGGCTTTCCAGCTGTAACCCAGCACATCAATGTTGACGGTGCCTTCAGCGCGGTAGCCAATGCTCAGGTTCTCTTCGTCGTTCACTTCGTAGGAACGGAAGCCTGGGGCCTGCGATTCGGTAATGGTCACGGCGTTTGGCAGCAGGCCGAAAATCACGTCCGCCGGCGCGGTGTCGGTCACCAGTACAGGCTTGCCCAGCGTGCCCGGCAAGCCGCCGTAGATCACGACACCCGCCTCTTCGTAGATCTTGTTGGTGATAGCTTCGTCGACGATGTCGAAGTAGGCGCTGGAGTGCATGACCCACAGAGCGATCCGGCCGAATTTGTCGCCGAACTTGCGCATGCCGCGGGTCAGCGTCTTCTTGCCGTCGGTTTCGATGTTGGCCGAAACCACCATGTCAGCGTTGGAGCCGATGGCGGCACGAAGGCCAGCAGTTGCGTACTGGATGAAGCCTTCCAAGGTCGCATCAGCGACGTCGGCGCCGACGATCTGGGAGAACTCCTCGACCGGACGACCGCGGCGCTTGAATGCCTCTTCGGTGGTCTGGTACGGACCGTACTTCCACGGAGCCTTGACGCCGACAGCTTCGCCGGCGCTGATCTTCTTGGCAGTCACCTTGCCTTCAGAGTTGACGTCGCGGTGTTCCAGCGAACCGTTCAGCTTGTAGAGGGCACGCTTGCGGAAGTCACCTTCGATCAGCTCGTTGTCGAGCACCATCGCGCCGTTGGACGATGCGTTGAACACATCCAGGTTGTCCTGGACACGCTCCAGGTATGCAGTTTGCGCCTCATCGTTATAGATGATCAGGTCGCTGTTGACAGTCGTAGCCATGAGTATTTCCCCTTACTTGGGCAATGCGAGGTATGCGGTTTGGCCGTGCTTGCGCTGGAAATCGCGCTTCTGCTCGGAGGTCATTTCGGAGCGCTTGAATGCAGCCTTGCCGCCACCCCCGCCCGGGGCAAATGTCCCTGAAGCCCTTGGCCACAGGTGGGGTGCGCTTTCGCGCAGAGATTCCGCCCATTCGAGCGGAGTCAGAGGGGTCTTGCCGTCTTTACCGAGGATGACCTGGCCAGATTCATCAACGGCGACCGCATCGCCATCTTCGTTAAGGGTGAACACGCCTTTGGCGCGCAGGATGATGTCGTCCGTTGCTTCCGGCAGAGCGCCGGCCTTCAATGCTGCACCGCGTACCGAATCCCCCAGGACTTTGCCCTGGAACTTGGCAGCGAACGACTCAGCCTTCTCGGCGCGCTCGCTGATGGCTTTCAACTGCTTGTCGTAGTCACCGCGCAGGCGCTCGGTGCGACGGTTGAAGACCTCGTCGACCTTGCCCTCGGTCAGCAGCTTGGTTTCTTCGTCCTGGCCCGCACGACTGAGCAGGCCTTTGACAGCGTCGATGTCGATGCCGTCAAACTGGGTTTCGAACTGGGTCAGCTTGCCGGACGTTTCCTTCAGCTTACCGAGCAATTCCGAGTTCTTGGTTTTCAAACCCGAAACGGATGCTTCAACGGCAGTCGCGATAGCGGCCTTGATTGCCGGGTTTTCCAGGTCGATTTCGTTTTCTTCTGCCACGTTGATGCACCCCTTGGGTTGGACGCCCGCTTTGCAGGCACAAAAAAACCGCCGAAGCGGTGGGAATTTTCAAACTGATCGTTAGGCTGTATGAACTGCCCGAGCGCAGATCTCTTTACAACACAGGAAATGATATGAGACGGATATTTCGACTTAATACAAGCGGCAGTACAGGTGAGAAAAGCAAAACCTCTGAAGTTATTTATGCAGCAATCATAACGGGTTTAGTCGCATCTGCTGGAGCAGTGCTTACTTGGTATTCAAGCCAAGAATCCACCAAGCAGGCTATTGCTCAAAACTGTATTCAACGAATCGACAATCAAGAAATGAAAATTCGAGAAAAAACCGAAGCATTCCTAGGCAACATTGCTGATCTCATCAGTAGAGGATCTAACAAGAAGCTGTCCTTTGACGAGTCGAGAGCTGACGCAGAAAAAGTCATCCGTTCGGGATTTGAGCTAATTGCATATGCACCTCCGGAAATGGGGCACTCTGCGCTAAAGGTGACAATTGCAGTCCAAGCTATGCTGAATGTAGAAAGCAAAACAGATGTTGATCTGGTCGCACTGCAAAGCCAAAACGCAATGACCGAATGGCCAAACCGATTCTTTAGCCTCATGGAAAAGTATCGTGACGAGAAGGCAAAGTGCCAAGGATGAATCGCTTATAAGATTGACGCCCGCTCGAAGGCTAGCGGCTCCAAGCTCTTCATCTGCACCAGGGTCAGCGGTGCAAAGTTGCGGTCAAGCTGCAGTTCTGAGAAGCGCTTGATGGTCAATCCGCCATCGCGAAACAGTTTGGCGCGAACAGGACCGATTGCCACGTCCTGGAACGCCGCCGGCTGCTGCTGGAGCCAGTGGTAGTAATCGAGGTCAGCACTTACCTGCTGACCGCCATTGGCACCCACCGAAGCGCGGGTAGCGCCCTTGGCGAACATATCGCTGAGCTTGGTCAACAGTACGAATGTTGTGCGGCAATTCGGATGAAACGGCGGCCTTGGCCCTGAATCAACTGGGAACCGGCGCTTATCCATCGATCGACACTGCTGGCTGGTCTTTCTATCCAGGGTGGCGACCATCTCGACCTCGGAAACGATGTCCGTGTTGGCCTTGGCCACCTCCATCCGTGCCTGGGACGACACATGCTGAATCGCGGTGTGTACGACCGTGCTGGCATTGCGGTTGGTGGTGGCCAGGATGCCGTCTTTGTACCCTGCTGCGTTGGTGCCGCGAATGTTGCGGATGATCTGGAAGTTCGTCTGCCCTTCAAAGAAGCCTTGTCGGATGGTACCGGTGACGCGCTCTCGCTCGGCGCCGGTCCAGCCCTTGATGAATGCCTTCAGCAGCTTCCCGCCACCGGTGCCGCGCACGCTGAGCGGATTGGTCAGTACTGCTGTACGGATTGCAGCAGCCGTCGGCGCGACCACATCCAGCGACACGCCAACCGGTGCCGACCTGGCAAGGCTGGTCGCCTCAAATTCGGCCTCGTAGTTGGCGATGTCCACCAGGTCCAGGTTCAGTTGCGCGCTGTAGCGGTCGAAGATGCCCAGCAGCAGGCTATCTACCTCCTTCAGCAGCGCCTCCAGACGCTTGACGTTGTACTCGGTCAGGTCCGACTGGGTCAGCCGACCCCTTATAGACCGGTCAATCTCCTTAAGGAAAGGAGCAAACTTGCCGACCTCCCCAGCCTTGAGCTTTTCGAGGAAGACCGCGTGCCGGATCGTGGCATCAAGTACTGCCGGATTTACCGCCATTTGGTTTGTCCTCGTCGTCCAGGTCCAGGCCGTCGCCCTGCTCTTCCAGCTCGCCGTCGATTTGCAGGTCTGTTCGCTCTGGCGCAATCAACCCAAGCTTGCGTAGGTACGCCCGAAGATCCGCCTTCGCGAAGCCGCCGTTCTGCCACAAGCCAACCAAGGCTGTGATCATCTGCGGATCCGCCGTCAGCTCGACGAATTCCTGATTCACCTGGTAGGCGACCTTCTTTTCGGCAATCCCCATGTAAGCGCAGCACCACATGATCGCTCGCGTGTATGCCTCGCTGACGTTTGCCACACAGCCAGCGAGCACCGATGTGGATGCCGACTGATCGCCGCGCGACTCGGTAGCGGTCTTGGTGGCAAGTGACGCCACCACCATCCGTGCGCCGAGCTCAATCATCATCTGGTTCTTATCGGCCATCGCCTCCTTGACCAGCGTGTTAGGCGCCGGCTGTGCGTAACCGAACTGGCCGCCGGCCGGCAGCATCATTGGCGCCCTGGAGCCGACATAGACACCGTGCTTCTCCATCCAGTCGCGCCACTGCTCGTCCAAACCCGAGATCCACGGCTGGGCCTGGCCACACCAGAAGACGCTGTCTTCGTAGTCGGCGCTGTTCCGGTAATGGCCCAGGTTGATCATGGCGATGTCATAGAGCGGTGATTCGTCGATACTTGGGTCGTTGTTCTGAGCACCGACGAATGTAAACGGGATCTCCTTGAGGCGCCCCGTAACGCCTTCCGGCTTGAATTCGTCAATGACTGCTAGTGGCCCGCCACCTTTCGGACCGGACCGGCGCCAGACCCGACAGACAAAGCCGTCATCCTCCAACGCCAGTTCGCGGTACTGCTCAGCTGTCTTATAGCCAAACCCGTCCGGTATCTCAGGCGACTCGCGCAGCACCACCAGCGTCAGCACGCTGTGTCCGTTCACCATACCAGTGCGCCAATTGATGATGTCTTCTGCGCAATAGGAAAGGATCACCGAGTGACCGCCAATGCCGTCGTCTTGGTGATAGTCGACGTACAGACCGTGTCGACCAGCCTCAAGCACCTTCTCCAGCGTGCCCTGGGAGTGCTGATAAATGCTGACACCAGAGCCGTTTGCATTGTCCTGCAGGTATTCCAGCTTCTTCGGCACCGTAAGTGTCGGGTCTTTATGGAAGGCCAGGCCCAGCAGCCCGTTGCGGGTGTGCCCGGTAGCGTTCTTAAACACCGCTCGCTCGCGGTAAGCCCGATTCCGATCTTCGTTCTCCGGAGACTTGTCGTGCGCGTTGATGTACGGCAACCGATCGACAACCCGGTGCTGGCCGGCGCAGACGTCACGAACGGTCGCCCAACGGTCAAGCGCTGCTGTGTATTCCGCCCGCTTGAAGGAGACGTCGTTGCTCATCGGGCGTATCCCATTTTGATAGCGGTGACCGGTTTGATGATCGGGTACTCGCGGTGGATGAAGTATCCGCTGGCGTCGTTCGCGTGATCGATGCCTGCGGTTTTATCCGGCTCCCCGTTTGCGCCCCACACCTGCTGCTCCAGGCCATCGGCGTAGGTTGGGCAGGTGAACGGGTTAACCAGGTAGCGGCGCTCGCCCTGCGCATTGCAGAAGACGGCGTTCATTGCGTTGATTCGGTCCTTCACCGGCGGGTTTGCCGCTGGAGCGATGACCGCGAACCCGGCCTGCTTGAGCATGGCCAAGTCGGTGATGCTGGCGTTCACGGATTTGCGTGAATCGCCCGAGGCATCCGGGTAGATCCTGATCTCGCACGTCTTCTTGAAGTCGTTGCCGTCATGCTGCCAGTACCGCTCTTTGATGCGGCGGATCATGTCGGGCGTGTCGTAGCCATCGATCAGCTCATCTACTGCCCTGGGCAGCCCCTGGTCACGTTTGACGTGGGTGATCGCCGCCATCTTGCCGACGTTGAAGTCCATCCCAATAAACAGCGGCTCGCCGGGCTGCACGGTGTCGAAGCATCCGTTGAGCTTGCGGTCGTAGGCCGTGTAGATCGTGCCGGACGTCAGGTTGACGAACTGGCCCTTGAGGTACGCCATGATCAGCTGCGGTGGATACGACTCCATTAGGGAGGCGATGTAGTCATCCGGCAGGTTCAGCTCGTTGTCGAACGTGCTGGCCTGCACCAGGCCGTACATCTCTTTCAGTGACGGCTTATCACGCAGCTGTTTCACGAACTGCAGGAAGACGAACTTGAAGCCTTCCGGTGTCGTGGTGACATCCACCCCGTTCTTCAGCCCTGGCAGGTTGTAACGCATCCGGGCGATGATCTTGCGCCAGGCCTGCTGAGCCTTGACGGCAGTCAGCACGTCCAGCTCATCCACCAGGGCTTGGCCGATCTTGAAACCAACAATCGTCTGCGGCTTCTCCATCGACCGGCAGATCACAGTGCCGCGGTACTGCCGGCCGCTGTAGATGTGAACCTCGTGGTTCGCCTGGTTGATCTTGGTCTTCAGCCCCCAGTCGTAGGCCACCTCATCCATGGTCGGATAGAAGATGTCCCGGATTTGCGGGTAAGTCGGTGCGAAGTAGCCAGCGTTAATGCCGGGCCACTCCATGAAGTGCTTGCTCAGTGCCGAGCATCCCACCCAGGTCTTGCCTGAGCCGAACCCGGCAACGAACGCACGGAATTTGTGGGGCAGCGTGAGGAACTGAGCCTGCGGAACGTTAAGGCTCGGCATTCGGCTTCCTCGCATCCACCACGTCGACCTGGATACGGGTCGGGATCACTGGCTCGTCGCCCGCCTCTTCCTTCCTGGCCCGGTTGACGTAGATGTCGCCGGTTTCCTTCGCAGCCTGCTCGAGAATCTGCATGGCCAATCCGATGTTCTTCATCGTCTCGGCCTTCTCCACAAAACGGTTCATGACGCGGAGCCGGAAGGCACGGTTGGCGATCGGGATGTCAGCTGTCTCTTCACGGAATCGCTTTCGCGTGTCCTGAAACAAGGTCGCCCACTTAACTGCTAACCCCTTCCCCGCAGCCTTGGTTGGGTCGTGCGTCTCCACCTGCTGGCGGCTCACTACAACCCCGTATTCGTTCTTGACGGCTTCCACCACCTGGGACGGTGTGTCAAAGCACGCCAGCGCCTGAACGATGAAGCTCTTCACCTCATTTTTCAGGGCTGCCATAAGTTCTCATCCGTCTAGAGCCTGTCAAGAATCAGGCCGATCTCAGCAGACAGGTTCCGCAGGCCCTCGCAATGTTCAATTTCCCCACCTCAGCAGGACTGTTTGCAGCATCCACCAACGCTTGAACGTCAGGGCTTGCACCATAACGGCGGACGACACCGACGAACTCTTCAACGTCGTGGCCCTGCAGCTTGATCTTCGGTGCGCCGTCTTGGGTGAATGCTGGTTGACCGTACTTGTCGGTCGCATGAGCCAGGTGATACAGCTCGTGTTCGATCAGGGCGCAGAACTCAAGGTCGCTGCACTGGGCGCAGTAGTCAGCAGCCAGAGTGATGATGAAGGCCGGCACATCACCGAACCAATCACGCATCTGTTGCTCCATCCGGGCTTTCTGCCAACCACCGGCGCGGAACGCTACTTGCTCGGCCTGGCCAACGACTGTCCTACCTTGTTTCTCGAAGCTCGACGACGCCCACATGACCCGGATGCCTGCATCCAGTAGATGGGCATGGTCTTCGTTGTGAATGCTTCCGGTGTCAGCAAGCACCTCGGCTTGGAGCCACTCCCACACTTCTGGGGCTGGGGTCAGGCGAATATTGTGAGAAGACAGATCTAAGGGATCGAGCAACGAAGCAACAGGCATCGGCCTTTTCACGACTCCCCCATAACGTCTTTGAGATGTTAGGTTCTCGTGCGTAACGAACAACCTAGAGCTTAATGAAATGAAAGACCTGAGCCATCAAGAACCTAAGCCCCCAAGATTCAAACTTCTTAGCTTGCTAAAGGACGGGACGTGGTTTGCAAGCCTCACAGCACTGTTAATTTTTGCGATCAATGTTGTAGATGAACGAAGTCAACTTAGAAGCGACGTCAAACACCTGACTGACACCTTGGCTGAGGTGAGAAAGGACCTTGAGTCAGCTCACCTCGAAAACAAGCAGCTCAACGATTCATTGCGCCAAAGCCAAATCGATCTCGCCACGAAAGAGGTTCGTCTCGAAGAGTTCGAAAAACAACTCGCCTCCGTCAATCGGGACGCTTTGAACTCTAAGGCAGAGGCTGAAACCTACAAGGCACTCACGGCATCTGATAAACGCTGCGAACCCTACAGGCAAGAAATTTCACGACTGGAGAGTAAACTCGCTATATCGGCACTGGATGTATTCTCGGCTCGAGCAGAGCAGCGCAAAGAGACGCTGGCGGCGCTGGAACGGAGCAAAGACTCACTGGATGCTTGCATGGGGATAAAACGTTAACAGCCTGATCTCACCCCAGCTCCTTAACGGCTATTCAACTCACCATGATGTGGGTTTGAGCATGGGCGTGGCCGTGGAGCAGTCCAACGATCAGTCCCTGGGGCAGCCCGGCAGCCTTTGCGGCATCCACGGCATCGGCAATGGCCTTGTCGAGCCCATTTACAGCAGCGCTAATGTCCGGGCTCATCGGTAGCGCGTGGTGCAGTCGGGTGACGTTGCTCATCTGCAATACCTCGCGCCACGATTTGGCGCATTCGAAAACGTGGCGCGGATTACTGCTTGCGCCGCTCGGCACCACCAGGCGCTTTGTCACAGTGCAAGCAGTGCTCGCAGTTCAGCGTCCGACAAAGCCAGGCTTTAACCGGCTGCCAGTACGTGACCATGAAGATGTGGCGCGCACCGGCCAGGGCCAGGGATACATGCAAAGTGAGGCCGGCACTGCTCGGGCCAAAGAAGATGTTCTGGCTGCGCGCCATAACGACGAATCCGCTGATGGCGATAGCCGAGTAGATCAGCTTCCCGAGGATGCCGTCCCTCACCTTCCCGCTCAGTACGCACCAGGCCGCCCACAGCGCGATAAGGCCGCAGGCGATGGAGTTGATCAGTTCAAGATTCATGGTGGATTGCCTCCCCCGAACCGCTGGCGAATGAGTGCCCAGAGGTCAGCGGATTTGATGGCTCGATTGATGGCCGCCAGGAGCGAACCGCCGAAGGCACCCAGCAGGAAGCCGATACCGGCGACGATCTTCGGCTCAGTCACGCCCAGGTAGGTGCTGACCATGCTCGTCAGGTAGATCGAACAGGCCATACCGGTGATGAGGAAGATCATCCAGGCACGCCAGTCGTTCAAGTCGTCCTTGTGCCACCAGCTGGCGATCACAGCCCCAACGAGGCCCGCAATCAACAATTCGAACCTGTCGATCTTGTCGAGCAGGCGCTGTAGATACTCCATGCGCTCGACTCCGTGGGGCATGTTTAAAATAGGTCAGCCCCAGCAGCACTCCCAGCCATAGCGATGGGTGTGGTGGAGCCGAAAACGAAAAAGCCCCGCACGATGGCGAGGCATTGAATGGAAGCGCGGCCGGGGCCGCGCGGTATAACTTGAAAGCCCGCCTTGATGCGAAGCTACGTACCTCAATCCGCGTTAAGCGACAGTGCCGTCGGCGTTAAGCACGTCCCAAGACATTTCTACTTTGATGCTGTAGTCCACAGTTGTGTACATGAATACCCCATTCCCTGCTGGCACCAAAATCTCCTGGACCGTATAAATTTCCTTCGGAACTCGGACGTAACCTGGATCAGACTTCACGGTCGGCTTCGTGGCTCCCATCACGATGCCACCAGAGCTCACGAAAAGGGACCGGAGAACAGTACCATTCGGGTTATTTTCCGGAGCAATTAGAGTGGCCACATCAATCAAGGCGCCATTGATGCTAATGTTTTGAAATTTTTTACCCAGTACTCGCGCAGTCATATTGTCACCTATTGAGTCGAATGATTTGTCGCGGAGGATTCCGCTTTCATGTCGCTCAAAGGCGATTGCTCGAGGCTCGTGGCCTTCACATGATTCAACGTCCCGCATCGGGAGCATTTGATCTGGAGCTCTGTAAACCCACCCGTACGGGCGAGAAGTCTTTTGCAGTTACCGCATCTGAATTCTTTCAACATCTGCAATCTCCTTTTGCTGATTCGCTCTTTCCATGAGCAATAAAAAACCCGACTCAATGGCCGGGTTTAAGAACTGATCTTGGTCAGTTGTCAGGATGCTCGCTTGCTACTGAATCCGCTGCCTCGACATCCGACATGTCCTCCTCAAGAGGTGCGTCGTCGTCCGCTGGCAGATGGACTTTATCCTCATCACGCCTCGGATCGTGACCTGTCTCGTTATCCGTACCACGCGTCACTTCCTGTTGAGAAATGTTGCCTGGCGCACTCTTATCAATGTCCATGCTGACTCTCCGTTTTTACGCTCGGGATATCCGCGCTTAAAGATGGGAGTCGGCAGGTCGCAGTGAGTGCCAAACACTGGATGAACGGCAGAAAGCAAAAAGCCCCGCAAGTTAGCGAGGCTTCTAGTGTCAATCCCTAACGCGCAAGATCGACAGGATGGATAAATAATCTCTCACTTTCTCACTCATTGCAACGGCTATTTGCTATGCCGCGCAACTTTCAATTAAACCCTCGGCGTCGAGCAGTTCCTGAGCGGCAGTGAGAGCCTCGTTCACTTGGTCATCCAGCGCCTTGCGGATCCCTGAGCGCCACCGGTACCGGGTAGATTCAGGCTTACCGTCGTTATCCCAATTTGTGATGTCGTACCAGGCGGCCGGCAGCACCGCGGCGGAGCGCTTGCCCTCGGCGCCGGCAACCTGCGGAATGGCCCAAGTCAACACAGCGCATTCCCGGAAGCGTTTCGGCGCAGGCGTCTTCACCGAATTGAGCAATTCTAAAATGGCGCCGTGCTTGCGCTCCTGGTGCGTCGAGTACTTCGCCACAAGTGCCCGCCAGTGCGCCGGGGTCAACGCCTTGTGCAGCCGACCGAACACCCAGCAGTCCTGGAGAAGCGCCGCCTCCTTGCCGACGATCTCACCCTTCTGCTTGGCGCACTGCACCTTGGGCTCGAAGTCGCAGCCGCCGGCGGAACTGATGGTCTCGGCCGCAAGGGCGCGAACTACTGCTGAAACAACGTTGCGATAGGTCATGCGGCTTCCCCTTTTTTCATCTCTCTGGTCATTGCGCGGTATTTGGCTTTGATCGCCTTGATCTCTTCCACGGTGTACTTGCAGGCCGGGTGCAGTCCCTCCAGCCAGGCCACTTTCTCGGCGCCGATCCGTTGCACCAGGCGGATGCGGTACTCGACCGCGTTACCGGACAGGTTGCGGTTGCACTTCACGCACTGGCGGTGGATGTTCAGAGGCTCGAAGCGCAGCTCCGGGCAGGCGCCGACGGATCGATAGTGCCCGGCGTCCCACCGGCTGCCAGTCATGAGGTCGTTATCGTTCGGCGTGGAGTCGCAGCTGATGCAGGGCAGGTGCGCGTCACGGAGACGCACGTATTCATTCACCACCGCCTGGGCTTCGCGCAGGTGATCCGCCCTGCTCTTCAGCTTCTCCTTGCGGACCTTGATCTCGCGGCGCCCTACTTCTGCCAAGGCCTTCCCGGCGATCGCCCGGCCTTTCTCCGACTGCCCATGAGCAATGGCGCACTCGATCTCCCCGCATACGGCCTGGGAGGCGCGGACGGGGACGAACATCACTCGGCACGCTGGGCAGCGCCGGCGGCGTGGACCGCCGGACGCGAGCGGGGTTTTGCGCTGTAGTGGGGTGCGCTTCATACAGCCTCCTTGGCTTTATGCAACTCTGGGGTAAAGTCGCCCCTTAATGGCATCAGGTCTGCTGCCCTGAAGAATCCGTAGCCGTCCTCATCATCACGTTCAACGACCCATCCTGCGTGCGGAGCGAACCACAAACAGCCATCCGGCTCGATCGCACCCTCCCCGGCAGGAATGAACACGACCAGCGACACAGTGGCCATAGCCGGAATCTGGTATTTCGAAACCAGCGTCAACGCCAGGTCGCCCGACTTAAAGTTATGGCTCATGCGGCCTCCTTGAATGCTTCAAATTCTGCCATTTCGGTCAGTCGCTCTTCCGTGAGCGTTGGCCAGTCATGCAGCACCAGGTACGCGCAGCACTGGCGCCAGAAGTCTTGGAATGTCTCCTCCCCCATTGAGTCGTAGGAAAGGCTGCGGGGTGTCTTGCGGGTGAGCTGGCCCAGGCCCGGGATGTCGAACAGTTCCTCATCGCAGTACACGCCCGACTCCAGCTGCAGGGCCTTGATAGCGTCGTGGGAATGCTTGCCAGAGAACCGGTCGATGTTCTGGCTCAGCACTCGGCCCAGTCCATGGACCAAACCGTTGAACCGCGGATTGCGCGGCTGCTTGAGATCGGCGCGGATCTTCGCGTTCATCTTGAATTCACGTTCACGCAGGATCGACCGGTCGGCGTCGGAGGAAGGCACGAAGGCGGCAACCTCTTTACCGGTGGCTGGATCGACCAGGCGGTGCAGCACCAGGTACACAGGCATTGGGCGTGGCTTGGCTGGCTTGGTCATGGCTTCACCCGAAAGAATTCAATTTCGAATGGACCGGCATAAACCCGGACTGCGGGCTTGGAGGCGAGTTTCGTGAAATAGAAATGCCAGTTGCGTGGGCGGAACCCGAAGAGCAGCCATCCCCGCTTGAACCCGAAGCTGACCATGTAGCCGTTACCACGGTAGTCGTCGCTAAACCTGCCGTAGTTGGTTTTCATGACTGCTCTCCCTTGCCCATGGCGGCGCGTCGACCTTCGTGGAACGCCATTACCTCCTGCATTCCGTCATCCACGGCGAGAATCTCCCGATCGAAGTAGGCCTGGCTGTCGGTCTCGCCTTCTGGAGGCAGCTCGCCCGGTCCGGCCAGCGAGTTGTAGATCCACTCCATCGCGGCGGCAGGTCCCTTGCCATGCTCTTCCTCGATGAGAGCCGAACGCATGGCGAGGATGTAGCGGCCAAACAGCAGATCCAGTTCCTTGATGCGCATGCGGGCCAATTCGTTCTCGGCTTTGAGCTGGTCGCGCTCGGTGATCAGGGCCAGGACCGCGGCTGGCGTTGCTACGGGTGCGAATTCAAGAAACGCCACTTCTGCTTGGCAATAGCTACGGTCCTCTTCCCATGCTTCGCCCGGCAGGTATTCGCCGGCAGCGACGCAGGCCTCGGCCAGCCGCTTCAGTTCGGTGTTGTCGGTCATTGCGCTGCCCTCTCCGCTTCCAGTTCCTGAGCCTGCCGGATCAGCAGCGCCCGGCGATCCGCCAACTCATTGGCCGCTTCAATCCGCATTTCGGTTTTTCGTTCGGCGCTGGCCTTGCGCATCTCCAACATCGAGTTTTTGACCAGTTCCAGCTTCTGGCGCAGCACTGGCGCAGGCTGTGTGACGGCACCGGTGAGCAAACCAGCAATGGCGCGGCCATCCTCGGTAACTGGAACAATGCTCAGGTCAGCCAAGTACTTCTGGCCGTGCTCTTGGGGAATGCGTTTCAGCTCCAAAGCCTTGGTGACTGCCTGGATGCGGCGGTTGGAGTCGAAGCCCACGGACACGTGCCAGTTGACCGGTTTCGCATCCTCGCGGGCCTGGCTCACGAACCGCTGGTAGGCGTCGATGAATGCCATGCGCGCGCCGATTTTGTCGCCGCCATCCAAGATGGGTTTCGCAGCGGCCAGGGCCAGTTGGATTTCATCGGTCAGCACCACCGTTTCAAACTCGTCGTTGGTGGTCATGGCGATGGCCCAGGCCTCGTCCTTCCCTGGACGGCCGTCAGATGTTTGGACACGCTGCAGGATGTCGGCCATAGCCAGCTTGCCCTTCACTTCGAAGCGGCACGCCTTCAATGCGGCTTTGACGACGGGCACCGGGTAGGCACAGAGGTCTTCGGCCATCATCGCGGCGGTACCGGGGTTCATCTCCTGGCCCATGGCCTCGGCCGTTGCACAGATGGCGGCGGCCAGACCGGCAACCTGCTGGTCGTTCATTTCAGAGGTATTCATTGCGGTCACCTGCTTGGCGCTTGGCCAGAACCATCTGGGCGGCCTGCTCGGCTGCGGAGAGGTTTGCCTCGGTTCTTTCCATCTGGCGGGCGGTTGTTCCGTTGATGCGCTGACCGGTGACCCACTGGGTGTGGTAGCTCTCGGCGTTGGCCAGCAGCTCGTTGAGGCTGTGGCATTTGCGCAGAACGGCGGCATCGCTGGTTTTCAGGAAGTGAGCGGCGACGTGGTGGGCAACGTCGGCGCCGAGACGGTCTACCAACTGTCCGAGCTGGCCACCGACCTTGGCATTCCACACAGGCCAGGCGCTGTAGCGCTTGCGGTAAGCCATGGCGTAGTTCGCCCAGACCTTGAAGGTTTTGCAGGTCTGGTCTTTGGGGCCAGGCATGTCGGCGGGGATCTCGACCCGTGGGGTGTCGGTGCGATCAACCACCAGCACCAGACCGCGGGACTGAGCCGGCTTGCCGGTGGCGTCCTGCAAGTCCTGACTGGTGTCCTGATTGGTACCCTGATGATTGGTATCCTGATTTGTCGGAGATTTTTCCGACCCTTGTTCGGATTTTTTTCCGACCTTGCTCGGAGATTTATCCGAGGTAGATCGGATTTTTTTCCGACCCTTGTTTTTTGGTGGGGTCGGATATTTTTCCGACCCATCCAGCTTCTGGTTCCACTCGACGGCCTTCTCCGTGAGGCGGAAAAGCGTGATGTTCGAAGTACTGGAAAGCTCAATCAAGCCGGCCTCTTCCAGGGCCTTCAGCATGCGATAAGCAGTGTCCGGCTTATCAGTGAGCAGCGGCAGCTCCTCGATGATCTTGGCCTTGCTCAGCGCGAAGAAGATCCCGTCATCGGTCTTGATTGGCTTGGTCCAGCTCGGGCAGCCGTAGACGAAAGCGAACAGCAGGGCTTGCTGAGAATTCAGCCCCCACTCCAACGCCTTCACCTGGTTAATCGTGACGGTGTATTGCATGTCAGGCCTTCCCGACCTTTGCAGCCAATTCAAGGAAGCGATCCACGTACCAGTGAGGCGGCGTCTCGCGGGGGCATTGAGGGCTGGTGAGGTTCTTGCCGTAGGCCATGCCCTTCTCGGTCACAGACCAGAAGTCCACCATTTCCTGCTTGGAGTTTTTGCGCTGGATGACCTTGAGGAAGCCGTGGGCCTCCAGTGCAATGTTAAAGGCGCGCGCGGTGCTGGCGATGGCGTGTTCTTTGATAAGGGCGGTAATTGCCTTGGTCGGCATGGAAGAGCCGCCAGCGGCATCGGGCACGGCGTCCACGGCATAGCCTGGGAGGAACTTGGCGTCCAGGCCGTTGTTGGCGGCGATCTTGGCCAGCATCAGCATCTTGCTGGAGTTGGCAGGCTTCAACAGGCGGTCAAAGCACTCCAGGATGGCCAGCTCGCCGACGATTTTGGAGTTGTTCGGGCCTTGGGCAGAAAAGGTGCCGGTCTCGCGGATGCTCGGCAGCACCTGCCCGACCACCCACTCTTCGAACTTCTCGGCGGCCGGCAGCTTGGACTTCATCACCAGCCGGTACAGGTCTCGCTCCGGGATGATGGTCATGAAACCACCACCCTGTTTCGGGGTAGTGGTCGCAGCCTTGCAGTGACGGGCTACAGCGTTCTCTGGCTTGGAGTAGCCCAGGGCGTCAGCGACGTCGCGCGCGACAAACCACGGATCGCCAAGCTTGTCGGTGATGACCCGAATTGCGGCGCCGTCGAAGTCGAAGGGAATCACTGAGGAATTGCGGCCCACGTTTTCGGATTGCGAAAAACGTGGCGCGAGATTGGTAGTGCTATTGATATGTGGCGGCGTTTGCATATAATCGGCCTCGCTAAGTTTTATCGAAGAAGCCGACCTCGACCGTCGGCTTTTTTATTGCCTGTAATTCGGCGCCGAAGCGCCAACCACCTCGCCCTACTCCCCGCATCGCCTCTCTCTAAACCCACTGGATAAAACACCAGCGACCTCAGGTTTCTTACTTCGCAGACCGGCTGGGCCGATACTGGCTACATCGGCAGAAGGGTTTGCCTGTCAGGCGGCTTGGTCTTTCTTTGTCGCCTTAAACTTGCCCTTGGAAAGGACCTGGATCTGGTACTGCCGGGATTCGGGGATCGTTTCCCCCCACATGGTCACGGCGCTTGGGCGGATGCCCAAAGCGAGTGCCAGCTTCGTCTTGCTGCCGAAGAATTCGGCGACTTCATGCGTATTCATTGCGCATCCTCGTTCGAGCCTGTCGCAATTTAAGCATGCTTAAGTTATGGCATCAACGGTGATTTGCACCTACTGCATGCTTAAATTCAGTTAACTTAATATTGAGTCCATGGAAAGACACGAACGTATCGCCCGCGCCATACAGGTCAGCGGTAAAAAGAAAGGGGAAATTGCATCGCTTTGCGGCGTTGCAAATTCGGCCGTCACTCAGTGGATCACCGGCGAGAGCAAAAGCCTCAGGCCGGAGAACCTTTACGCCCTGGCGAAAGCGACTGGCTTTCGGGCTGAGTGGCTAGCCATTGGCGAGGGCAATGAGCGGGAGGCTACCGAATCAAATATCTCCCCCGCCGCCCAGCCCACCAAATCTTTCCGCTACCCAGTAGTCAGCTGGGTTGCCGCCGGCGCCTGGACGGAAGCAGTGGAGCCCTACCCGGCCGGATTCTCGGACAGCTACGAGTTCTCGGAGTACGACTCCAAGGGCACAGCGTTTTGGCTGAAGGTGAAAGGTGACTCAATGACTGCGCCCGCCGGCCAGAGCATCACCGAAGGCACGCTGATCCTGGTGGACACTGAGGCTGAAGTTGCACCAGGTAAGCTAGTCGTGGCCAAACTCCCTGACAGCAACGAAGCCACATTCAAGAAGCTGGTCAGCGACGGCGGTCGACTGTTCCTGAAGCCGCTGAACCCTAGCTATCCCATCGAGGCGGTCGACGAGAATTGCCGGATCGTGGGCGTAGTTGTGCAGGCGCTGCAGAAGTTCTACTGATCCGCAAGTGTGCCGGGGCGAGTATGCCCGGGCGGTAAGCTAAATCGAGATATCGAGCTGAGTAGCGCTCGTATGCACAAAGGAATGTGGTAATGAATGCCTTTCGGATAGCGACACTGATAGTTGCGCCACTTTTTATCTCCGGTTGCTACAGCACGCCAAAAGAAAAAACTGAGTACGAAAAACAGATCGACGCAGTACCGATGCCCGTGACGGAAGCTGAGCGTCTAGAGCAATGCCGTACCTTCAAGCTAGCCGCAGATAGCCAGCAGGCTGAGGATTTAGTGCAATACGCACTGCGGTCCAAGATGGGCGCCTCGGATTCGGAATATACCGAGACTCAAGCTCTTAGAAATCGCCTCAGAGCCATGAAGTGCCCTGGGTATGGCCGGTTTTCCTGATGCTGCTGCCCAGGGTGAGCCAATGACTGCATGGCGAGAGCAGAGCTTCTGGAGCAAGGTCGGGGTCATTGCTTGCGTGGTTTTCCTCATGATGATCCCCGGCTATTCCGACGTAGCTGGTCTTAGCTGGAGCTCATCCGGCCGCAAGCGGGTATTCAGTCCTGGATTCGTTGTGCTCTGCACCATCGTGGCGGTGGTTGAGCTGATAGCGCTGAAGCACTTCTATAGTGCGCGGGGATGAGGGAGACTGAGAAGGACGGGGCGCGGTCGGTGAGGGGTTGAAGGGTACGTAAAGCAGTATCCGGAAACCCATATATTTTTTAACTATAATTTCAGGGATTAGAAAACTCATGAGTTACTTTTTAAGTACAGCTGTCAATATTGAAGGCAACAACAAGCTAAGAACCCCACAAATTGAAGCCTACTTAAAAATCAAGTCTTTTTTTTCATCCGCAGATAACACCGAAGCGTTAGTAGTACTTCCAACGGGCACGGGAAAAAGCGGCTTAATTTCAATAGCACCCTTTGGCACATCGACCGGACGCGTACTGATAGTAACCCCCGGACTAGTAACCAAAGACAGCATAAGAAAGACCCAAGAAGCATTATATGATAATTTCTGGATAAACTACGATATCCTCTTCAGCCATAAAGACCTACCAATAACAGTTGAGTATTCTGCAGGACTGCTCCAACAGCATTTAGATGACAGCAATATTGTATATTCAAACATTCAGCAACTATCAAACAACAGAGGCAATGCGTTAATAAACACCGTCCCCAATGACTACTTTGATGTAATCATAATAGACGAAGCACATCATGCACCAGCAGATAGTTGGGTACAGCTCCTAGGGTACTTTGCCAAAGCAAAAAAATTATATGTTACGGGAACCCCGTACCGTGGGGACGGACAAAAGCTCCCAGGCACTCTGATACACGAAACACAGCTCTCGGAAGTCATGCGAGATAGATACGTAAAATGGCTCAGGAAAGAGACTGTCAACGCGCATTCTTTATTTTTCACAGTTGCAGACCACCCCGGAAAAAAGTTCACCATTGATGAGGTTATAGACCTCAAAGATAAAGAATGGGTCGAGCGAAGTGTCGCGCTATCCGAAGAGTGTTCCAAAGACGTAATCGAACATAGCATTGGAAGACTAGCAGAACTAAAACAGCAATCCCCTAAGGTTCCACATAAAATTCTAGCAATCGGATGCAGCATATCGCACGCGGAAGATCTCAAAGCCTGGTATCTGGAAAGGGGTTTATCAGTTGCCTTAGTCCACAGCATGATGGATGCTGACGACGTACTAGCAGAGTTTAGAAGAATAGATGGACATGAGGTCGAAGTAGTAGTATCCGTTAATATGCTAATGGAAGGTTACGATCATAAATATTTGACTATTCTTGCTCTGTTCCGGCCTTATCGCAGCATCAATGCCTTCGCTCAAATTGTTGGTCGTGTCTTACGAGCAATACCTCCGGAAGAGATCAGTGCGTTTGAAATAGATAACAACGCACTAATTATCTACCATCAAGAAACCGGACTTGATGAAATGTGGCGTATATTTCAAACAGAAGTAGACAGGGCCAAGCACCAGCGCACACGAGAGTACGAATTCCTGGAGCGCGACTATGTAGAGCGCGACAATTCTCTAGGAGGAGTTGTTACCGTAGAGACGTTTTCAGGAAATGCAGAATCCTACTTGGCAGACCTTGACTTCAATGAGCTTTTTAAACAAAAAAGAAAGGAAATAAATGAGGCTGCCGAAGCGCAACTTAGTGAAATCCAAAAATCCGGGGACTTCGACGAAGAAACACTAAAGCGCTTTAAGGAAGTGCTAGTCGAAACAAAAACCAAGGAAGCCTCACAATATATAGATCCAAACCTAGTAGAAAAGCGCCCCGCACTAGCTCGGCAAGAACTACGCAAAATATTAGCTAAAAAAATTCAAGATGAAACTGCAAGCTTATTAAGCGACCGAGGGCTAAGCGACAAAGGAACGGAGCTGTGCGGTTCATTTAAAAGAATTATTAGTTACATCAAGCTCGACGCTCCAAATGATGGAGTGCTTGTAATTTACATAAATCACAAGCTATACTCCCGCTTTGGCAAGCGTGAAGCCTTAGAAAACAAGACTTTGATGCAAGCATTAGAATATGTTCCGGCAATTGTCGAAGAGTTGAGAGGTATGCTCCGATGAAAAATATTATGGATGAAGCGATTCAGGGCCTGCTTAACCTCCACCTCACGAAAGGGGTTCAGCCCTCCGATCTTTCGAACAATTTGTTTGATCAGGAATACGTAGACTTCAATATCAAGAAAAAAAATGGTGCGCTGATTTTAGATCTGTCCTATATGGAAGAAACAGATGAACTCCCCCAAAAAATCAGTATGAGATACACTTACAACTCAGATCGCTACTTAGTACTGATAGAGCAGAAAATCGGCACTAAAAAGTTCAACGTTCAGTGGTGCAGATTAAGTGCAGTAGCAATCGCAATACGAAACGTTACTGATATACTTGCTGGCGCAGGAATTTCGCCAGCGGTAATTGGTTCAATTTTAGAAACGCTGCCAAATGATTTAAAAGAATCCATAGTCGTACGATTGCGATCGGTTGCCTGATTAAGAAGAGCCCGGCCCAGCGCCGGGCTTCTTGTATCTCCCCTTTCACACTCAGGCTTCTCCGGTCATCCCAATTCCCAGACCGCGCCTAAATCCGCCCTCCGTAGCCGAATCCATAACGGCATATCTTGTTACAACCATTCACCTGCAGGCTCCTCCCGCAAAGAACTTGAAACTTTTGCACTAGTCTTAATGCTAGGCGTGCTTTATCCGTGAGCGCCTGCTGACAACCCATAGAGGTTCACAAAATGAAAATCACACTGCCTGCCCTATTTTTGGGTGCCCTCATTTCGCAAGGAGCACTAGCTGCAGGAGATGGCACAGCTGCTCTTGGGGGCGGCGTTGGTGGTGCACTTGGCAATATCGTAGGTCAGCAACTCGGCGGCTCAACGGGCGCCGCGGTAGGCGCAGGCGTAGGTGGTGCTGCCGGTAGTGCTGTCGGCGCTCAAAGAGGTAACAGAGCGGAAGCCGCGTTAGGTGGCGGTATCGGCTCGGCTGGTGGCTCACTCATTGGTAACCGCCTCGGCGGCACGACTGGCTCGACGATCGGTGCAGGTCTCGGCGGCGCTGCGGGTGGTGCGCTAGGAAACAACCTAGCGGATGATGAGAGCAATCATCGATCTGATGGTAAGAAGCACAAAGGCAACAACAAGCATAAACACAAGAACAAGCATCGTTAGTTTCTGACTTTGTTACATCGAAGCCCGGCTCTACGCCGGGCTTCTTGTTTCTGGCGAGCTTCTACCCTGCTATGGTGGCGCCCTCAGATCGCAATGGAAGCAATCAAGCATGCAGTCATGGAAGACACTGGCGATAGCTCTACTGGCATCTGTCAGCACGCAGGCCGTATCAGGTGATGGCGCCAATCCTATCGCTGCAGCGATATTTCTAACAATCTCTGCGCCAACCATTTTAATTGGGGCGACCACATCCCTCACGACCGAGCCGCCGAAGGTTTTCAAGTCAGCCAAGACCGACGCCCTTGCCTACATAGGTTCGGATGGCGAGATTCGCGGCGCCCAGTTTGAGCAAGCATCCCGACACTACCGATTGAGCTACAGGTCGCCCCTCATGTCCGATATGCAACTCGCCAGGGCAATCGCGACGTCCTACTGAGCGCGACCTTTCACGACCTTTTCACAGTCGAGCGCCTAAGGTTACACCAGCTCCTAGAGAACATACCTTTAAGCCCGCTACTCCCCATCGCAGGCTTTTCTTTGCCTGCGATTTGGAGGGCCGACACTCGCCCTCCCCGACTTACCCGACGACGGCTATACACGCCCACCTTCAAAATGACACGATAACGTCTCGCCTTCGTAAGTAGGAATACAGGATGTTCAGTCACGTAACCGTTGGGACAAACGATCTTGATAAGGCATCTACCTTCTATGACGCGGTGCTGATCCCTCTGGGGCTCTGTCGCAGGCCTGTAACGCCTGATGGAGGACCACCTTCGGCATGCTGGATTAAGCCAGATAGCGTTCTCCCTCGTTTTTATGTGTACAGCCCCTATGACCGTAATGAAGCCGGAGCAGGGAATGGCAGCATGGTGGCTTTCACCGCACCATCTCCTAATGCGGTAGACAGCGCCTATGCAGCTGGGCTTCTTGCGGGCGGATCTGATGAAGGTGAACCTGGCCAACGTCCCCACTACGGTGGCGGTTACTACGGTGCGTACCTACGTGATCCAGATGGCAACAAGGTACATATCGCTCATCGTGGAGATTTGGACTTGGCGGTGTAGCCGCCGCTCACCGTATTCGTTTAAAGCCCGCCCAGCGCGCGCTTTTTCATGCCTACCGGAATGCACTCACCATAAAACATGCATTTATGCATGAAACTTCCTATCGCCCTCTTGCCAAGATATGTCAGCGTCAATACTGTGTATACATACAGTATTCGCAAGGAGCGACGCATGATCCAAGCACCCTACCCCACACCGAAACCGAGAAATTCCTACGAGCTTGTGGGCCACCGCCTGCAACGCTTGATCGCATCCCCCCGGGTACAGCGGGTTCAGTTGGTCGAAGTTTCCAGGCGCGACGACGAAAGCCCTGAAGCTTGGCACCAGGTTATCCAAGACATCGGCGACACCGCCGGCATAAAAATCGAGCATTTGGATGGCGGTGCCGTCCGGATCGGCTGGCGCGAATACTGCGACGCATAAAGGAGCCCGCCAATGAGCGGGCTTTTTATCGACCGCAAATTTCAGCATTCTGAATTTATCTATTCAGCATGCTTGACACATTAATTTCAGCTTGCTTAAATTCATTTCAAGCCAGCAGCGACCACCGCCGGCCAGCAGCGAGAGCTGCGCCGCTCTTTAACAGTCAGCGCAATACAGAAATACCAACAGACCGCATTGCCTCTACCGGCGACCGGCGATCAGACGGGTCAGATAGCCCGCTCACGACAGGAGAAACCTGTACGGCTGATCGAGAGCGAAACGCTCGAGCCGTGCGAATGACCTGGCAAGCAATGCGCCCCGCGAATCCCAGCGGTAGAAGGGAGATTCAACTGAACAGAATTAGCGCTCTGAGCTTCGGCTATGAGGAGCGCCGGACCTCATGTGGTGTGCCGAACAAACTACCCAGGCACAGGGCTGTACGCCGCATGTTGTAAATACCCAATGACCACGCCGGTAACGCTGCTGATCCAGCCGGAGTGACCAGGGAAGCCCGCCGCCGCACACGACTACCGAAACCTGCAATTAGCAGCGGGGAATAGGCACCAGCAACACGCACCGCTGACGCAACAACCCCGTCCTGTCGCCAGTAGCGAGGTCGGGGGTTTCACCGATAGTCCTTGGCAACAGGGCCTAACGGGAAGCCAACCGAGGGTCACCACGATGGAAGCAACAATCATCAACGGTTCATGGAAAGGCCACCTCGGACGTGGCCTTGCGCCGCGAGAGCTTCAGTTCCTGCTTTGGATTGCCCAGGGCTTCACCTCGAAAGAGATCGCCCGGGAAGCAGGCATTGAGGCAGGCACCGTCAAGAAGCGCTTGACCAATGCGATGTTCAAGCTGGGCGTGACGAAGCGCACTGCCTTGGTGGCTGAGGCCATGAAGCGCCAGATCATCACGCCGGTGTGCTTTGTGCTGGCGGCGCTGATCGCCATGCATTCAATGATCAGTGACGACTCACTGCGTCGTGATCGCCGGGCGCCAGAAAGGCGGATTGCTCAGGTGCGGATGGTACGCCGGGCGGAGTGCGCTGAATTGACTGTGTAAGCAGGTACTACCGATTTTTCCGAGAGCGGATTAGCTGCTGGCATGTATCAGCCACCTGCGGGTGAGATACAGCCACGCCAGACAGTACGCGGTACATTTCCTGCTCGTCCGGAAACGGGTACACCTCGAGGTTGAGAGCGATCTGAATCTTGCGTAGATCTGTGCCTTCGACGAGCCAGCGCTCAGCGGTGCGAGTCATCGCTGACCCGTTGTCATCCGTCTGCCAGGCAAGAAAGTCGAAGAGCCGGGCCACCTGCATGAAAGCGATCGAATCGGGAATATCGGCAAATAGCCGGTCAGCCAGATTTTCCTCCCCAAACTCAATCACGACTGCATGAACAGCACTAAAAGCCTCAGTGTATTCAGGCTCGTGGCTCTCTGCTGCGATCACCCTTAATGCCCTTTCAACGACCTGATGCATAGCGACCCCTTGCTCCGAGAAGGAGTGTCGATGCTACCAGCCTTCAGTGCGACCGGCTAAACGGCGAGAGCCACGGCAGCCGGAAAGAACCGACACATACCCCTGCACACCTCTATTACGTCAGCACTCCTCCCCCGCGCCAATCGGCAACCAGCGGGAGGCATGAGTGTTGACGAATACAGGTGAACCAACGAATGGAGTTGACCATGATCCAAAGTCAGCACGCTTACTGCGATGTAGCGCTCGCAATGAATCAGCGCCGCAATATGGCCTTGGCGCTTTGCCTCGGCCTGGTCGGCTCCAGTGCACCCAAGACCTCGCCGCTTTATCGCGTTATCCCGGCAGGCAATGAGTTCTTCCATGTTGTAGATTCCGCCACCGGCAAGGTGAAGGGGTTTCGCCGAAACCATAACGAGGCCTGTGCTCTCGCCCGGAGCCTGGAGACTCGCCATGCCAACCAGCTACGCGGATAGCGCCCAGGCCAGGGAATCCGACAGGCGCTGGGACTTGCCCAACTTTGGCAAGAAGCAGCACGTCGACCTGTTCCACGAGTACACGGCTGACGACCTCGCTGAGCGCGAGGCTCGGCGCATCAAAGAGCGCGCCAGCCTCAAGCTGCGCATAGGTGCCGCCATGGCTCAGATGGATCTTATCTGCCCGCCAGTAGGAGGTACCGAATGAACGTCGCACAGCGAGATCATCAGAACGCTGTTAGCTGGATTGAGGGCGAGATCGAAAACATGATCCGCGACCTGGGTAAGCCTAATGCCAGCTCAGCTGCTACATCGTGCGTCACCCTGGCCTTCATGCTGCGGGTTATCGACGACAGCGAACATCGCTACTTCCGGGCGCGCATCGACAAGATTTACGCCAACTACAACTCCTCTATCGTTTCTGCCGCCTGACGGCACCACACAACCCCACCACTTTCAATGCTGCGCCAGGCGCGGCGAGGGATCGTCATGTCCACCAATCCTAAAAAAGCACCCGCACAAGAATCGCTCGAAATGAGCGAAACGGAAGAATCCAAGAAGTCCATTGCCCCTGCTGTCGCCGTCACCGACATCGCTGAATACCGGCCGCACGAAGAACAAATCGTTCGCCTGGAAACAACCTACGCGAAGCTGGTCGTTGACTGCTCGACGAGCGAAGGCTTGGCGAGCGCAAAGGAAGTTCGCGTCGATATCCGCGACGTGCGTTATGCCCTAGCCAACACCACCAAAACGGCACTGGTGCCCTACCAGCAGGCGGTTAAAGACGCCCAGGCTCGCGTCAACCAGGTAAAGGAGTTCGGTGAAACGCTCAAGAGTCGTGTGCTGGCGATTGAAGAGCCTGTCGATGAAGCGATCAAGGCCGAAGAAAAGCGCATTGCTGATGCCAAGGCAGAGCGCGAGCGTGTCGAGGCTGAGCGTGTCGAAGCCATCCGGGCGAAGATTACCCGCTTCAGCTCTGTCGCTGCCGCATACGCAAGCCGCAGCGCTGCCGATGTCGCAACGGTTCTGCAAAGTGTCAAGGAATCGGTGATCCTGCCAGAAGAATATGCCGAATTCGAAGCCGAAGGCACCATCGCTCGCGACAACGCTATCGAGCAACTGGAAACGTTGCACAAGTCTGCGGTGGACCGAGAAGAGGCATCTGCCAAATTACTGGCCCAGCAGAAAGAGCTCGACGAGTTGCGCGAGAAGCAACGCATCGCCGACGCTGAGGCCGAAGATTTGCGCAAGCAGCGCGCCGAGGAAGATCGTCAGCGCTTAAAGAAGCAGCAGGACGAGCTGGACAAGCAGCGCCGCGACATGGAAGAACAGCAACGACAACAGCGTGAGCAGCATGAAGAGCAGCAGCGCCAGCAGCGCGAGCGCGACGCCCAGTATCATCGAGATCAGGAAGAGCTGGCCCGTCTGCGCGCCCAAGCTGCCGCGCCGGCCCCGGTCATAGCTACGGCTCCTGCCTCAATCGAAGCGAAGGCCGAGGTCGCATCAGTCAGCTCACAGGCGACCCTCGTTGAGCAGGACGATTTGACTACCTCCGCACCGGCAGTTGACGACATTGTCGAGGTTGTAGCGCTGGGCTTTGACGTCGACCTCGAAACTGCTCGCGCCTGGCTTCGTGCCATCCGCTTCTAACCACCCTTTCCATCTCACAGCCAGCAAATCTCATGCTGGCTACGGAGGGCGCTATGACCGATACAGATCCCCAAGCACAGACAGGCCTCGCTACGTACAACGATCCGTCGCACAACGCGGCAGCGCTCATCCTTGACCCAGGAACCATGCGGTCGATGAGTGACCTTGCAATGATGATGTCTAAGGGAGTGACCACCGTCCCGAAACATCTCAAGGGTAACCAGGCAGACTGCATGGCGGTGGTGCTTCAAGCGATGCAGTGGCAGATGAATCCGTTCGCCGTGGCGCAGAAGACCTTCATCGTCAACGGTGGCGCGTTGAGCTATGAGGCGCAGCTCGTTAACGCAGTGATCATCGCCAAGGCGCCAGTCAAGAGTCGCCTTAACTTCGAATGGTTTGGCCCCTGGGAAAACGTCATCGGGAAGATGCGTGAAGTCACCAGCAAGTCCAAAAAGGACGAGGACACCGGAGAGTTTAAAAAATACCGCGTCCCGGCCTGGAGCTTTGACGACGAAAAAGGGATCGGCGTTAAGGTTTGGGCGACCTTCCGGGGTGAAGACGAACCACGCACCCTTGAGCTTTTGCTGACCCAGGTCCGTACTCGCAACTCTACGCTTTGGGCGGAAGACCCAAAACAGCAAATCGCCTACCTGGTTACCAAGAAATGGGCGCGCCTCTTCTGCCCTGACGTAATCCTTGGCGTTTACACCCCCGACGAATTTGAAGATTCGTATGGTGGCGAGATCGACATCACTCCCGCCCAACAGGCCGCAAACACCGCAGCAGCGGCCGGTGTGTCATTTGGCCCGAAATCCCCCTCGCCAGAAATTGACGGAGTATTCGCGGATCTGCTGTCCGTTGCGAAGCGCCAGGACATCGACGCCTACGCAGCAGCCTGGGCAGGCCTCAAGCCGAAGCAGCGCGCAGCAATCGGCCTGGAGTGCCATGAAGCACTCAAGAGCATGGCGGCAACCGTCGACGCTGACTTCACAGACATGACCAGCACCAACAGCGGCCAGCCCCACACAGAGGAGGCTGCGTAGTGAGAACTGAGCTTCAGGGCACAGAGAAGTGGCATGCAGATCGATCTGGCCGCGTGACCGCCAGCCGCTTCAAAGATGTGATGGCCTGGGGGAAACCTGACAAAAATGGCAAGCGCGAGCCAATGGGTGCCCGCACGTCGTACATGCGGGAGTTGTGCTTTGAGCGCCTTGCCAAGAAGTCCAAGCACAACGTCAGTAGCGCGTCGATGAAGTGGGGTCACACCGAGGAGCAAAAGGCCCAAGACGCCTACGAAATGCTGACCGGCAACATCGTCCTCCCCTCCGAATTCATCGTTCACCCCAAGTACGACTGGCTCGGCTGCTCGCCGGACGGCCTGATAAATGATGACGGGGGCACCGAATCGAAGTGCCCATTCAACGAAGCAATACATATCAGGACTTGGCTGGAAGGAATGCCCGAAGAACACATGCCGCAAGTCCAGGGCTGCATGTTCGTTACCGGCCGCAAATGGTGGGACTTTATTTCGTTCGACTCGCGTCAGGATGAGGACTGTCAGCTCTACATCGAGACGATTTACCGCGACGAAGCCTACATCGCCAACCTGCACAGAGAACTGGTCCAGTTCAACCTGGAGCTGAATCGCATGGTTGATGAGGTAGCGGACAAAGCTCGGGCGCAAGCCCATCGTTTAGGAGCCTGATCATGATCAGCAACCACCTCAACCTTGTTGAGCAGCAGCGTCAGCACGCCGACTCAATATCGGAGCGCACGGCGCAGTTCCTGGCGGCCGGCGGAACGATCTACCTGGGCGAAAGTCCGGCGATCAACCCGCCACCGCCGAAACGCTCCACCAAGATCGATCCCGAAACCATCCTCAAGCGCCGCAAGCCGCCCATCACAGCGGCAGAGCGTAAGGCGCTGCGCAAACTCGCGGAGGCATTATGAGCAAACGCAAGCCGTGCAATCGGCGCGTTCAGATCGAACGCAGCATGCGGGCCCTGATCAACACCAACCATGCTGCCGTCATCAACATCGATCCAAGCGGCCTGCAGGTGATGATCAACTGGAAGAACGGAAAGCAGATTATTTCGAGAACGGTTTCCGACGCGCTCTGCGATGTTGCACACCGCTGGACGATATACATCGCCAGCATCTGTGTTCGCCAAGATGGAGCCCAGTACATAAAATCGATCGACATCAGACCAGACGGCGTGCACCTGGTGGAAAGGCTTTCGGATGTCCTTGAGCACTTCTATGAAGAGGTGAAGGCCGACTGTAACCCGAATCACCGAGTAGGTATGGGCTGGCTGGCCGTGCCTGGCGAAAAGACGGTAACCGAGGCGCAACTGTCTTCCTTGCTGGCTTCGGTCGGCGCCTGGCGACAGGTGAAGGTCGATTCATGCGCCGCATAGCCCGCACCCAGCAACGCAAACGTCAAACCTGGCTCGCACTACCGGCCAGCGGAATAGAAGAGGTAGGCCATGGCGAAAACACTGCAGGAACGCTCGGCCAAAACCGCCAGGAAGCGCGTGGCGAATGCCGAAGAGGAATTGAGGCTCAGGGTTCGGCCGGGCACCCGCAAAGCCCTGGCCGACCTGATGGAGTGGTCATGCATTACTGAACAGGGCGAGGCGATGACGCTGATGATACATCACCTGCATGCGATGGGCTCGAAAGCCACATTTCTGCTTGAACCCCCGCGCCACGAATTCCAGATATCCGAAAACGTGGCGCGGGAATTCCGCAACAAGAGCCTTCTCGCCATTCAGAAAGACCCAGGCGACGAAATCATAGGCCCGGAATAACCCACCCTACTTGCTGAAACTTCTTATCGGAGTGCAGTACAGTTTCAATGGGCTGTTGCCAAACCTCAGTTCCGCCCAGTCAACCTTTCTTCTTTTCTTCAGTAACCGATATCCCGCATGCCGCCGCCGCCAAGCGGCTCAAGGAGCGAGCGGATCCGGAAAGCGCCCCAGACAAAGAATCTCCGTACTCCCGAAGGCCCGTAGTTGCAAGCATCTCCAACAAGTCTGCAAATTCAGATAGCTCAATTTCGGTGACGTAATCGTATTCGCCACTGGCGCTGGGATGTTTGCATTTCCGGTGAAGTATGGTGAGAACAGGTGCAGGGCCTGTCATGGATGTACCTGGGGAGGGTATGGCAGGACCCAGGCCAAATATCTGCGCTTTTGATTTCCGCGCCTTGAGTCTGGTCCAGCCCTCTTTACGGTTGGCGCCTTGTCTATGAATTTCCATCTATCCCCCTAATTCGGCCCTATGCCGAACGCCGTAATACCCCAACCCAAACCAAATTGCCACCACCGGCCACCGGAGGGGGGCTCCTGACTGGAGATAATCCAATGCAAATTCAACGCGAAGGTTGCGTGTCGTTCGGCGAGGCGCGCTTGGCCGTGTGGGAGGAAGGTATTCCCCGCGAGTGGGACGCCAAGGTGATCTGGGAACGCAAGTTCAAGCGCGAAGTTTTCAAGCGGATCATTCAAACGCTCAATCGGATCGGATGGACCGTCGGCGAGCAGACCCATATCTTCACTGGCAACAATTCACGTCATTGCGTGAAAGGCGATCTACAAGCAGACCTAAAAATCAGTGGGCGCAGCATTGAACTGGAGTTCTTCCAGGCTGTGAACACCCCGGATCGCGCAGACCACGGCGGTCGGTACCAAAGCGACAAAGAAAAGCACATGCCTTACCTGGCTCGCCTGGAAATGCAGCGTACCCGCATGCGCATTCGTGACTACCTGTGCAACGTCTTCACTGGCTACACATTCAAGGCGTCAGATCGAAAGTGCGGTTTAGGCGGTTTGACCAACATCGAGTGGATAAATGCCGACTATGTAAGTAAGCGCCGCTTCGGTCCGCCGACCATTCCCGCCGCCGATTACAACTCGGGATCAGGCGACAAGAAAACCATTGAGCATGGCGCGAAGGTTTGGACCACTGACCGAAAAGGCCGCTGGTACCAGGGCACTGCGTTCGTGAACATCAACAACATGTGGTGGGTGGCTTACGGAAAATACGGCTACACCAACAAGGCGTGCTTTGAACTCTTTGTTGATCGGCCGGCAGACATCAGGACCAAGAAAAACGAGCGAGCCCGCCGACAACGCTTGGAAGACATGATCGCCAGAGCAGTGGCCGGGATGAACTATCAGCGGGCCGAGGTTTTGCGCAAGGTGCTTTTCCCTGAGCCTGAGCCATTGTTCATGATCCTCAATGTGAAGGACGGGGTCTATTTCCGGCCCAACTACAGCGGATACACCAGTGACACGATCAGGGCTGGCAAGTACACCCGCGCGGAACTGAAGCGTTATCTGGGCGACGCCGATGAAAAAGACGACCTGAAGGCCATCCCGATTTCTCAAGAAGCCTGACCCGGCGCCCCGCCGGTCACCCGTAACACCCCATATCAACGAATCACGCCAGCCGGCAGCGCCCTATCGCCTTCCGTTCGTATCGGGAATAAAGCTTCCCAAGAAAAAGATAGTCGCAGGCCCTATGAGCCAAGCGGCGGTCGTTCCTGGACTTAAAAATGGCACGGCAATAGCAATTGCAAACAGGCCTATTCCAGTCCATCGCCGTCTACGCGGCGTGAACCATTCGCGGAACGCTTCAAGCTTTTTACCCGCCATTACCACCTCCTTGTTTGATAAGCAGCAAAGCATATCACCCACTTAAACGAATCACGCCAGCCGGCGAGGCAGGCGCACGCTTGGAGACAACCCATGCAAGCAGTCATCTACGCTGGCCTGCGCAACGGCGAGCGCGATCAGCGAATCCACGACGCCTTGGTCTATAAGCACGTCGTTGAGGTCGCCAAGGAGTTCCAGCTGGCACCGAACACGATCCGAGCGGCGGCAAAGCGCATTCAAAACGCTGTTGCGTTCGATCTCTGTCTGCTAGGGGGGGGCAGCCAATGCCTATTGGCAAAGTCGTCGCGAACTGTTTCCGGAAAGCGGCCCTCGGCGCTTACCGGAACTACCACGGCACCTTCCGCAACCTTGAGCTGCCTTGCTGGGTGATCACCGATGGCACCAACCGCATCGAGGTGATGGAGCTTCGCAAGATCGATACCGGCGAAGTTTCGCTGTAGACACCCCCCTCTTCTGAGCCTCTCATGAATCACGCCACGCCTGATCTCGAGTTAATTGATTGCGTCGCTGATACCGCATGATCCAGGAATATGCTTTTCAACCGTCCATTTATACGATGGACTTATCAGTTTGAATTTGTCCTTTTTCTGACATAGGCGAAGAAGGTATTTTCCATTTACCGAACCAACCAGAACTCCCCCTACTGCTTGTTCCTCAACTGCAGCGTAGGGGAAAGCACCTTTTTCATAAGCAGTCGCAAACGTCTTAGTGCTATTCACCAAGTAAGATGAAAAGCACGATGCGAAAACAAATAAAAGCAAACCCGCTGCGATATACTCGTAGGAACCTTTTTCATAAGAGTATCTAGCGACATTAGCAATAAAAACGCCAATAACAAGGTATGAGGCGCCGTAGACCATCAGCTCACTTATATATACATCTAGCACATAACCTAGAAACCGAATGCCAATGCCAATACTTATTGCGATACCCAGCACTATAAGTCCGACGATACGTCGCCCGTGATTGTCTATTTCTAGAGAAGTTCTGTAACCAAAAAACAGTGGAACAGCCGTTAGCGCACAGAAGAAAACATCAACCACTCCGTTGGCAACAACATCCTGAACCGAATGAAACGGAAGCACCCAACTACAGTTGAAAGCTGAATATAGGAAATAGAATTTAAAATAGCCTGCTATATACGCTGCCATGCCAAGCACACCAACTGCCCCAACAATCTTTCCACCCCAATCAATAAAGCTTATTTCTTGCTTCTTCATTTTGCGCATGGTCTTCCCACCGTTGTATGTGCAGGTGTCCGGTATTCCTCGGAAATTATGACCTACATCTACTCAAACATCAGTAACCAGCCCTTACAGCTAACCACCTCCCTCCACCGCCCGGGCATGGCCCGGCAAGGACTCCCCATGCCTACAGAAAACAAACCGGCAGATCCTTTCGGGCCGCACGGCCGTACCTTTCACATTCACCTGAGCGTGCGCGGCGCAATCCGCGACTTCAGCAAGCGCCAGCTCAAGGGCATGTTCCGCGTGGATGGACGTGAGTGCACCGCCGACGAGGCGAAGGATCATCTGCTCGAAGCTCTGGCCCAGGGCAAAGAGGTACTTCCTTTCGGGCCGCCGTGTGAGGGGTTCGACTTTGCCGGCGGCGGCTGCCCAGGGCATGACAAGGAGGTCGCATGAAGCGCATCTACCTGAGCGGCCCCATGACAGGCGTGCCCGACCTCAACTTCCCGGCCTTTGCCGAAATGACCGCCAGCCTGCGCGAAGGCGGCCACACCGTCACCAACCCCGCCGAACTAAATCCGGACGGCGGCTCCTGGAACGACTGCATGCGCCGCGACATTGCCGCCCTGATGGAGTGTGACACCGTGGCCACCCTGCCGGGCTGGGAGCATTCAAAGGGTGCCCGCCTGGAAGTCCTGATCGCCGAACGCCTCGGCATGACGGTTGTGAATGCCCATGATCTGGTAACGAGGGAGGCTGTATGACGACCAACCAAACGATTGACGGCATGCCGCGCAAGTATGTGATGCACCTTACTGATGAGGCGCATTCGGTGCTGCTTGGTATGGTCGAGCACTGCCTGAAAGTCCGCGCCTGCATGGGCATGGATGAAGGCTACAGCGATTATGAAAATGAGATGGAAGAGCACGATTTTGTTAAAGAGCTGCGTGCCCTGCTGGGTGCCAAACCCGATGGTACCCTCACTGATGAGGGGACCATACCAGCCGCCCAGCCCCAGGGCGAGCCGGTGTACATGAAGCCCCAATACCTATCAGTTCCAGGGCTGTGGATTGTTTGCAAGGCCGGGGAGATTGGCGCGAAGCCCTTCTACGCCGAGCAGCCCGCGCCGGTAGCGGTGGTGCTGCCTGAGCGCCTGGATATTCCGCACCGTGAAGAATTCGAAAGCGCTGACCAGTATTGCGCCGCAATCGGCGAGGCCAAGAAGTGGAACGCCTGCCTCGACGAGCTGAAACGCCTCAACCCCTCTCTGTAACCCCTCCCCCTTCAAAGTCAGCCGCTATAGCGGCAAGGACGAAGTCATGCCTGAAGAAAAGATTACGTTCGTCAACAGCGAGCCAGCCAAATGCGGCTGCAAGATGGAATTCAGCTCTGGCGGCGGGCACTACTCCGACGTTGTTTACGTTACTCCCTGCGAGGCGCACAGCGGCAGCAAGCCGTTCGGGCCGGTCGAGGTGAAGCGCGAAGGGAATGGATGGTGGTGGCATCAAGGCATACCTGACTTCGGCGGCACCGAAGATCCCGCGCCATACCATGCGTGGCTCGCAGAAGAAGGCCTGCAATTGCGAGAGTGGAGCATGGAGCGTGATCTCGATGATCACCCCTACTTCGATGGAACAGTGGGCTGTGAGGGCTGTATAGGCTGGGATCCGCAGTCGCCAGGCCCTGAGTGGTTCCTGCTGGGGATTTTCGATACTGAAGAAGGACCGCACGTGCATTGGGCGCGCCGGGAGGTGGCACCGTGAGCCAGATCAAAGAACGCCCCATCCTGTTCTCGGCGCCGATGGTGCGCGCCATCCTGGAAGTCCGGAAGACGGTCACGCGTCGGGCAGTGAAAGGTTTCCAAATCCCTACCGAGGACACCTCCATTCCGATTGGCGATCGTCAGCGCTGGAGCGCAATAGGCCAGCGAGACCCGCGCTATGGTTTCTGCGTATTTGGATCGACCGAAGCAGAGTGCGCAAAGGAACTGGAAGTGTACGCACCTTGTCCCTACGGCAAGCCCGGCGACCGGCTGTGGGTGCGCGAGACCTTCACCATCGAATCGAGCCGCTGGGCGGACGACCCGTACTCGCCGCCACACAAGGATGGTAGGCCTACCCAGCGCTACGAGGACGATAAATGGGATCAACCGCACTACAAGGCAACCGACGCTGAGCCGGAGCTTTGGTACGACGACCGTGATAGCCCCGGCTGCCGATGGAAGCCATCTATCCACATGCCGCGCTGGGCCAGCCGCATCCTGCTGGAGATCACCGACGTGCGCGTCGAGCGGTTGCAGGACATCACCGAGGAGCAAGCCAAGGCCGAGGGCGTGCGGCTCTACACCGATCATGCCGAACTGGGTGATTGGTGGCACGTCGAGGGGATCGAGACCTACAGCGCTGATCCTCGAAAATCGTTTGAGCTGCTCTGGTCATCAGTAGGCGGTGACTGGCAAGCCAACCCGTGGGTCTGGGTGGTCGAGTTCAAACGGGTGACGCCATGATCGCCACCCTCTGGTTCGCCTACGTCTTCATCTACAAGGGGCCCAGGCCATGAATGCGCAAATCCTCGACCCTTGTAGCGCCAGCCGCATGATGTGGTTCGACAAGGGTGACCAACGCGCCCTGTTCGGGGACATCCGCGATGAAGAGCATGTGCTGTGTGATGGCCGGGTGCTGAAGGTTGAGCCGGACGTCATCATGGATTTCCGGCACCTGCCCTTCCCTGACGCCAGCTTTAACATGGTGGTGTTCGATCCTCCGCACCTGGTGCGCGCCGGCCGTGAAAGCTGGCTGCGGCTCAAGTACGGAATCCTGACAGACGACTGGCGCGATGATCTGCGCCAAGGCTTTGCAGAGTGCTTCCGGGTGCTGCGACCAGGCCAGTTCCTGATCTTCAAATGGAATGAAACCCAGATCCGAGTCAGCGAGATTCTCGCCCTCACCGACGAGCAGCCGCTGTTTGGCCACAAGTCCGGTAAGCGCGAAAAAACGCACTGGATCACGTTCATGAAGCACCCCTAACCCCAATCCCCCTACATGCCTGCCAGTGAGCATCAAGGCTGTTTCTTGCCCTTCGCCCATCCACACACCATCAGTACCAAACCGGTTATCCAGAGGGCCGGCGCAGTTATCGCGAGACCGCAGACTGCCAATGGGAGCCCAGTCAAAAACAGCGGGTTTCTAAACGCCTTATCCATTTCGCGTCACCTTTAAGAATTCATCTCATTAAATCACAAGTGCCTGCCGGTAAGCGGCGGGCGAGGTATTCCTATGTCCGAAGAAAAGAATGCATTCCGCGAAGCCGCTATCGAAGCGATCTCGGATATGGCGCAACACCTGCCGCTTGACTGCGAACTGCTGGTGGTTGCCTACCGCCCTGGCAAGAAAGACTTTGACCTGGTGCTGCCTTCGCCCGAGTCGAACCTGAACAACGCCTTGGATGCGCTGCGCCGAAACGGCCTGAGTATCGACGGCGACAACACCTACAAGCGTGACCTGTTGGACTGCGTTGTCGGAGCACTGGCTTTGGGAGCCCAAAACACCAACCCGCCGCCGGCGGATCATTGGGCGCAGCAGTTCTGGCAGATCGGCCGGGAGGAACGCGCCAGCAGCGAGCAACTGTTGAAAGCACTGACGGCGCTCACCCAAGTAGCGGGCGAATGCGAGCAGATCGCCAGTAACTACAGCGGAACCATCGACGGAATCTTCGAGCACGGCGGCGACGACCACGAAGACCCGAGCTGCGCGATCTTCCACCGCCTGTACTACGCCATGTTCGACGCGCGGGCCGCAATCAATAAAGCCACCACCTAACCCACCTTCTGCCGCCCAGCGCTGCAAGGACACCCCCATGAACAACGACAAGGCACTGCGCACTACGGGCAGTGGGAGGTAGGAATGGACGGAATTCAGTTCCTGTCGCACGAAGATGTTTGCGAGCTTACCGGCGCAAGAACAAAGGCTGGCCAGATAATGGTCCTCTCCCGAAATGGCATCCGCCACACCATCAAACGCAACGGTTGGCCATGCGTAATATCTGCGTCACTGCTGGCCGGCCCTAAAGATCGAAGGGCCGAAAAGGCCGAATGGCAACCACGGATGGGAATTCAGTAAATGGCAAGACGCCCCACTAACCCCGGCAGCATCCCCCGGCTGAGAAAGCGACTGCGCTCCGGGGGAAGGGTTTATTACTACTACGATGCAGGCGACAAACCCAGAAAGGAAATCGCGCTGGGTTCCGACTACGGCGCGGCTATAGTTGAATACGCCCGGCTGGAAAAGAGCCGCGCAGCGAGTGCCCTCGTCGGCGCCGTACTAACTTTTGAGTACGTCGCAAACAAGTACATGGAAGAGGTTGTGCCTACGAAGTCCTCAACCACACAGAAGGACAATATTAGGGAGTTGAAGCAACTCCTGATCTTTTTCAATGACCCGCCCGGCCCACTTGAGGCGATCGAACCGAAGCACGTTGTCCAGTACCTGCGTTATCGGTCGAAGACGGCAAAGGTTCGTGCCAACCGAGAGAAGGCGCTGCTCAGCGCCATCTGGAATTTCGCCCGTCAGAGCGGCTATACCTCACTTGCCAACCCGTGCGCGGGAATCAAAGGAAACAAGGAAACGGGCCGGGACACCTACGTCGAAGACGAAATGTTTGCGGCGGTGTACCTGCACGCTGATCAGCCACTCAAGGACGCATTAGACCTGTTCTATCTCACTGCGCAGCGCATAGGTGACACCCTGAAGATGGACGAGCGTGACTTGCTGGATAACCAGTTGCTGATCAAGCAAGGGAAGACCAGCGCTAAACGCCGCATTGAGGTTGTAGGAGAGCTGAAGGTTGTTATTGACCGCATTTTGGAAAGGAAAAAGGGGCACAAGATTCGATCAACCAGACTCGTCGTAATGGACAACGGCCAGGCGATGACAGTGAGCATGCTCAGAGGCAGATTTGACGCGGCCAGGATGAAGGCCGGGATTGAAAAGTCTGCGTTTCAGATGCGAGACCTTCGCGCAAAAGCGGCTACAGACAAGGAGGAATCGACAGGCAGTATTCGCGATGCGAGAGATCAGCTGGGGCACACAACTGTCGGTATGACGGAGCAATATATCCGGCGTCGTAAAGGCCTAAAAGTGCTGCCAACAAAGTGAAAACTCGTTCCGCAATAAAATATGAGCCCTTGAAAACAAAGGGCTTCAAGCGAGGCCCGTGCAAACAATTGCGGACCGACAATCGCCCTAACCTACTGTTTTATATATCTTTGTATGTGGACTTAAAATCCCCCGCTCGTAAGGGCGTCCCGGTTCGATTCCGGGTTCGGGCACCAAAGATATCAAGGGCTTGCATGATGAACTTCATGCAGGCCCTTATCTTTTCTGCACCGCAATTCTCCATTCTCCGGCGTCCTGCCGACCGAACACACTCCATCACCCTGATAGCCTTCGCAGGCCGCAACATCGCGGTTTGGATAGCCGAAAACGAAAAAGCCCCGGCAAATGCCGAGGCTTCTGTCATGAAGCTTCTGGCTCCACGACCTGGACACGAACCAGGGACCCAATGATTAACAGTCATTTGCTAGCTGTTAGTCGCAACGGTGCCACGGAAGAACGTGGTGGATATATAGGGTTACGTGCGGAGCGCCGGGGCTGAGAAGATCTTCACCGGCTATCCGGTTCAGTTTGCTACCCGTGATCAACCCGCCTTTTGACGTGAGGCGATTGCCACCCCGTGCTCGATAGAGCACCGGCACGAGGATTTCCCCCTCATTTACCTCAAACTAGTAAATCAACTAAATAAATTTGCCATCCCCTTTATTCCTTCCCCACAATTGCTACTCACTTAACTTCTTAGTTAATGTAGCCATCATTAGCTTTACCGTTCGACTCTCTCCCTCAAAACCCTCATTTAGAGTGAGTATGACCTGCGATCTATCGAAAATATAGCCAGCTAAAAAAATTGATTCAATTGATTCAACTGCGTGAAAGACAACCGATTCCTCTTTAGCCTTTAGAAGCGCTAACAGAATACGCAGGGCCCGTTCATCGTTTGAGTCACCAAGGGACTCCGCGCACCGACCTCGCCACTCTTCAGATTTCACCGAAATCGCAGACTCAAGTTCTCCCCAACTCAAACTATCAAACTGAGAGATTTTGGAAGCTGCGATATCGATACCTACATCCGACCAATAATCTTCTGAGCCTATCGAATCCAGCAAAAAATCATACTCTTTAAACACATATCACCTATCAAAATTTTGTTGGATCCATGCAGCCTCTGCCACAAAGCAGAAAAAATGGGTGGACTAGACCAACACTCTCATTTTTTAAAGAGCAATTCTGTTGGCTTTTATGAAAAAATTGGTCTGATCCCGATTTCTCACCCGGATTTCTCCACGGGTCGGTAGCTTGTCTTTTACTGGATGGCTATTTACTTTTATGAGCTATCATAAGTGCTCGATCAATCATATCGGAAGTAACGTAAGGCACAAATCCCGGCCTATCACCCATCTCAAAACTCTTCTTATACTCATCTAAACGCCCAGTATCACCAGCCATTGCTAGTGCAGCCAAATGTCGAATTGGCATTGCACCTTTAACATCTGTTGGCAGCGCTCTATAAACTCTCAACCCCTCGTCAATACTTTGAGAGCGAGCCCAAGAGATAGCCTTATCAGACAACCTAATAATATCATCACCAGAAAAACTCGAAAATTTCTCCGGAGCTTCATTACTAACTATAATTGGAGCATTGCTACTGCCGTCACCAAGTACAAAAGAAACAGCCTCAGAAAATTCTTTGGACGAAATGGAAGGCATAAGCAAAACTCGAAAATGGTCCGAGCGCTTACCTACAGATGGGATAACCTGAAGTTGAGCCTCTCCGATATCGATGAGGCAAAAATAATCACCAACTTCATCCTTGCTACAAACCCAGCCCTGCTCCTTCAAGATTGAAACAATATCTTTTTCTTTCATTATTTGGCACGAGGAAAATTCATAATCTCAATGGGAATTCCGTTAGGATACCCTTGCTTCTTTAACGGTGCACCCGACTTCAGCCCAAAGCTTTCAGCCACTTCCCCCCCTAAGATTTGAATGCCCATCTTTTATTTGAGGGAAAATCTCGGACTGACGAACACTTAGTTCCGCACTCCCTGTCTTAACCTCAACATTGCTAATGCAGTTAGGGTGCAAAAACAACGGCGCAACTCCTGTGTAGACAGTGTCAGATCAAGTGAAACTTCTACAACTCACCAAACCTCATGGGTCTCGGCTCTGTAATTTTTTTCAATACGCTCAACAAGCAATGGCGCACTGATAATTCCTCTTGTGGAATGCTTCAACTCTTCCGAGCTAATCTTTCTCTCCAGCCGAAGTGCTTCGCTTCCATTCCACAGCCAAATAGAGCCTCCCGTCCCGCCATTCCTGGAGCGGAACGTAGGAAACATTTGTAACCTTTCCGGAACAGGAACATTTGCCACAACGGATAGAAGCCCTTGATTTACCGCACTTTGAACAACAAAGAATGCGGAAAATTGTGGCTCACCATCAACAACAACTGAAAAATCTTTTGGGTGTTCATTATGAAATCGGGGAAAAATACGAATTAAAAAACCAAATTCCGGATGCTTATGAGTAACTTGCGCATATGCGACACCCTGCGAGGTTAACACCTGCAAAATGTCGCCCAGCTTTTTCTTCTTAGCCATTTAAAACCCTTCATATCCAGCTTTTTTCAGCAGCTCGGACTTTCCCAAGATCGGTCGCCACAGGCAACGTTGCTTTTGCACCCAAAGCGTCGAGCTCCGACGGGGTCAAACCCCCAGGACCGTTCTCAGCCTTATCCTCCTCGGCTTTCTCCTTCTCGCCCTTGCAAGCCTTGTCTCCACGAGGGTGATCATTCACCGAACCGCCACCTACAGAGATGTGGTTGTCTCTCTTCGCTCGCCCAGGCAGGCCTCCAGTCAAAATACTAGTGATCAGCCTCCCACCGCCGATGAGAGAATCATCGTCTTTGTCGGCCGGATTCAGCTCAACCGTCCCCTCTTTAGTGCTCAGCATAAACTGCGCCAGCTCTGTGGCGGCTTTGGTTTGAAGAGACTCCATCATCTCAGAAAATTTCTGGCCTCCCGTCGTATTACTGACGACACCACCTACTAGTAGAGTCAAAACCCCCTTCGGCCCTTGGGAAAGCGCAAGAACATATCCAACCGCTTCGGCTTTTTCAGGACTAGCCTTGATATATTCATTCAGGTTAGGGAGAAATAGGTGTAACCCTATTTCAGGACTAAACAAGCTCAAACGGGTGCTTTGATCAGGCCAGTTTGGCGCCGCCAACAAACCCGAGGAAAACTAAAATCACATCGGCGGTGAAGAGCGCCTTGTAATTAGGAAGGTTCTTGACTTCATCCAAGGCCAGCTCAGCAATATCTGGACTAAACGTCGCGTGGAAGCCATTCGGTACAATGGCTAAGAAGGACAAGACGCCAAATAGCACCCAAAGGGATGCTGATTCAAAAGAGTACTCATTTTTACGCAATCTCAGGACGGCAAAGCTGATCAGGACAGCGACGAAAACCAGCCAAATATGATCAATAGCGCCACTCACCACGGCGACAATAAAGTTAAGTTCCAAGACTGCGGGCTCCTGCCATTATCAATGAAGTCACAATGACATCACAACGCAGCCGGTAAAAACAACCATGCAAGCCTTAAAAGGTGCCAAATACCGGGTATTCAGCACCTGGAAGACTGCCTCGACAGCGCGAGCCGTTCGGACCGGATCCATCCAGAAAACCGTTGAGCGTCAGCTGCGAGGCAAGAGCGTGTGCGGCGCGACCCCGAAAGCCTTGCGAAAAGCATGGCTGAAGTGGGAGAAATCGGAAAATCCGAAGTCCAGTGCGGCTTGGGAAACGCTACGCACCTGACCGCACTCGATAGCCGCTCGACTTGCATTGAGCCGTTCTCTCCAGATCTCCGCGACCGGGCTTTTCTGATGGCGGGCGAATGCACGGGTCACCGTGCGTGTGGACACGTGGTGAGCTTGGGCGAGCAGTTCGATCGACAGTTCCCGTTCAGTCAGATGGCACTGGATGTAGGTCATCATCCGCGCGTACAGATCCAACTCCTGATGGGTCGTCTTCAGTTCCTGAAGTTCCAGACTGATCACCAGCAGGTCGAGAATGGTGCTGGAGTATCGGCTGCAAATCCCTTCATCTTGCACAAGTGCGGGTGTGCTGGCCGTATGGCGCAGCATCTCGCGCAACGGGACCACGCCAGGGCGGCGATCATCCAGCACCATTGCGGTGCATTCAGCAACACGCGGAAGGCGTTGCGTCAGCAACTGTCGAGGGATGCGGACCAGGTGGTTTTCAGTGCCCCCCAGGCTGAATCGAAACGGCCGGGTTGCGTCATAAAGGAACAAATTGCCGGGCCCCAGTGTGGATTTACGCCCCCCTTGCTCAAGTTCGCCATACCCATTGAGCGTAAAGCCCAACCATAAATCTTCTGCCGGACCCGTGCGCAAATGTCGCTCGGAACGCACCCAGTGGTGCAGCGGGGACGACAGTTTGGAGATATCCAGCATGCCCACGCCGGTGACCTCCAGCGTTCCGTTGAAATCGCTCTGGGACGAGGGTTTGCTGTCGGCCACAAGGCAGTGGCGACACACCACTTCCTTCCAGTATTCGAAGCGACGCGGTTGCGAAACGGCAAGGGTGGAATATTGATTGTTCTGAGCCATGGCACTCACCTTAATGCAACGACTTGAAGCAGCGACACGCTGTCAGTCGAGCTGAGCAAGCAAAATCCAGACCAGCGCCACTCACACTTATCACCCTCATTGGGCGCTCCTGTTCAGGTAATCGGTGGCTGTCTTTTCCAACCAAACGATTGGCCTTGCGAACAAAGCGGCGTTGCACACGCCTGCCTAACGTTTACCTCACGGCCTTTGCAGCCCACTCAGCCTGAACCTAAAAAAACAAGGAGCCTCCCATGGAATCTGCGATCGACAAACACCTCAAGTGCCCACGCACGTTGTCCCGCCGTGTGCCCGAAGACTACCAGCCGCCCTTCCCGATGTGGGTCGGACGCGCCGACGAACACTTGAAACAGGTGGTGATGGCCTACCTGGGTGTGCAGTTTCGCGGTGAGGCGCACCGTGAACGCGCCCTGCAGGCGATGCGAGACATGGTCGCCAGCTTCAGCCTGCCCGACGGCCCGCAGACCCACGATTTAACCCATCACACGGACAACAGCGGCTACGACAATCTGATGATCGTCGGCTACTGGAAGGACCCGGCAGCCTACTGCCGCTGGCTGCGATCACCCCAAGTGAATGAGTGGTGGACGTCGCCGGAGCGCCTCAACGAAGGCCTGGGTTACTTTCGGGAAATCACCGCCCCGCGCGCCGAGCAATTCGAAACCTTGTACGCGTTCCAGGAACAGCTGCCGGGCGTCGGCGCGATCATGGACAAGACCAGTGGCGAGATCGAAGAGCATGGCTACTGGGGCTCGATGCGCGATCGCTTCCCCGCGTCCCAGACCGACTGGATGAACCCCAACGGCGAGTTGCAAGTGGTGCAAGGCGACCCCGCCAAAGGTGGGCGTGTCGTGGTCATGGGCCACGACCATATCGCGCTGATCCGCTCCGGTCAGGATTGGGCGGATGCCGAGGCTGACGAACGCTCGTTGTACCTCGATGAAATCCTGCCGACGCTGCAGGACGGCATGGATTTCCTGCGGGATAACGGCGCGCCCCTGGGCTGCTACAGCAATCGCTTCGTGCGCAATATCGACCTCGACGGCAACTTCCTCGACATGAGCTACAACATCGGTCACTGGCGTTCCGTCGAGAAACTGGAACGCTGGGCAGAATCCCACCCCACCCACCTGCGCATCTTCGTCACGTTCTTCCGCGTGGCTGCAGGCCTGGTGAAGTTGCGGCTGTACCACGAAGTGTCGGTCTCGGACGCCAAGAGCCAGATGTTCGAATACATCAACTGCCACCCGCAGACCGGCATGTTGCGTGATGCAGTCGTCGCGCAGGGCTGACAGCCGCCGCCGACCAGTCCGTCTCCCCCGTTTAATGTTTGGCCCCTTCTCTCTAGCGCATGGGGTTGGGGCCACTTTTTGCCAGGAATTCGATCATGAAATTGAGTCGCATCGTGCTGGTGTTGGGAATGCTGCCGTTTGTCAAAAGCCACGCCATTGAGGTCGCACCAGGAGATTTCGAACCGCTGCCCGCAGGCGCCAATGCCCTGCTGTTTTACTACCAGCACGTCGAGCGGTCAGACCTTTATCAGAACGGGCACAGAACCTCCGACAACGCCAAGCTGAGCTCGGATGTAGGCATCCTTCGTTACATCCACGCCATCGGCCTGGCGGACAATCTCGTCTGGGAGCCGCAGATCCTGCTGCCGTTCGGCTACATGAACGCCTCGGGAGATGTCGGGGCACTGGGTGATACCCACGGTGTCGGCGACCCGATCCTCACCGCCCCGCTGAAGTGGACATTGCCGACGGCCAACAAAGATGTGTTCGCGCTGGCCCCCTATCTGTACATCCCTGTCGGCAGCTACGACAAACATGACGCCCTGAACCTGGGTGAGAACCGCTGGCGCGCGACGTTACAAGCGGCCTACATCCACCACTTCTCAGCCCAGTGGGCGCTGGACACCGTCGCGGATGTGTCCTGGGTATCAGCCAATCACGACTATGGCGCGAACAGCGCGAAACTTGAAGAAAACGCTCGATACGAATATCAGACCGCGCTGCGCTACAACTGGACGCCAAGCACCACCTTTGCGGTCGGCGCCGGCTACATCACGGGCGCGGCGACAAGCGTCGACGGTGTCGATCAACACGACGGTCTTTCAACCTCCTACGGGCGCTTTACCGTCACTCACTTCGTTGATCCGACCCTGCAGATACAGGCCCAGCTAGGCCGGGATATCGAGGTCGAGCAAGGGTTCAAGGAAGGTGCACGGCTGAACCTGCGCATCTTGAAAGTGTTCTGAGCGGGCCGCCGTCCTCCGGTGTCTTTTTCAGCCAAGCGAGTGTCCTGCTCAACCAAGCAACTCGCGCCAAAGCTGCCTAATTTGTTCTCCATTGCCACCCGTAATGATCGGGTCTCGCAGGCTCGGGAAGACCTTGAACAACCCCGCGCCTGCGTGCCGATCATCGATGATATCAAGGAAAGTCATGGCTATTATTCGACCCACGCTGGATCAACTGCTGGGCATCGCATCCCAGTTGAACATGCAACTGACGGCCGAGCAGGCAGCGCTCTACCTGGAGCTGATGCAACCGAGCTTCGATGCCTACGACCTGGTCGACGAGCTGCCTGATTTCGTGCCGCCAATACGCTACGAGCGCAGTTCCGGCTACCGTCCCTCGGACAAGGAAAACCCGTTGAACGCCTGGTACTACAGGGCTGAAGTGAACGGTGCCCGCGAGGGCATACTGGCGGGCAAAACCGTCGCGCTGAAAGACAACATCGCCTTGGCGGGCGTGCCGATGATGAACGGCGCCGCACCGCTGGCCGGTTTCGTGCCGTCCTTCGACGCCACCGTCGTGACGCGCTTGCTGGATGCCGGGGCGACTATCCTGGGCAAGGCCACCTGTGAACACTACTGTTTGTCCGGCGGCAGCCACACCTCTGATCCAGCCCCCGTGCACAACCCCCATCGTCACGGTTATGCCGCCGGCGGCTCGTCCTCGGGCAGTGCGGCATTGGTCGCGGCCGGTGAAGTGGACATCGCCGTGGGGGGTGACTAAGGCGGGTCGATCCGCATCCCGTCGTCTTTCTGCGGCATCTACGGCATGAAGCCGACTCACGGCCTGGTGCCCTACTCCGGGATCATGGCGATTGAAGCCACGATCGACCATGCCGGCCCGATTACCGCGAACGTGCGCGACAACGCGCTGATGCTGCAAGCCATGGCCGGTGCTGATGGGCTGGACCCACGCCAGGCGTCGCCGCAGGTCGACGACTATTGCGCCTATCTGGCAAGGGGCGTGAAAGGCCTCAGGATCGGCGTACTGCAAGAGGGGTTCGCGCTTGCCAACCAGGATCCGCGGGTCGCTGACAAGGTGCATGACGCCATCGCCCGTCTAGCGGCGTTGGGCGCGCATGTGGAGTCGGTATCCGTTCCCGAACATAGCCTGGCGGGATCGTTGTGGCACCCCATCGGTTGCGAAGGTTTGACCATGCAGATGATGCATGGCAACGGCGCGGGCTTTAACTGGAAAGGCCTCTACGATGTCGGCTTGCTGGACAAACAGGCCGGCTGGCGCGAACAAGCCGACCAATTATCCGCCTCGCTCAAGCTCTGCATGTTCGTCGGCCAGTTCGGCCTCACGCACTACAACGGGCGCTATTACGCCAAGGCCCAGAACCTCGCGCGCTTTGCCCGCCAGGGCTATGACAAGGCGCTGCAGACCTATGACCTGCTGGTGATGCCGACCACACCGATCATCGCCCAGCCCCACCCTCCTGCGGATTGCTCGATCACCGAATACGTGGCGCGAGCCCTCGAAATGATCGGCAATACCGCGCCGCAGGACATCACCGGGCATCCCGCCATGTCGATTCCATGCGGCCTGGTAGACGGCCTGCCGGTCGGGCTGATGCTGGTCGCGAAACACTACGCCGAAGGCATGATTTACCAGGCAGCGGCGGCGTTTGAAGCCTCTGTGGACTGGCGCACGCTCTGAGCCTTTCAACGGCTTCGCTACTGGCTGAAGAACAATAAGAAACTCAATCACCACACAACCGCGTTGACTGATAGGAGTTACCCCATGAGTACATCCATTCCCGCAGCGACCCCTTCAACGCCCGGCGAAAGAGCCTGGGCACTGTTCCAAGTGCTCAAGAGCAAGGAGCTCATCCCGGAGGGCTATGTCGAGCAGCTCACGCAATTGATGGAGCATGGTTGGAGCCCGGAAAACGGCGCCCGCGTGGTTGCCAAGGCCTGGGTCGACCCGCAGTTCCGCGCGCTGTTGCTCAATGACGCAACCGCCGCGTGTGCGCAGTTCGGGTATACCGGCCCCCAGGGTGAATACATTGTCGCGCTCGAAGACACGCCGGTGCTGAAGAACGTGATCGTCTGCAGCCTCTGCTCGTGCACGAACTGGCCGGTCCTTGGCCTGCCGCCTGAGTGGTACAAGGGCTTTGAGTTTCGTGCACGCCTGGTCCGGGAGGGCCGCACCGTACTGCGCGAACTCGGCACGGAGTTGCCCAGCGACATGGTGGTCAAGGTCTGGGATACCAGCGCCGAAAGCCGCTACCTGGTATTGCCGGTAAGGCCTGAAGGCAGCGAACACATGACCGAAGAGCAGCTGCAAAAGCTGGTCACCAAAGACGTGCTGATCGGCGTCGCCCTGCCCAGCGTTGGCTGAGAACACCCCCTCATCATCGTTCAACTCCCGGAGTTTTGATTATGGATGGCTTTCACGATCTCGGCGGTTTCCAAGGTTTTGGAAAAGTACCCCACACCATCAATAGCTTGAGCTACAAGCAAGTCTTCAAGCAGGACTGGGAACACCTGGCCTACAGCCTGATGTTTGTCGGCGCCGACCACTTGAAGAAATTCAGCGTCGACGAGGTGCGTCACGCCGTCGAACGCCTGGATGTTCGTCAGCACGTCGGCACGCAATATTACGAGCGCTACGTCATTGCGACCGCCACCCTGTTGGTGGAAACGGGCGTGATTACCCAGGCCGAACTCGATCAGGCCCTGGGCTCTCACTTCAAGCTGGCGAACCCCGCCCATAGCGCAGGTCGCCAGGCGATCACCGGGCGGCCGCCCTTTGAAGTGGGCGACCGGGTGCTGGTGCGCGACGAGTATGTGGCCGGGCACGTCCGCATGCCCGCCTATGTGCGCGGCAAGGAAGGCGTGGTGCTGCACCGGACAACAGAAAAATGGCCGTTCCCGGACGCCATTGGCCATGGCGATGCGAGCGCGGCCCATCAACCGACCTACCACGTCGAGTTCCGTGTGAAAGACCTGTGGGGGGATGCCGCCGATGACGGGTTCGTGGTGGTCGACCTGTTCGAAAGCTACCTGGACAAAGCCGCCAGCTCGCCAGCGGTGAACGCATGATTGACGGCGCCCAGGCGGGCCGCCTGCCGGTGACCGTGCTTTCCGGCTTCCTCGGCGCCGGCAAGACCACCGTACTGAACCACATCCTGCGCAATCGCGAAGGCCTGCGAGTGGCGGTCATCGTCAACGACATGAGCGAAGTCAATATCGATGCCGAAGAGGTGCAGCGCGAGGTCGCGCTGCACCATGGTCGCGATGAGTTGATCGAGATGAGCAATGGTTGTATCTGCTGCACGCTGCGCGCCGATCTGCTGGAGCAGATCAGCGCCCTGGCGCGCCAGCAGCGTTTCGATTACCTGCTCATCGAGTCCACGGGCATCTCCGAGCCAATGCCGGTGGCGGAGACGTTCGCGTTCCTTGACGCTGATGGCTTCAGCCTCAGCGAACTGGCGCGCCTGGATACGTTGGTGACGGTGGTCGATGGCAGTCGTTTCCAGGCGTTGCTCGAATCACCGCACACCGTTGACCGCGACGACGCATCGCCGGACGCGCCCGAACGCCCTCTGGCGGATCTTCTGATCGAACAGGTGGAGTACGCCAACGTCATTCTCGTCAATAAGCTGGACCTGCTCGATGAGCCAGGCTACCAGGCCGTACACGCGATCCTCACGAGCCTCAATCCAAGCGCGCGGATCCTGCCGATGACCCACGGTCACGTCGGGTTATCCAGCATCCTCGGGACCCATCTGTTTGATTTGCCCAGTCTGGCGGCGTCGCCGGGCTGGATGCAGAAGATGGCAGCGACGGACGCGCCGTCCTCCGAGTCGGACACCTATGGGGTGACGTCCTGGGTCTACCGTGAACGCGCGCCTTTCCACCCCCGGCGATTGCTCGATTTTCTCCAGCGCCCCTGGCACAACGGGCGGCTGTTGCGCAGCAAGGGTTATTTCTGGCTTGCCAGCCGCCACTTGGACATCGGCCTGCTGGTGCAAAGCGGCAAGCAGTTCCAGTGGGATTATGTCGGGCGCTGGTGGAATTTTGTCGAGCAGCCGCAGTGGCCGCGAGATGAATACCGGCTGCAGAGCATCCTGGCCAAATGGGACAGCGTGGTCGGCGACTGCCGGCAGGAATTGGTCTTTATCGGCCAAGGGCTCGACACCGACGTGTTACAGCGCGAGCTCGACCACTGCCTGCTGAGCCCGCAGGAAATCGCCGCCGGCCCACTGGCCTGGCAGACATTCCCAGGGGCAGCCGCATTTGACACCGGGGCCCTATCGGCATGCCCCGCGCAACCCTTGGCGGTTGCACCCATTTGATCCGAGGTAGAGGTACCCGATGCTTTTTTTCAGTCGAACCACCCGCCGGGTATTGGCGCCGCTGGCCGACAGACTGGACCAGCCTGACCAGCCGAGTACGCCGCTGTCGTCGAACAACCCGCTGCTACGCCGCATCCTCGCGGGCGTCGAGACCTTGCTGCAAGAGCGGCGAGCACTGCAGGAACAGGTTCGCGCGCTGACATTGGAAACCAGCCGTCTAGCCGAACAACTCGCCGGCCGTGACACGCTTTTGCAGGAATGGGAGGCGCGCTGGGCGCTGATCACTCAAGGCGCCGGTGACCTGTTTTGGGAACTGGAAACCCAGGGGCTCGCTGCACCTGCGCTGGAGTGTGCAGTGCGGTGGACCGGGGTCGCGTCGATCCAACCCCAAGGTATCGATCAGCTGGGTCGCTGGAACGAACAACTGCACCCCGCCGACCGCCAACGGCAGCTAGACGCGCTGGCCAGGCACCTGGCTGATCGCAGCGGACGAACCGCGTTTACCCTGGACGTGCGCATGGCCCTTGCCCCAGGTGACGACTATCGCTGGTGCAGGATCAATGGTGCGGCGCGCCGCGATGCGCAAGGCGTGCCGGTCGCCATCGGCGGCAGCCTGCGCGATATCCACCAACAACATTTGCGCGACGAGGCACTCGAACTGGCGGCCACACGCTTCGAGATTTCCCGTGAAATGCTCCATGACGGGCTGTGGGATATCGAGGTGGTGGCGGGTGATCCGGCGAACCCGAAAAACACCATCTGGTGGTCGTCGCAAATGCGTCGACTGCTGGGACACAACACCGTCGAAGAGTTTCCCAACACCTTGGAAAGCTGGACGTCACGCCTGCACCCCGATGACAGCGACCGGGCAATTGCAGCGTTTGTCGCCCACGTCGACGACCGCAGTGGACAAACACCGTTCGATGTCGACTACCGGCTTAAGCACAGCAGCGGCAATTACCGCTGGTTTCGCGGCCGTGGGCAAACGCGACGCGCAGAGGATGGTTCCCCGCAAAGAGTGGTGGGCGCCATCACCGATATCCATGCCAACCACGAAGAAAGCGCGATGCGCGCGGCTCAGGAACACCAGCACCAGGTGATGCAGGAGACCTTGCGCAAGCTGACGCACATTGTCGCCACCATCCAGGGCATTGCCAGCCAGACCAACCTGTTGGCGCTGAACGCCGCCATTGAGGCCGCCCGCGCTGGCGAGGCCGGACGCGGATTCGCGGTGGTCGCCGACGAAGTTCGCAAGCTGGCCACTCGCACCAGCCAGGCCACCCAGCAAGCGGCCGACATGATGGACAGCTAGCCCGCTGAACCGCGCAGCGCCGATCAATCGGCAAAGCGCGCCACAGTACTAACCCAATAAAAATAACCAGGTGTCGTTATGCGTGATTATCAATCTGTCGCCACGTCCTTCAATTATCTGCACACCGCCGAGCAGGCGTTGCAAGGCGACCTCGCGGCCTTGAACGCCTGCATCGAGTGCTGTGACCGACACGCCCACGCCGAAGCCGTGGCGTTGTATTGCGAAGCCCAGGATGGCAGCGCTACGCACTACACCTTCAAGCAATTGCAGGCAGACGCTGCACGCTTCGGCAATTTTTTGCGTGAGCAGGGTGTGCAGCCGGGAGATCGTGTTGCCGGCCTGATGCCGCGCACGGTTGAGCTGTTGATTGCGATCTTAGGCACCTGGCGGGTGGGCGCGGTCTATCAACCGCTCTTCACCGCCTTTGGTCCCAAGGCGATCGAGCAGCGATTGGACTGCTCCAACGCTCGCTGGATCATCACCGACAGCCAAAACCGCCCCAAGCTGGACGACGTTGCCAACTGCCCCAGCATCGTCGTCACCGGCGATCACCCAAAGCACCCGGGCGATTACCCGTTCTGGACCACGCTGGATCGCCACAGCGTCGAGTGCGAACCCGTGCTGCTGGACGCCAGCGCGCCGTTCCTGTTGATGTGCACATCGGGCACAACCGGGCCGGCCAAGCCTCTGGAAGTGCCATTGCGCGCCATTCTGGCCTTCAAGGGTTACATGCGTGACGCGATTGGCCTGCGTGATGACGACCGTTTCTGGAACCTGGCCGATCCCGGCTGGGCCTACGGCCTGTATTACGCAGTGACCGGCCCGCTGGCGTGCGGTCATGCGACGCTGTTCTATAACGGCCCGTTCACGGTAGAGAGCACGTGCCGAATCATCGCCAAGTACGCCATCAGCAATCTGGCCGGTTCACCCACGGCGTATCGCCTGCTCATCGCCGAAGGGGCGGCGTTCGCCAGCGCCGTACGCGGCCACCTGCGCGCCGTCAGCAGTGCCGGCGAGCCGCTCAACCCACAAGTCATCCGTTGGTTTGCCGAGCAACTGAACGTGATCATTCACGATCATTACGGCCAGACCGAAGTCGGCATGGTGCTGTGCAATCACCACCGCTTGCGCCATCCGGTACGTGAGGGCTCGGCGGGTTATGCGGTGCCCGGCTACCGCATCGTCGTGCTGGATGACGCTCATCGGGAATTGCCGGCAGGTCGGCCGGGCGTCCTGGCGGTGGATCGCGAGCGCTCGCCCCTGTGTTGGTTCGAGGGGTATTTGAAGATGCCCACCCAGGCCTTTGTGGGTCGCTATTACCTGAGCGGCGATATTGTCGAGTTGAATGACGACGGCAGTATCAGCTTCGTCGGCCGCAATGATGATGTGATCACCACGTCCGGCTATCGCGTCGGGCCTTTCGACGTCGAAAGCGCCCTGATCGAGCACCCGGCCGTGATCGAAGCGGCCGTGATCGGCAAGCCCGACCCACAACGCACCGAGCTGATCAAAGCCTTTGTGGTGCTGAGCAACCAGTACCCACCGAGCACCGAATTGGCCGAAGCACTGCGCCTGCACGTCCGCCAGCGCCTGGCCGCACATGCTTACCCTCGGGAGGTGGAGTTCGTCGAACAACTGCCCAAGACGCCCAGTGGCAAGTTGCAGCGGTTCATTCTGCGCAACCAGGAAATTGCCCGACAGCAGTCCGCCGGTGCATGAAGCCGTTGGCACTTTTTCCAGCGCCGCCTGTCAACCCTGCATCACTGACGAGTTAGCGGGTCATCATGCACAGTTGGAAGAAGCTATCACTGACCGCGGACCTGGAGCGCAGCCTGCCCGGTCACCAGGTGGATTGCATCCTGATCAATGGCTGGACGGCTACCGTCCTGGTCAGGCAGCCCGAGCATGACGCGATGTTTTGCACGACGGGTATCAACCTGGCCACGCTTGCAGACAGCTCAAGTATTCAAAAACTGGCTGAAGAGCTGGTGTTTGAGATCGACATGTCCAAGGGCGGGAGAGTGGGCTAGCTCTCCCGTTCTGATTCATTCGGCTGTGCTTGCGAGGAATTCGCCTGCTCTGCGAACAAGCCTCCTCCACTCACTCCCATTGATGAGGCCGGTGCTCTCCATCTCGTCGGCCTTCCTCAGCAATTTGAAATATTTGTCCTCAATATCCCGATCATTTACAGCCTGGGAGTAGATATCCGCCCAGGCCTTTACTGCAGAACGCCGTGTTGATTGCTGCATTTGAGCACCTGATTAAGTCCGCGCAAGTAGAGCGGTGCCCCTCAAAAATCGTTCCTATGCGCCGCTGACGATCCGACCAGCGGTGGCACTAAGCTACTACTGATTCCTATTCCAGGCTGCCATTCCAGGGTGGCGGTTATTCCTTGCGCGTAAATACAGCGCCAGGGCGCCCCCACCCAGTCCGGCCCAGTGTCCTGAGCGCGGAACTTTCAGACCCGTCTTAATCCAATCCCTGCCTGTCATCGCTACGCTGGGCCCCTACCCATCCGCACGCTGACAGGTCCTCTCCATGATCGACAAACACCTGCGCATCCTTATCGTGGATCCACTGCACGCCCATGTCCTGCAGATCGAAAAAATGCTCAACCGCATGGGTTATTACTGCATTGCGACGGCCGGCAGTGCCACCGAGGCCCTGAGAATGAGCCGCGCCGGACGGACGCCGTTCGACGTGTTGCTGGCGGCCGACAACCTGGTGCGAACACCCGGGATGAACGGGTCTTCGTTTGAGGTGTACGCCATCGAAAACGTGTTTATCTACAGCCGCCCGGCTGACTGTGCAGACGTGCACCTGCCCCACCAAGGTGAACGTTACTGGCGCTGCGGCTTGCCGGAATACCTGGTGCTGGAGTGGTTCATGGCGCGCTCTCAACGCCGCACACCTGGGGCTACTGCCACCCGCCCCCCATCACTTTGTACAAACTCACCCGATTACTTTGCTCTGCCAGGCGCAGGGTGATATCCGCAACCTGCGGCGCAAGCTGGAACAGGTGTGCCTGGGGGAAACCCCTCCCACATTTGGTTCTTCGGGGCTTGGAGGATTGGGGTTACATCGGCGTGCTGCTGATAACCCGCAGCGCCAACCCCTCGTACGCATCCAGGGTAATGGTGAACTCACCCTCCGCGGTCAGGTCCCCTTCTACCCGTTCGTTGATGATGTCCACCACCATCCCGGCCGCGATGTCCGGCAGGTGCAGGGTTTCGGTGATCGGTGTGGCGCCGAAGTTCAGCGCGGTGATTTGCGTGCCTTTGCCGGCTGGCAAGTCGTGGACCATGATCAACAGGCCAGGGTTCTGCACGTCTGGCACCAGTATCTGGCGGCTGGCGGCGATGTCGTAGGCACGGCGCACGGCGAGGATTTTTTGCAGTTGCGAGGCAAACGATTCCGGGTCCTGCAACTGGCTGTTGAGGCTGCCGTAGAGGCTTTTAGAGCGCGGCATCTGACCGGCCGACAATTCTGCGTCCGGGTTGAGGTCCACCAGGTCGTAGGCGCCGCGATGAATCCAGCGGGTATCGCCATCCTGCATCAAGTGCGCGACCTCATCGGCCGCCAGCGGCAGCGCGCCTACCAGGTCCCAGCCGGACAAGGCGAACACCCCCGGCTGCATGGCGTTGTACATCACCAGCAGTAAGTGGATCTGGCGAATCTGTTGAATGTCCGCCGCACTGATCGCCTCCAGGTCGCGAATGCCCAGCGCCGCCGTGATGATGCTGGCGGTGGTGCAGGACACCCCATTGGTCACGAACTTGAGGTTGTACGGCGCGTGCTCGCCGGCCAGGCGCTCGTACATCTGCTCGCGGATGTGCTCGCGCAGGATATTGCCGGGGAACGTCTGGCCCTGGTAAAGGAAGGTGTCGTGGGCGTGCAGGGTCCAGAAGTGCACCAGTTCCAGGGTCAGCTCATCGTGGTTCTGCAACGCATGGATCAGCGAGCCGGGGTCGATGCCCTGGCGGTGCATTTCGCGCAGCATCAGGCGCAGGAATTCGGCATCGCCCATCAACAGCGCGTGTTGGTACGCCGGGCGGGTGATGAAGTCATAGGACAGGTCGGCGCCGCCGTGGGACATCGACGCAATGTCATCCACCGTGAGGTTCAACTCCTGGAAGCTGAAACCGCCGGCCTTGCGAATCGCCCCGCCCAGCAACTGGTTGCCGGTAATCGACAGCGGATGGCTCTCGGACCAGGCCGTGCCATCGAGGGTGCGTTCCACACCGAGGAAGCCATTGGCGTCCAGGCGCAGGATTTTCGCGCCCATCACATCGATGGCGTGCAAGGCGTCGCCGATGATCATCTGCTGCGCGGCGAAAGTCGGGTCGAGCCAGTTCAGCGACGGCTGGCCTTCCTTGAAATAGTGCAGGTACACCCAGCGGCGCGGCTTGCCATCCACGCCGATGACCACGGGCGTGGTGCTCCAGTCGGTTTCCTTGACGCCGGGCTCGAAGAAAATCACCCGTTGCAACTGGCCGACGATGTAGTGCTTGTCGCGCAGTGCATCGACTTGCAGCGGGCTGAGGTTCTGCGCATCGCGGCCCTCGGCTACGTCGGGCAGCAACGGCCAGTCTTCCTCGCGGATCTCCACCATGTGGTAAAGGCCGGGGTAATCCTCGTAGGCCATCTCGGCCAGGCGAAAGTCCGCGCCCTTGCCGGTGTGGGACGGAATCACATCGTCAATGATCACCGCGTTGTGCGCGGCGGCCATGCGCGTCAGCGCCTGCAACTGCGCCTCGGTGCCCAACTGCGGGTCGATCTCGAAGCTGATGCGGTCGAAGTTGCCGTCGATGGTCGGCGTGTGCCGTGTGCCGGTGAGGCCACCGGATTTTTTCAGCGGGCCATTATGGATGCCCTGGATGCCGATCTTCGACAGTGCCTGCCACAGCGTCTCGTCCCCCAACGCCTCCAGCACCGTACCGCCCTCGCGGGTCACAATCGACGCCGGGTAGGCGGTAAACCACACCGACGACAAGGCCGAGGCATCACGGGGCCGGGTCTGCGCATACGGCTGTTGCCACAACCGGCCCTGGCCTGAATAGAGCTTGGCGCGCTGGCGTGCCGCGTGCAGCATCGATTGTTCCACCAGCCAGTTCACATGGTTGTTTTCAGCCGCGGTCATAAGCTCGGTACCTGTCGTCGTTAAACATTACTCGTGAACATATGAGGGTTCGGTGGGCCATTCGTTGCATTGCAATGTGGCTTGCCGGCGACGACCTTCGGTATCTCCACCTCTTCAGCGTGCTCAGCAGGTTTCCCGATACTGCCTCGGCGTAAACCCGGTCGACGCCTTGAACTGCCGCGTAAACGCGCTGTGGTCGGTATAGCCGCATTGCAGCGCGACTTCAGTAATCGGCATGTCGCTGTGCAATAAGCGATGGGCGTGTTCCAACCGCACTTTCTGGATCATCTGCCGGGGTGTCAGGTGGAACACGCGTTTGCAGTAGCGCTCCAGTTGCGCCACGGAAATACCGGCGATGCGCGTCAGTTCGCCGAGGGTGACGCGGCGGTTGAAGTGCGTGCGGATGTGCTCGTCCACGGCGGCCAGGCGTTGGTAGGCCGGGTGGGTTTGGCTGGCCGATTGCAGGTCGACCGAGATCCCGGCCAGGCCGATGATGCGGCCTTCGTGGTTGTACAGCGGCCATTTGTGGGTGAGGCACCAGCCGGGCTCGCGGCTGCCGTAGAGGTGCAGTTCGAGTTGGTCTTCCAGCACAAGGCCCTGCTCCAGCACGCGCCGGTCCTGCTCGGTGTAGCCCGGCCCCAATTGTGCGGGAAACACTTCGGCGCTGGTCTTGCCCAGCAATGGTTGCAACTGCTTGAGGCCGCAACGTTGCACCAGGGTGCGGTTGGCGAGGACGTAACGGGCGTCCGTGTCCTTGATGAAGATGGCGGCATTGGGGAACACGTCCAGCATCGGCAGCAACTGCGCCACACCGGCCAGTAGCTGCTCGATGCTGTGGGGAGGGCTTGCCCCGAGCCCTTGGCAAAGGCTTGCAAACGCGCTTTGAAGCATGAGTGTCTCTCCCCGGCGTTCACCTTGATGGCAAGCAGATTGCCCCATGCCCGGGGTGCTGTCGAGCATGGCGGACTGTGCTGAATTCGTCATCGATGCCAGCAAAAAACATCAATCGCCGCCGCGCTTGCGCGTTCACGATAGGGCCACTGCATGCCTATCCATACACTCACAGGAAAGCACCCCACAGCTTTCAGAGAGGGAGCGCGTTATGAAGCGACTGCACGTGATCGACTCCCATACAGGCGGCGAGCCCACGCGCCTGGTGATGACCGGCTTCCCCGCGCTCAAGGGCGCGAGCATCGCCGACCAGTTGGAAAACCTGCGCACAGAGCACGACCGGTGGCGCCGCGCCTGCCTGCTGGAACCGCGTGGCAATGACGTTCTGGTCGGTGCGCTGTACTGCGCGCCCGTCACCCCAGGCGCCACCTGCGGGGTGATCTTCTTCAACAACGCCGGTTACCTGGGGATGTGCGGCCACGGCACCATCGGCCTGATGGCGTCCTTGCACCACTTGGGGCGCATCCAGCCGGGTGTGCACAGCATCGACACGCCGGTAGGACCGGTCACGGCGACACTGCACGATGACGGCGCCGTGACCCTGCGCAACGTGCCCGCCTATCGTTATCGCGAGCAGATCGCGGTGTCGGTGCCGGGCCACGGCGTGGTCCAGGGCGATATTGCCTGGGGTGGCAACTGGTTTTTCCTGGTTTCCGAGCACGGTATAGCGCTGGAGATGGACAACGTCGACGCCCTCACCGACTACACCTGGGCGATGCTCAAGGCCCTTGAGGCCCAGGGCATCCGCGGCGCCGATGGCGCCCTGATCGACCATGTCGAACTGTTCGCCGACGACGCCCACGCCAACAGTCGCAACTTCGTGATGTGCCCCGGCAAAGCCTACGACCGCTCACCCTGCGGCACCGGCACCAGCGCCAAGCTGGCGTGTCTGGCCGCCGATGGAAAGCTCGCCCCCGGTGCGCCCTGGATACAAGCCAGCATCACCGGCAGCCAGTTCGAAGGCCGCTATGAATGGGACGGCCAGCGTGTCATCCCTTTCATCACAGGCCGCGCCTACATGACCGCCGACAGCACGCTGCTGATCGACGAACAAGACCCGTTTGCCTGGGGCATCTGAGCCCATCCCGTTTGATTGAACGTTGTAAGGAGCCAGGACAATGAGCGACAACATCTTCACCGGTTGCATCCCCGCGTTGATGACCCCGTGCACCGCCGCGCGCAAGCCGGACTTCGACGCGCTGGTCGCCAAGGGCCGCGAACTGATCGATATCGGCATGAGCGCCGTGGTGTACTGCGGTTCCATGGGCGACTGGCCGTTGCTCACCGAAGCCGAGCGCCAGGAGGGCGTAGCGCGCCTGGTGGCGGCCGGCGTGCCGACCATTGTCGGTACCGGTGCGGTGAACAGCCGTGAGGCGGTGGCTCACGCTGCCCACGCGGCCAAGGTTGGCGCCCATGGTTTGATGGTGATCCCTCGCGTGCTGTCCCGTGGCGCTTCGGCCACTGCGCAAAAAGCGCATTTCTCGGCGATCCTCAAGGCCGCGCCCAACCTGCCGGCGGTGATCTACAACAGCCCCTACTACGGCTTCGCCACCCGCGCGGAATTGTTCTTCGAACTGCGCCGCGAACACCCGAACCTGATCGGTTTCAAGGAATTCGGTGGCGGCGCCGACCTGCGCTACGCCGCCGAGCACATCACCTCCCAGGACGACAGCGTGACCCTGATGGTCGGCGTCGATACCCAGGTGGTGCACGGTTTCGTCAACTGCAACGCTACGGGCGCGATCACCGGCATTGGCAACGCACTGCCTCGCGAAGTGTTGCACCTGGTAGCCCTGAGCAGGCAAGCGGCCAAGGGCGATGCCAAGGCCCGCCGCCTGGCCCGTGAGCTGGAAGGCGCGCTGGCGGTGCTGTCGTCCTTCGATGAAGGCTGCGACCTGGTGCTGTATTACAAGCACCTGATGGTACTCAACGGCGACCAGGCCTACGCCCTGCACTTCAACGAGACCGACGTGCTCAGCGATGCCCAGCGGCGTTACGCCGAGCATCAATACGCGCTGTTCCGCCAGTGGTATGCCAACTGGTCGAGAGAGGCGTAGCTGATGCACGACCCTGCCCCTGCAGATATCGCCGTAATCGGAGCCGGCATCATTGGCGTTGCCTGCGCCCTGCAGCTGGCGCGACAGGGACGGCAAGTGCTGGTGATCGACCAACTGGAACCCGGCATGGGCGCCTCCTACGGCAACGCCGGGCACCTGGCGACCGAACAGGTGTTCCCGATCGCCGACCTGTCGATCCTCAAGCGCTTGCCCGCCATGCTCATGGACCCCATGGGCCCGCTGCGCCTGGACTGGAAATACCTGCCGCGCGCCCTGCCCTGGTTCATCCGCCTGCTGCTGAACCTGCGCCCGGCGAGTTACCAGCGCACGGTGACGGGTCTGCGCGCGCTCAATGAAGCGAGCCTTGGCGCCTGGCAACGGTTGCTGGCAAGCATCCAGCGCCCGGAGCTGTTGCGCGAAGATGGCTCGCTGCTGGTGTTCGAACGTTCAGACGCCCGCGCGGCCATCGATGGGTTGCAACAGCGTATGCGGCAGCAAAACGTGCCGGTGGATTTCTGGTCGGCGGATGCCATTCGAGGGATCGCCCCGCAATTGAGCGCCCGGATCCAGGGCGGCCTGTTTTTCCCGCAAACAGGGCACTTCCTCGACCCTTACCGGTTGGTCTGCGAATTGGTGGATGCGGCCAAGGCCAGTGGCGTGCAGTTCCTCCAACGCCAGGTGCTGGATGCGCGGGTTGAAGGCGATGGGGTCACCATGAGCACCGATCAAGGCACCTTCGCCGCCCGCCAGGTCCTGATCGCCTGTGGCGCCCACTCGGCCAAACTCACCGCCGCCCTGACCGGCAAAAAAGTCCCGCTGGACACCGAACGCGGCTATCACCTGATGCTGCCCCATGAACAGCAACGCCTGCCGTTTGCCGTCACGTCCCTGGAACGCAAGTTCATCATGACCCCGATGGCAGGCGGGCTGCGCCTGGCCGGCACGGTGGAATTCGCCGGCCTCGACCGCCCACCGAACATGGCACGCGCGTGGGAGTTGCATCGGTTGAGCCAGGGGCTGTTTCGCAAGGACCTGAGTGCAGAAGATGCGACGCCGTGGATGGGATTCAGACCATCGCTGCCGGATTCGCTGCCGATTATTGATCGGGTGTGTGACGGGAAGGTGCTGCTTGCGTTTGGGCATCAGCATCTGGGGCTGACCCAGGCGGCGGTGACGGCGGAGATGGTGGGGCAATTGGCGTCGGTGACGCATGCGCTTTCAGGGTTGCCGGCGCTAGGGCCGTATCGCCTGGAGCGGTTTTGAGGAGAGCCGCGCACTCTTATTACTGGTTAAACATTTTATTGATCGAACACATTCTTGTGGCGAGCGGGCTAGCCCCGCGTTGGGCTGCGCAGCAGCCCCAAAACCAGCCTCTGCGGAATATCAGGTAGACCGTATTTGTCCTTCATTGGGGGCGCTTCGCACCCCAACGCGGGGCAAGCCCGCTCGCCACAGGGGGTTCCGTTTGCTGTGCGACAGCGCTAAGTCGGAGATTCAGCGGGACCTCCGGCATTTATTTGGATTTCCTCGCACCTTACTTGACCAACCGCTTCTCCTTGGAGGGGCGATATCCGAAATACGAGCTGTAGCACTTGCTGAAATGGCTCGGCGAGACAAACCCGCACGCCACCAGCACTTCCACCTGTGACAGTTCGGTGTGCTGCAACAACCGGCGTGCTTCGGTGACGCGCAGTTCCATGTAGTAGCGCTGCGGTGTGGTGCCCAGTTGCTCTTTGAACAGGCGCTCCAACTGGCGGCGCGAGCGGCCGGCGTAGACGGCGAGTTGGTCGAGTTCCAGCGGTTCTTCGAGGTTGGCGTCCATCAGCTTGACCACTTCGCGCAGGGGCGCGCTGACGCTGATATTTTCGGTGGGTTTGATGCGCCGGTAGCGCGACTCTTCGAAGGCCAGGATGTCTTCGATGCCTTCAACCAGGGCTTTGTCGTGCAGACTTTTGATCCAGTCCAGGGCCATGTGGAAGGCACCGGAGGGGCTCGACGCGGTGAGGCGGTCGCGGTCGATCACGTAGGGTTCGCTGGTAACATGGGTGGCCTTGGACACTTCCGCCAAGGCCGGGCGGTGTTCGGGGTGGATGGCGCAGCGGTAGCCTTGCAACAGGCCGGCGCGGCCGAGGAACCATGCGCCGTTCCACAACCCGGCGAGGCTCACGCCCTGCTCGGCGGCGCTGCGCAGCAGCTGGATCAAGTGCTCGCTGGCCTTGAGTTCGGTGCGAAAGCCGCCGCAGATCACCAGCAGATCCAGGCCTTGCAGCGCAGGGGCATCGAGACGTGCATCCGGGCGGATCACCAGGCCCAGGTCGCTGATGACTTCGCCGTCATCACACCCGAAGGTTCGCGTGGCGAACAGATCAGGGCGCAGCAGGTTGGCGGTGACCACGGTGTCGAGGGTCTGGGTGAAGGCCGGTAGGGAGAAATGTTCAAGCAGCAGGAAGCCGACGCGGATGACCGACGCCGGCTGGGAGGTTTCGTTGAGGTAGCGCAGGTTCTTGCCTTTCATGCCACCGCTGAACTGGCGTCTTTCCATCGAGGGTTGGCCCACTTTTATTGTTGATGCAATGGGCGCCATCTTAGGGGGAAAAGCCGTGGTTGTCCCAGGCACTGATCTTGAAAAAATCACAGGCCCCAAAAGCCCGTGGCAGAACACTCCCCAGCGCATCTGATACGGTTTTTTCTTTTCTATCTGCGCCTGTATTGAAATGCCGTCTGGGCGGACAATAGCCCACATCCCCACCCCCTTCCCTTTGGAGGCCTTATGACCAAGATGGCGATTTTCCTGTTCGGTTTTTTAGTACTGACCATCGGCATCGGCCTGCTGGCGACCATCTCGCCGGTCTGACGCCTAGCCGGCAAACAGCATCGGGTACAGCGACAGCACCAACAGCCCGGCCATTGACCAATTGAACAGCCTCAACCAGCGCGGCTCGCGCAGCACATTACGCAAGCCGCTGCCACATCCGACCCACACGCACACGCTGGGCAGGTTGACCACGGCAAAGACCAGCGCAATCACCAGCACGTTGGTGACATAGCCCTCAGCCGGCGTATAGGTGGTGATGGCCCCGAGCGCCATGATCCACGCCTTGGGGTTCACCCACTGAAACGCCGCCGCACCGAGGAAGGTCATGGGTTTGCCGTGCTCATCATTGCTATCGGACATACCGCCCGCCGTCGCGATCTTCCAGGCCAGGTACAACAAGTACGCCGCGCCCACGTAGCGCAACACCGTGTAGGCCCACGGGAACACCTTGAACACTTCGCCCAGTCCCAGGCCGACCGAAATCACCAACAGCATGAAACCGATACTGATCCCCAGTGCATGGGGCATCGAGCGGCGAAACCCGAAGTTCACTCCCGAGGCGAGCAACATGGTGTTATTCGGACCTGGGGTGATCGAGGACACGAAGGCGAACAGCACAAAGGCTGAGAGCAGGCTGGTAGACATGAACATGGTGCGGCTTCCGAGCGGTGTGATATGCCTGCGACAGTAGTGGGTTATGCCTCCCGGCGCCCCGTACAGCCAGGCACGGATCGAGGCATACACTTCCAGGTTCAAATCGCTCAGGCGCTTTCACAAACCTTTCACACACACAGCCTTATGGTGAACCCAGCTCCTAATGAACATCCCTTTTAGCCCGTGCTCCCCATCACGGGCTTTTCTTTGCCTGGGATTTATCCCGGGCAAAAAAAGAGGTGGGCCATAATTCATGGCCCACCTCTGGTTGACTAACGGTTAACGCGGACCGCCCCCTGGGCCACCGCCTTGACCATGACCACCACCGCCGTGGCCACCACCCCCGCCACCGCCCGGCGGCATGAATATCCAGCAGCCCGACAAGGTCGACAACAGCGCGACAACAACAGCCGCCTTGGTTAGGTAATTCAACTTCATGACAACACTCTCTGCTTTACAAGGTTGGGTGTACTTAAAGTAAGACCGCCGCCACTGAAGTCCGTCACGGGTTTCGTGTAACGTCTTGGTAGGGTTTGTGTAGGGGTGGATACACGTCAATTCATTGATGCGAGTTAATCCGGAGTGACGGAAATGAAAGAGTTGATACAGGGCCTGGACGGACCCAGAACGGCCCAGCAGGAATTGTTTTACGACCTGGAAGATGCAGCGGCGGTCATCGGCTGGTCCGTGGTTGAGCTGACAGCCCTGGCAACCAGCAGCAGAACGCCGAGTGAGGCGGTGGCGTTGATGAAGGTCTGTACGTTGCTGGCAACTCAGCAGGAGAAACTGGCCAAGTACGCGGGTGAAGTGAAGGAGCAGCGCATCAGCAGGTCCGAGACTGACTACTGAAGATTGAGGTCAGTACGCTCAAGAATGGAGGCCTCGACTCGTCAATCGTAGTCGGCCCCCAATTCGTCACTTCGGTGAATGGCGCGAGCCAGCCGCAGCCGACTGGCTCGATCAGGTCGTTCGACAGCAGCTCTACGTTGAGCGGCTCTCGCCAGGATTATGTTGTTTTTTAACGCCCTTCCCCGACTTCCGTTCGTATTGGTGATGAAAAAACCAAGCGATCAAAACCAGTATCGCCAGACCAAAAACGAATAGAAGCAGCTCTATCGCGGGACCTTCGTGTGAAAACATTTTTCGTTCCTCATCCTGAAGTAGCGTGACCTGAAAACGGTCACAACCGAAATTATTCGTAACAATACGAACATTTTCAGAGTAGTCGCCAAGACGCGCCGTGGCAACCTGAAAAGCCTCAGAACCATTGATCTAGACACGTCACTCGTCGAAAACCCTTAGAGCGCGTCAAGGGATACGGCGCAACGTTTTACCCAGCGAGAGCGGAATCACGCCTGCGCGGGCTGATGCGGATGGAGACAGTTAGGCCTGCTCGAAAGGTTGGTACCGGACCTTTTCTTTCGGGCAATAAAAAACCCCGGAGACGTTAATCTACGGGGTCTCTAAGAGTGGAGGCTGAGGTCGGAATCTAACCGGCGTAGGTGGATTTTAAATCCTCGAATATCCTGATGTATTTCAATTGCTTATATCAACATCAATTCCGCATCGCCTAGATCTCTAACCTGCTGGAGCCCCCTGAAATCGGGAGGTCTTATATCGATTGCGGAATGGATTTTCTACGTTTGGATCACCTCAATTGTAGGATTTGAAAATCCGACTCAGGCTCGGGGGCCCCTCGAGCCCTCAATTCAGCGAATACTTCCGCAGAGCACTCACCGTAACCCCAATAGCCGAATTTGATGAGCGACAGACAGCTCCTGGCCGGAAGAAGCCTTCCGTGACAAACAGCTATCGGCCGAGGCTGTGTAAAAACGATTTCGAGCGCGACAGGCACTCACCACCGAACTGGAAATCACGCATCTGCGCGAAATCCACATCTGCTGACGTGCCGATAAGTGTCAGATTTAACGTAGACGCGCGCACCTCAATTATGATGAAGCGTTTTTACACACTCTGGGCCAGAGGCGGCCGGTCACCAATACGGTGGAGTATGAAAGTACCTTGCAATTCAACCGAGCGTACTCACGGTTTTTTGGCCTGACGTCTGCGTGCGATGCTACGAGATTTAGTCCGCCCGCCTCCGCTACAGAGCGTACAGCGGCCATTTGAATCGCCAGCATCAAGTTAGAAGTCGGTAATTATCGTCCCGGCAATGCTCTCGGCAAATCCATCTCCGAAGACCGTGGCCGGTGTCGCAAATCCCGGGCGCCGCTCACCGTTCAGTACCCGGCGCGCAGCTTCCACCGCTGCCAATGGCGTATAGGAATAGCCGTTCACGGTTTCGATCACAGACGTTGCGGTTACTCCATCAGCGCCTATGACCTCAACCACTGCGCGGGCGCGATGCGTATCCCGTTGCTCTGCCGTGGGTCCGTCAGGCAGTTGCGACAGATCACCTTCTGGAAACGCATCGCCCGCGATATGCACATACATCGCGATATTAGGAATGCCCGTCGAATGCCAGCCTGTGACCAGGTCACCGAAAGAAAGCGGCGCGCAAAGGACCGGCCCCTGACCAAAGTCGAAGTCCCGTGGCGTCGCATCGGGCGCCATAACCAATTCGCCGTTCACCCTTGCGAGTAGGCCTGCACTGATGATCTCACTAACGCTCATGGCCGACCCACGGGACATTGATCCTGGGACCTGAAGTGCGATGCTCATTGCGAGCGGATTTTCAACGCGCCTAGCAACCTGCACCGCCAGCGAATCAGTGGGGACGACGTCCCAACCAACGCCTGGCAAAAGCATGACCTTATTGGCAGCGGCTTGAACGCCCAGTCTCTCAGCCAGCCGGTAAACGTTGATCTCGGCGGTGATGTCCAGATAGTCGACCCCAGACTTGATGCACGCGTTCATCAATGGCTCTGCTGTTTGCGCGAATGGCCCCGCGAAGTTTAGTAATACCGAGATGCCAGACAGATCAGTTTCGAGAACTGCGCCAGCATCGAAAACTCGATATGGCACGTCCAACTGCGCTGCAAGGATCGCAAGCTGTTGCTTGCTGCGCCCTGCGATTTCAAAATTCAGATCAAGCGCTTTTGCCCGCTTGACCGCCATACGACCGGTGTAGCCCGTGGCTCCGTAGATCAGAAGTGTGCTCATTGGACGTGTTGCCATTTTTTATAGACGAATTCCAGGCTGTACCCATCCGGGTCCAGTAAATTGGCTGAGTAGTAATCGGGGTCGTAGTGTAAGCGGGCGCCTGGCGCGCCATTATCGATGGCGCCCTGCGCTATGGCCGCCGCGTAGGCAGCATCAACTTCTACCTTGCTGTTCGCGACGAAACCAACGTGCACAGCCCGCCCTCTCGATACACTTTCACGCAACCAGAAAAACATTCGGCCATTGCTGCCAAAACCTTTCAGGTCTGGATGCCCGGGTGGGCCGTCCTTGCCGTCGTAGTCTAAACGCGCGGTGATGCCCAGCGGCTTCAGTACAGTCTCATAGAAACTGATAGAGCGTGCGATGTCGCTTACCGACAAAAAAATATGATCAAGCATGGTGTACCCCCCGTATGCTCAGATGTTGTAGCCGCCGGCGACTTCAATAGTCTGGGCATTGATCCAAGTGCCCTCTTCGGACAGCAGCATGGCAATAACCCGCGCAACATCTTCGGGCTCACCCACCCTTCCAAGCGCTGTTTGCGCCGCCAGCATCGCTTCGAACTCGTCGTTCAACCCGCCACCCAGCTCAGTACGGATAGCACCCGGTGATACAGCATTGGCCCGTATGTACCGCTCACCAAACTCTTTGGCCATATAGCGGGTGAGCACTTCGAGCCCGCCCTTGAACGCGGCGTACGGTGCAACTCCGGCGGTGGCTACACGAGTAGTGGCGCTGGTCAGGTTGACGATACTGGCGCCTTCCGCCAGCAGCGGCAGCAATACCTGAGTGAGAAAAAACGGGCCTTTAAGATGCACTTTGAACAAGTCGTCGAACTGCGCCTCGCTGACGGTGGCCAACGGGTTGAACAAGCCATAGCCGGCGTTGTTGACCAGGCCACTCAGCGTTGTGGCATTCCACGTCTCCCGCAGAGCTACCACTACTGATTCGCGAAATGCCTCGAAACTGCCAACATCCGAGACATCGAGCTTGAGCGCTATGGCTTTCCCACCTGCGTCTTTGATGTGCTCCACAACCGAAGCCGCCGCCTGGGGGTTGGCGTTATAGGTCAGGATGACGCCCATACCTTTTTTGGCAATATGCTCGGCGGCACTGGCACCGATTCCGCGGCTGCCGCCTGTGATCACGATGACGCCCATATCGGTTTCCTCTGTGGTTGGAATGTGCGTCCAGAGTAATAATCAGCGCCTAGGGGGTCATATCCGTTCCTACTCTAAACATGCCTGTTTCTGCTTTTTGCTTGCACGAGGAGTCGTTATACCTTCAGCATGCTAATCATGGACAACCAACTCAAAGAACTTAGATCACTGGCGGCCGGCGCTGAAAACCGCCGAACCGAAACCGGCATCCCGCGCGTAGCCATGGTTCAGGGCAAGATTCCAGAGCACCTGCTGGCGGCGGTCTATGACCCCATGATCAATCTGATTCTGCAAGGCAGCAAAAGCATGACGGTGGGTAACCGCACGCTTAGATATGATCCTGCGACCTACTTTGTCATGTCCATCGACCTACCAGCCGTGGGTTCAGTACATCCCGCCGCATCAGGCGAGCCGTATCTGGCAGTCAGTCTGACGCTTGATCCGGCAGTCCTGTCGACATTATTCGGCGACTTGCCCAAACCTGCCGTCCGCCTGGAAAGTAATCCCGGCTTTTCGGTGGCCTCAGTTACGACCGAGCTGATGGACGCTTGGATACGAATGCTCCGACTGATCGGCGATCCAGATGCCATCGCAGCTTTGGCCCCGGTTTACGAGCGGGAGATCATCTTCCGCGTCCTACAGGGACCGCATGGGTGGATGCTCAGAGAGATCGCAGCGCCTGATACCGCAATGGCCCGCGTTAACATGGCTATTCAATGGATTCGCCGCGACTTTGCCAAGCCCATCGGCGTAGAACGCTTGGCAGAACGAGCATCGATGAGCGTCTCGGCATTTCATCGCCATTTCAAGGCTGTTACCAATTTGAGCCCTTTGCAGTATCAGAAGCGCGTGCGCTTGCTCCACGCGCGAACACTGATGGTGGCAAATGCCAAGAGCGTCATGGCTGCTGCCTTCGAGGTTGGCTACGAAAGTGCCACGCAATTCAGTCGCGATTATGCTCGGGTGTTCGGGCTACCCCCTGCAAAAGATGCGGGGCGGATCCTCGGGGATACGAGAGACGTCAGGGTGACGTGAGCACTCAACTGAACCCTTCCGCGCAGTGCCGCACGGAGTCAATTGAAGCCAAATCAGTGAGCGGCAATTCTGGGACGAATATCGATGACGGAGTACTGTACCTGATCCACCCTTGTCCTCTCCTGAGGAGGAGGAATCCACCATGAACACCATTGGAAACCTCTGACCTTGCTACCTGCTAAGAATCCGGAATTTAGTAGACCGACGAGGACGGGAGTCGATCCTTAGCTGCCGCTCAGTCGCCAGGCAAGCCAACGATGTCGAGAACATCTCTGAATTCTGTGAGATTAACGGCTTTGCAATCGTCAGCCAGAGATCCATAGCCCCAACTGGCAAAAGCAAACGGTATTCCGTATCCGCGTGCGGCTTCAAAATCGTTCCTATTGTCTCCGATCATTATCTTGGGGAGCTTTCCGTAATCGGCACGCGCTACCAATGCACCCAGGTGTCTGGGGTCAGGCTTCTTAAAGGACACGGTATCCCCGCCACAGACCACATCCATAAATTTCAACAGGTTGGTTTGCTTGAGAATATCGATGGCAATCGATTCGTCCTTATTCGTACAGACAGATATTTGCCACCCCGCTTCTCGCAACGCGCTAAGGGTTTCAATTACCCCTTCATAAGGTTTTGTCATCGGATGGTCAGCGTGTTCGTAACGCGAGATGAAGGTATCAATCGCTTCTTCCATGTTATTTATTCCACGCAAGTAGAACGCTCGCCTGGCAAATGACCGCATTCCGTCACCGAGGAATAATGAAGTTGTTGCGACCAAAATTGGCTCAAGATTCCGCTCGATCAGAATTGTGTTCAGTTGCGCTGTCATGTCGTCCGCAGAGTCAACGAGAGTACCGTCAAGGTCAAAAATAATTGCGTCGGCCTGAATTGGGTGTGCAATTTTCAGTTCATTTATCGACATATATCTTTACTCACGTTTTGCAGGGCTGTGGCTAGATGGCAGGGCTCGGGCTATGCCTTTTTTTGCTACGCATCAGCACATACACCGCACCGGATGCGAGTAGCGAGAACATAGCGGCAATCAAAAATGCGCCCGCGAATCCCTGGCTGTAACTCTGCTGAGCGAGCCCATTCAGCGTATTGGTTAAGTCGTGGGGATACATTGCGATAGCACGTTCGAAGTCGCCTGCCATCACGTATTCGGAAAATCCGGGTTTAGCAGATACTCCTGCGTCTATCAGCCTGCTTTCGACCGCCGATTTCACTCCGCTGGCGAGTACCGCTCCCAGCCCGGCGAAACCCAGCAATATGCCGGTGAATCTGGATGTGGTGCTGATGCCGGATGCCATTCCGGCGCGACTCCGAGGAACTGTGCCCATGATCGCCTTCTGGGTTTCGCCATTCAGCAATCCTCCACCAGTTCCCAAAATAGCCATGCCGGAAATCAGCAATAGTTCTCCCTGCTGAATGGCGGCGAACATCAGAATAAGGTTACCCAGTGCAACGATTAAGAGGCCCAGTGCCAGGATACCCGCGCTCTCGAGGTAAGGCGAAAGTCGCCTACCTACTTGGGGGAAAATCAGCATCGCAATGGCAAATGGAAGCATGGCGATACCCGCTTGGAGTACTCCGTTGCCACGGCCATTTTGTAGAAAGAGCGGTAACAGCGATGCCATGACTTGAGCAGATGAGGCATAGGCTAGCATCGCGAGTACTGCGCCAACGAAGGGCCTGGCTGTGAACAATTCGAGATCAAGCATTGGGTGGGTGCGACGTTTTTCGACCCAGACAAAGACTACGAAAAACAGCACGCCCCCGATTATGCTCACGAGGACAGGGATACTGGACCACCCATGACTGGGACCGGCTATGAGTGCCCATGTGGCACTGAACATCCCTAGCGCGAAAAGCGCAATTCCCGGGATGTCCAGAGTTCTCGGAATGGGGTCACGAGATTCATCCACCAGCATCACGACCGCTGCCGCCAGCAATAAGCAGACTGGGATGTTGATATAGAAAGCCCAGCGCCACCCAAGTGAACTACTGATCACTCCACCAATGAGCGGCGAGACAACCATTGTGAGCCCCATGATGCCGCCCCATATCGCCCATGCGTGGCTGCGCGCTTTTTCATCGTGAAAAGTGTGTCCGATGATGGCTAGGGCAGGAGCAAGCAGGAAAGCGGCTCCGACTCCCTGTACCGCTCGCGCCAGATAAAGGCCTGACGCTGAAGGTGCCAAACCACAGGCCAGAGAAGAGACTGCAAAGAGCGCTATTCCGAACAGAAAGACGCGTCGTCGGCCATATCGGTCAGCGATGGAGCCAGCCGGAAGCAGGAGGGCAGCGAAGCAGAGCACGTAGGTGCTTATGACCCACTCGACCTCTGCAAACGATGCCTGAAGATCCCTGGCAATGGTTGGCAAAACAATGCCTACGACGTTCGTATCTAGAACTGTCATGGCACAGCCCGCCGACGCGACAACCAGTATGGCCGCTTCTTTTCTCATGGAATGACAGTCTCTTCTGATAACGGGAGCGGTAACTGCACTTTTTGAAACGGGCGTTTATTTGAATGCAGCTAGCCCGGCTTGAGCGATCTCTTCATCGTGCTGTGGTGTGTCCGCAGATACCCCTACAGCCCCAACGGTGTGTCCGTTGATGATGATTGGAAAACCACCACGCATCAGCACAAAGCCTTGGGCGGTGATGGCGGCAGGTCGGGTGCCGTTGACGGCATCTTCTAGCGCGCCGCTGGGACGTCGGAACAGAGCGGCTGTACGAGCTTTTCCGGGAGCCAGTTCTACACCCGCTGGGACAGCGGCGTTGTCCATTCGAGCGAGGAGAATAGGCAAACCAGCACTATCGACAACTGCGATCACGCACGGCCAACCAGCCTTTTGCGCTTGTGTTTGCGCTGCTGTGAGGATCTGTTGAGCGGCGGCAAGCGTCAGAACTGGCTGCCTAGGCAAATCCCATGCTGCTGCTGGCAGAGAGAGCAGAGCAAGCGTTCCAGAAAGAGCCAAGACAGTCGCGATGTGAGGAAGACGGAACATGGTGAACTCCTAATGTAGTGAGTCCAATGATTGGAACAGGGGGAATAATTCAGTACAACAAAGCTTGATGGCTTTATAATTCAGAAAAACTGAATACTAGGTTCCGCTGCCATGGACATTCGCCATCTCCGCTCTTTCGTAACAGTGGCGGAAAATCTACATTTTTCACGCTCGGCCGAGCAACTGGGCGTTTCTGCCCCAACTCTCACTGCGCAGATTCAGGAAGTGGAGAGCTTGTTAGAAGCTCGGCTTTTTAATAGAACAAAGCGATCTGTCGCTTTGACGCCAGCTGGGGAAGCGTTTCTGACAGAAGCCCGCGCTACTCTCGAACAATTCGAGAGAGCTGTTAACGTGGGCCAACGTGCAGGCCGAGGCCAAGTTGGCCGAGTGGAAATCGGATACGTGGGTTCAGCCGCCTTTTTCGGGGTACTCCAGGACCAGATCAAGCGCTTTCGCAATCAGTGGCCAGACGTCATGGTGAACACCAAGGAACTCCCTACCGAGCAGCTCACGGCACTTCTCGAGGACGGTCGGATTGACGTGGCCTTTGTACGGATGCCGGTGCATTTGCCCGACGCAATCTCCAGCCATATTTTGGCCCGAGACCGATTCTGCGTCGCTTTGCCAGCGGACCATATCCTGGCAAAGACAGTTGATGACATTCGCCCGAGTGCGCTTGCTGGCGAGTTGTTTGTGCTACCTGAACAAGGGTTAGGGTTGCGTGAAGTGGCCAAGCGCGGGAGATTCGATCCATACATTGGTTCGGCTCCCGGAAGTCTGGTCGCAGTGCTGACACAGGTGGCACTGGGTGTTGGTATAGCAGTCATTCCCAGCGTTCTGATTCAAACTGTTCAACTGCCAAATGTGGTCTTTAGGCAGATAGCTGCGCCTCCCATTTTTTCAGAGGTGGGAGCTTTGTTTCGCCGCCATGAGAGGCTACCGATTGTGTGCAACCTGATTAGCCAGATCCTTGAGACCGATGAACGCGTGTGGAACGGCGATCCTCTGCGGAGGGCACAGAAAGAAATGCTCTGAAGGTTAAACTTCCCGTGGGCCATATGGCGAGATGGTTACTCCTCCAGGGGCTCCTCCACTGGATCAGTACAGGAGACCCCAATCAGCGTGTACTCATTCTCACCCAGCCCCTCAACCAGGGCTTTGCCCAAACCTCTGCTTGCACCGGCCACCATGATTTTGATCGATTGTCTCCTTGACCTGAACAGGTCGTTTTAGGGCCCGCTTATCAAGCTAAGAAATCTCGTCAAGCCCACCAAGACGTTCCTGGCTAAACCAATAGCTATTTGACGATAAGTTTTCGACAAACAACCGGCGACGCTTCTCGCCGACAATGTGTACGGGTGTTTTTACACACTCTGGTCCGAAAGCGGCTAGTCGCGACTGGCGGCAATCGGCCAGGAGTAGCCGTTCGCTAACTGCCCTTTACGGGCACATCGCAGGAGGTTCAGCCCGCATTGGATGGAAGTATATGACCGCTTGAGAGCCAATTTCTCTAATCAAATATTGGCTAGCCATACCCCATTCGACAGAACTGTAACTCGTAGAGCCTGTGAAAATTCTTCAACAACCTAACTTGATTGCCAGTAGCTTGATACGGCAGGAGTTGTTAGGCGCACTTGCCCTATTATTTTCGCAGTCTGGTTATGGGCTTGAAAATTTTGCCGCTCACTTCGGTATAAACTTCAAGCGTCACGATGCAGAAGAGGATGCGCATGCTGTGCGCAAGAAGGCAGAGGCGCTAGTCATCTTTCCAGACTATTGGTTTGAGCGCTTATAAGAGCTTTTAGCTTCAATATATATTGCACTATTGAATGATCGGATGAGAAATTCGATGCTGGCCCTTTTAGTGCCTTGGCAAGGCGCGTAAGCCAGCCAGCATTTGTTGAGATTCCTTCATTTTGCAGCCATATTTCAGATCCCACATGCTGATAGAATAATGGCGGGGTGAAAGGGACTGCATCTGAACTATTTATCAGTCGTACTGTTTTTTCGCCCAGTTCTCCATAGAGTTTTTTGAATGCAGATAGACCAACAGCTGGCGATCCAAAAGTTATTATTGATTCGAGATTTTCTCTGACTTTATCAGGGTGCGAGCTTCGCAGTTTGACTGCAAATAATATCGCTAGAGCGCCTCCGAGCGAGTGCCCGGTGATAGCAATTTTTTTATCTAGCAAGCTGTTCTCTTCGAGGCAACGAAGTATTGCATCAAGACTGCGAAGCTTGGTGGTTTTATCATCGTAGTTTAGAGTTCTTTGGAATCCTCGATGCACGAGAGTATTGGAGGCTTCTGGGCAGTCTTGCAACTTAACCGGAAAAGCTCGTAGATTTGAAATTTGCCAATCAACACTTTCTCTAGTGCCTCTAAAGCATATTACTACCGATTCGGTGTTCCAGAAGATACGACAGAACCCTCTGCCGATAGAACCGTGAATTATTCTCTGGTCATCGAAGGGCTTTCCTTTGTAGCTTTGGTACTTGTGGGCGATCGGGCTGGCATATGCAGCTTTACTGACTTTTGCTAACTCTAAGAATGCTTTGAGTGATTCCATATTTTGCATTAGGTCGCCCTTTGCTGCTCATGCATCGCTGATGTCAGATAGATATAATAATCCATTTTAGTATTAAATCGGTGATCTATGTATTGCTTCGGAGTGCTCCGGTAGTGCTTCAGTAGATGAGCAACAGCTTTGTCTTGTAAGAGGCGTAATCAGTTGGGCGGTGGAGCGTCCACTCTTGGCCGATAGTATCCTGTCCTGACGGTCAACTTTCGCCCGATCGCAATCGTTGATCGATTGACGTGAGCGAGCATTTAAACATTGAAAGCAAGTGCCACGAGCGGGGTGCCGCCAGCAACCACGATTCGCCAGTTCACAAAAGCTGCACATTCCACAAGCGCTTCAAATTGTTCAGGACAGCGGCGCTTGAAGCTCTGGGCATTGTCAATGACTAATGAAAGCGTTTGTCCGTTTTGAACGTGGATAGATGACATTTCTGCGCTGGGGTCATCGAGGTATGAAAGACAATCAACCCAGGCATCCATATTGCGACCGTAGAAGCCAGGGAAGCCGAACTTTTCTGCGAAAACACTGTGGAATGTTTGCCAGTCAGAAATCAGGTTTGCATCCACTTGCACCATTGTCAGATCAACCTTCGCCACGTTGAAAAAATCAGGTATGGCGGTCTCGCAAGATGAAGTCAATTGCTGGATGCATATTTGCGCAATTCAGGCCTCAATCAGCTACAAACGATGTTGCAGTGGCCGCTTCTGGCCGAGGCTGTGTAAAAACGTTTTTGAGCGCGACAGGTACTCAAAACCGGACTTAAAATCTCGCTTCTACGCGAAATCCACATCTGCTGACGTGCCGATAAATTTCAGATTTAACGTAGACGCGCGCACTTCAATTTTGACGAAGCGTTTTTACACACTCTGGGCCAATAGCGGCCTCCCAGAAGGCTAATGCTGAGCGGTCACTCGTCAAACAAGGTCCAGCCATGGCAAATGCCGACAAAGTCTTTTGCCGTAAAAAATAATGTCAGCTCCTCGGGGTCAAATTCTTTGTAGAGCCAATGCCCGGGAATTGGGCCTCTCGTTATCACGTATTCCAAGCGGTATTTTTGAACCGGTCCAAAACTGAAGGAGTGTGAGTTCAGCTCAAATTTGTCACCTCTGTTGAGCGCCCATAGCTTTTCAACGAGACAATCATCAAGCACCACCCCTCCAGCTATCTCAATGAGATACCTTGAATGAAGTTTCTTTTGAAGCCTAACGCTTCTGGCCATACATCAACCTACCTATGAACAGCTCGGACATCGGCATGATAATACTGGAACGTGATGAGGGCCGCTTCGGGTCGAAAGCAGCTTTTCATGATCGGCAGCTGTTGGCCGTTAGTGAATGCTCACGCTCCTCAGTCTTGAGCACAACGCTACGTCCAATCGAGGAGTAGAGCCATTCCGATAAAGGCGTCCCAAATTCCCAGACAAAAAAGACAGGGTTGCGGGAGCGATCCGAAAAATTGCGGAAGTGATGACCAAATCGCAGACAATAAAAAACCCCGTAGACGTTAATCTACGGGGTTTCTAAGAGTGGAGGCCGAGGTCGGAATCGAACCGGCGTAGGCGGATTTGCAATCCGCTGCATAACCATTTTGCTACTCGGCCTCAAACGATCAATGCCCTTGCTGCTGACATTCACCGTATAAAAACTTGAGTGGGCTGTAAAACCCTGCCTCTACTCTAACTCATTGAATACATTGAAGTTTTTAATGCTTCGTTGCGTTCGATGGGCGCCATTATGTACTCATTTGCTTTTGCCTGCAACCCCTTGATTTCAAAAATATTTCGCATTGGCATCAAGGGGTTGCGTGCCTGCCCTACTCCTTGATGAGCTGCTGCTGGTACTGCGGGTCGGCCTTGATCTGGGCGTCGGTGAACGGCAGTGGGCGCAGTTTTTTCTCGGAGAACGCTTGGGTCTGGTCCTTCGAGTATTTCGATGCTGGGTTGCTGGACAGGGAGAATGCCAGCAGGCCTTGGGCGTGTGGGCCCTGGTCGTCGAAGGTGACGATCTGCAGGTAGCTGCTGCCGCTGACCACTTCGCGCTTGCCGTCGGCACGGGGCACGGTTTGCATGGCGTTGTAGATCCCCAGCGCCTGCGGGCCGCCATGGATCGGGGTTTGGCCGCTGACCTGGATATCGCCCCACTTGCTGTCGGCGTTGAGGCCGAGTTTGGCGACGGCTGCGGTGGAGGCCAGCATGGCTTCGCGCAGGGCCTTGGCCACGGGCCCGCGGTCGATGGCCAGGCCGCGTGGGGTGGTCAGGGGCTGGGCCGGGTCGAAAGCAACGCGCCAGGCATCAGGGATTTGCTGCAGGTGCTCGAACAGGTTGATGAAGTGCACCAGGCCCAGGCCGCTGTCGAGGTTGGCGTGTTGGTCCCAATCTTTGAGGCTGGTGCATAGCGGTGTCAGCGTAACCGCGTCGGCGCCCAGGTGTTTGGCGCAGAATTCCAGCAGGTCGGGCATGACCTGGCCAGCCAGGTACACCTCGTTGTCCATCACCATGTTTTGCAGGTCGGCGACGTTGATCGGGCGCTGCTCAAGGGATTGCAGGCGTTGCACGGCGAAGCGTGCCCTCGGGCCGAGGCCGATGTGGTCCTGGCTGATCACCGGGGAGAAACCGGTCAACGGCGCCTTGGGGTTGGCCAGCCACGCTGAATCGTTGGAGTGCTGCACGTAGTCGCTACGCTCCAGCTGCGGCAACTGGTCAGCCGGGAAGATGCCGGCCTGGGCGGCGCGTGGATCGACGTCCCAGGCGCAGGCGCTGTGGGCGCCATCAAGCATGATCATCTGCAGGCCGGCACGCGGGTCGCTGCATTGCGCCAGTTTCGCCGCGCTGACGTTGGGCACCACCGACAGGTTCATGTACAGGCTCTGGCCCTGGTCATCGGCGGCCAGGGTGTTGACCCACGGGATACCTTGCAGAGTGTGCACCGAGGTTTGCAGATCTTTAAGGCTCGTGGCGCGGTTCATGGCGTACCACTGTTGCAGGACACGGTCGTTGCCCAGGTTGGCGTCGCGCAGGCTGAAGGCGTAGTGGCTGTCCCAATCCAGCTTGCCGGGCCATTGCACCACGGGGCCGAACTGCGAGCTATAGACCGGATGGGTCACAGGCTTGACGCTGCCGTCCGCTTGCCTAACCTGCACCGTCACCAAGGTCTTTTCCAGGGGGATGGATTTTCCATCCAGCATGTAGCGCGTGGAATCCTTGGGATCCAACGTCAGGCGATACAGCGTGAAGTGCTTGGACGTGTCCACCGTATGCGTCCACGCCACATGCTGGTTAAAGCCGATATTGATCACCGGCAGGCCCGGCAACGCGGCGCCCATCACATCCAGTTGGCCGGGGATGGTCAGGTGCATTTCATAAAAGCGCATGCCGCCCACCCAAGGGAAATGCGGGTTGGCCAACAACATGCCACGTCCATTGAACGAACGGTCACGCCCCACCGCCACCGCGTTGCTGCCGCGATCGAGACTGAAGCGATGTTGATTGGCGGCGGCCAGTTCAAACGCCTTGGCGCTGGGCTGCACACTCGCCGTTGCCTGAGGCGGCTTGGCGCCGACCAGGGCTTCGGCGAATTGGCCGACACCGCCTTCCACCAGCAGCCTGCGGGTCAATTTCACCAGGTCTTCAACCACCAGCGGCCGTACCCAGGCCGCCTGGCACTGGGCGGGTGCGCCCTGCTCTTTCAGGTAGCGGTTGTAACCGGCCACATAGCCTTGCATGCGCTGCTGGATCTGCGGGCTTTGCGCCTTCCAGAAGGCCGCCACGGCACCGGGCGTATTGAGCCAAGTGAAAAACACGTCGCTGGCCAGGTTGTTGCGTTCTTCCAGGGTCGACTGCTCGGGGCCGAAGTACCTGGCCCGCTCGCCGTTCACCGTGACCACTTCATTGGCCAGCAGGCACAGGTTGTCCTGGGCATAGGCGTAACCGATGCCCAGGCCCAGGCCGCGCTCATCATTGGCGCGAATATGCGGCACGCCGAAACTGGTACGCCGGATATCCGCCGACGCTTGCGTCACCTGTTCCCGTGCCGAAGCAGCCAGGCTCAACCCGAGCAACAACCCCGCCACGCACACCCTGGACAACCCGTTGGAAATAATCACACAGACTCCGCAGTCAAATTGAACACCCTCACCGGGGATTGCTACCCCACCGTAAGGACGCAAAAAACCGCGAAAAATTTAACCCGGTCAGGCGTTTATTTAAGGCTCCAGAGATGTGACAAAACCGATACCGACGAAATTTCTACATCCCTCACTTCATGATTTCCCTTGCTCGTTCGTCTTATTAGATAAGAGCGCCATCATTTTCCTGATCAGGCTCTGATAAGGAGTTTTTGCATGTACAACCCGCAAGTGCCCACGGACGGACATTCGGTCGCCGATAGCCAATTCACCAGCGGCGCGCAAGTGTTCGGTAAAACGCCCGAACAGCAAGGCAACCAGCGTATTCGGCATTTACTCAAGTGTTTTGGTTTGCGCACCAGCCTGATTCGGCTGAAGGTCATCGACGCCCTGCTCACCGCCGCCGACAACCAGCGCGCCCTGGGGGTACGCGGCGTGCACAGCCATCTGCTGGAGCTGGGGATTCCGCTGTCGTTCCTGAGTGTGCGCGAGGTGCTCAAGCGCCTCTGCAGCGAGGGGGTGATCACCCTCAACGCGGATAAAAGCTACAGCCTCCATGAAGAGGCTGCGAAGGTACTCGAAGGTCGGGCTTAGAGCTTGACCTTGCGGCGCATGATGCCGTTGATCACCACCACGACCACTGCGACCGCAATGGCGATGGTCTGGAACGTCTTCTCACTGATAGCCCCGATGTTCTGCAGGTAGGACAGGCCAAACATCGTCGCCAGTACCGCCAGGGCGATCAGGATCGAGTATTTCAAGCGTTGCTTTTGGGTCATGAGGGGTTCCTGAACCGGAAGAGTGTATCCACTGTGTTCGCCGAACATGCCAGGCATACACCCGGCGACGGGTGCGTATGTTACAGGTGATAAAACACTTTGGCGCGTCCGGCATTTCCGTCATCCCCCCGGCAGCAGACGAGTGGACCGCCCCCCTGATGGACGTTTCACGCCGTTACCGACACCCGACTTTACAAACCGCAAGCCTCCCGGCAGGAACCCCGGTGGGTGTTTCCCACACCCAATGGGGCGTCTGGGGAATAGGGAACCTCCTAATAACAGGCGCTTTTGTTGCCACGTCAAGAAAGGTACCCCCCCATGACAACCCCTTCTGTAGCCGTCCAGCAGCCTCGCCCTTTTCTGCCCTCCCTCCCCATTGATAACCACCGCCAGCCATTAGCCGGCCAGTCGTCCACAGGTACCCAGCATGCGGACTCTGCCAATACGGGCCTGGAACAGGCCCAGGCAAACATGCAGAACCTGCGAGCCCTGGGGCAAAAACTCAACGAAATCGCCCTAGACCTGGGCAAGACCACACTGCCTCAGGCAATCCTGCGGGCGCTGAGAACGACACTCATCGATGTGCATCCCGCGTCTTCCTCTTCCGAAGCCGGTAACACCGTCACGCTTGAGGCGTATATCCGCTCGTCCAACTTCAGCGTACCCACCAGCCATTTTGCACTGACCGCGTTGGCTGACGCGGTGCTCAATAGAACCCAGCAACACCCTTTGGGTAACTTTGGCGGCGCGCTGTCCTGGCCGATGCCCTTGAGTGCCCAGGGGCAGAACGCGCTGCTGGAAACTGCCCTGCGCTATGCGACCCAGCATCCGAACCCTCGACCGATGGGGACAAGCCTGGGTGTACTGGAGTATTTGAACAGCAACCAGCCATTGTCCGCCGAGGCCATGAAAGACCCGGCCAAGGCCCTGGAGGCACTGCTTGGCACCCCACGCGCGCAGGATCTGGGCCAAGCCTTGCAGACTCAGTTGAGAGGTATCGCCACCGACACCAGCGTGAACGACTACACCTTGGCGGCGATGAATGTGCTGCTGGACCCGGCGTCCATTGGCGAGCCCCATGCAAACACCGTCGCCAACTTCGATCTGGCCCAGCAAAGTCATTGGGGCAAACCCGCGTCGGCGGTGTTGGGCAACCTCAGTGCGCATCTGGAGACCGAAGGCTACGCCACACCTGCAATGGCCAACGTCGGCGCCTACCTGTTACTGGCCAGAAAAGCTCCCGAGCTGCTGATCAAAGACATCCCCGCCAACGTGACCTACGGCAGCGCTGCCTGGGTCAACCTGTCCATCGCAGCGGCAACGATCGAAGCCTGGACACCCGGCAGAGTGCCCAACATGACCTTCGCCCAAGTCATGATGGAAGCCGAAAATGCCGGCCTGCAAAACCTGTCCGTCACCCAGCAGGCACAGACCGCTGCGCTGCGGGTCTGGGGTGTCGTCAACGGCGTGCTCTCTGAAACAGAAGCTGGCCGTTACGCTACCCCCGACATTGAGAAGGCCAGGAGCGCCTTCAACCGGCAGGCAGACGCCCGGGTCGGCGCCAGCGACCAGATCGAGGCCGCAATCCCCAACCGTAAAGAAATCGCACTGGCCAAGCTGAAAGAACGATTTGGCGAGGATGTACCTTTTGAAGAGAAACTGCTGACCGTCAAGAACACCTCGCAGCCCTACGACCAACCGCTCTATGACCCTAATCGCGCACCCGCCGGTCGACACTCGTTGCTGGATATCGCAATGAGCGGGCTGCATCAGTATGAGTGGGAATCCACAGACGAGCGGATTGTCAACGCCACACAAGGCAAGTCCCTCGCATTTGACGTAAAGGAAGTGTTCGATACTCAGCTCACTCAGGCCATGGAAGCCCGCAAACAAGGGATCTCCATCGCCATCGGGCAGATGATCAGCCAACTTCCGATCGAAGACCGGGAGAATCTCGAATATGGACGGCTTGAGTTCTATCAGAACCATACCTACACCCTGGACCCAGGCTTCACTGGGCGAACCCTTGCCAAAAAAAATGATCGGTTGCTGATCAAGTCCACAGGCGTGAGCGGCGAGACGGTTTATGAAGTGGATCTCAAACAAGCCACTATCAAGGCGGTTCCCGGTACCGTATTGACCCAAGAGCAAACGCGCGAGGCCAGCCGAATCTATCCAATAGAGACGTTCACCCCAAAAGACATCGCTGCGACCGCGTTTGAAAAAAGTAAAGAGGCGCGCACACCACTGCCGGTGCCCGACAGCTTCTCCAGCCCCCGTACGCTGGCGATCGCCGACGCGTTTACCCAACATCTGGATATCTATAACTCAGATGTGATCAAGCAGGCCAAAGGCGCAACCACCTTTGATCGGCAAATGGAGACCCAGTCAAAACTGGCGAATTTTTTCCTTGATTTGATTCCACTCAAATCGTCGATCCAGAACTTTTCGGAGGGCAACTACCTGGATGGAGCCGTCGACCTGGGCATGGATATTTTCGGTTTCGTCACGGCGGGCGCAGGTGCGGCAGCCAAGGTGGCTACTGTCGCGTCCAGGACCGTTAAAGCGACGACCAAGGCCCTCAAGGTTGCCAGAATCCTCGGCACCACCGTGATCGGTGAACTCAATCCGTTGAGCGGGGTGGGCGACCTGGTACAGGGCGGTGCCAAGCTGATCGGCAAGGGCGTGGACAAGATCAAGGGCGCCACTGGCACTTATGATTTAACCCGCACGATCACCCGCGAGCATGGGCCCATTACCCACGGCACGTTCAAGGTCGCAGACCAGACCTACCAGGGCGACACAGTCCTGTTCAACGGCCAGCGATATGCCTATGACCCGGACAAGATGAAGCCTTACGGTCCTCCCCTGAGCGACTTCAACCCGCTTGACACGCTGTCCCCCCATTCGCCATTGACGCACTCCCCCAGACAGCGTCACGCGCAGCGATTCAATCCCATGGATGCCAGTGGCCGCCCGATTCGGGTCAGAAAACCGCTACCCGACGGCGACTATGTAGAAGCCACGCGCGGAAGGTTGGAGCCGGACCATTTCAAGCCCGATACCAAGATGGCGACGATGAATAGGTTCAATGAGCAAATGAATGAATACTACGACGCCATGAAACAAGGGGGGCTCCCATCACGGCCCGCCATTCCTGACGTCCCTGAACCGATCCCCGTACCCGAGCTCATCACAAAAGCCCTTGAACACTCGCCCGGGGTGGTGTTTGGCGAAAGCCACAATCAGATGGCCAGCTTCCGGGTGCTGTTCGATAACGTGGAAACGTTGAAGAACCAAGGTGTCAAAAAAGTCTACTTCGAGGGTTTGATCGACATGCCGCAAGGGCTTGTGGATGACGGCGTGGGACGGTTGGGACGAAGCGACTCACCTCGAACCCAACCGACATTTGTGCAGTTACGCGAAAAGCTGGAGGCCGACGGCATCGAAGTGTTGCCCATCGACCACTACTACCTCACCCGACACATTGATATTCGTCGTCACCTGCACGAACCCACGCAGACAGGTCACGGTTCTGTACGGCGACTGGAAGAATTCAACTACTACGCCGCAGAAACCATCCAGGCAACGTCCGGTACAGAAAAGTGGGCCGCATTGGTGGGCCATTCCCATATGAACACCTCAGAGGGTGTACCAGGCCTCGCAGAGCTGACAGGGAGCATCGGCATTGGCGTATTTGACAACTCCAAAGTACCGTGGAGTGCTGGAATGAAGGTCCAGGGCCGTGCACCGGACCCCACCAAGGCAATCTCCCCCAGAGATATCCCAGGGGATTTGCACATCTACATGAAGCCATAGGTCACCCCCGCACGCGCCGTCACGTCCTAAAGGCATCGGGCAACAGCCCGGTGCCTGTCCTCGCTATGCCGAAACACCGCGATTTAGCACCAACGTACCTAAAGCTGCGCACATTCAAGCCGATAGCCCTACGAAGCTCCAAAAAGCCGCGTCGATAATAAACGCTTCGTAAGGACGACCCCCATGCCCCCACTGCGCTCCATCCAAGCTCGCTATACCCTGTTTCTGGTGCTGTTCGTCCTGGTGCTATTCGTGTTGACCGTCGTCGGTATCGGCCAGTTGGTCGCGCCCAAGCTGCGACAGACCGAAGAACAGGTGGTGCTCAACCGCATCAGTGAGGTGGCCGAACAGATCCAGGGCGAACTGAACAAGGTTCAGTCCCAGCAACGCACCATCACCCAAACCATTCCCCTGCTCGACAGCGATGCCATCGACAAAGTCCTGCCGGGCCTGGTCGACCAGTATGGCGAGCTGAAAGTATTCGGTGGCGGTATCTGGCCGCTGCCCAACCAGCGCACGCCCGGACGTAACAAGCACAGCACCTTCTGGCACCGTGACGCCTCGGGCAAGCTGGCGGTCAACACGTTCTGGAACAGCGACCCCGCCCCCAACTATTACGACCAGAGCTGGTACAAGGGCGGCCTCGCGTCGCCACGCGGCCAATGTGCCTGGGCCGCGGCCTATAAGGACGATGCCAGCCAGGAGCCGCGCACCAACTGCGCCATGGCGATCCAGCGTGACGGCGCGGCGTACGGCGTGGCCACCATCGACGTGACCCTGGGTTTCTTCAATGAGCTGGTGGCGAGCAAGGAAAAAGACATCGGCGGGCAGATGCTGATCGTCGAAGGCGACGGCAAGATCATCAGCAACAGCACACGCCTGAGCAGCCCGGTGGTGTTGAAAAACATCAGCGAACTGGCCGGCACCTCGGCCTTTGCCGCCCAGATCAGCAAAGCCCTCACCCATCGCGACCAGGCCTTGCAGAGCAGCGAATTCGATAATCAGGGTGTGGCCAGTACCTTCTACATGCGGCCTATCGAAGGCACGCCGTGGTTCCTGGCCACCGCCCTGCCGACCTCGCTGATCACCGCCCAGCGCGACGATGTGCTCGGCAGCCTGGCCCTGCTGCAGGTCCCCATGGTGTTGCTGCTGGTGCTGCTGGCGGTCTATGCGATCCGCCAATTGGTGCAACGCATGACAATCCTGAAGACCAACATCGACGCACTGTCCACCGGTGATGCCGACCTGACACGGCGCATCACCATCCGCGCCGAAGACGAACTGGGCGCCATCGGTCATTCGGTGAACCGCTTTATCGTCTACCTGCAAGACATGATCGGCGAAGTGACCCAGGCCACCGGGGCCATGTCATCGGGCCTTGAGCAATTGCAGCAAACCTCGGCGCACACCAACAGCATCCTGGTGCGCCACGCCTCGGAGACCGACCAGACCGTCACCGCCATCACCGAGATGAGTTCTACGGCCGATACCGTGGCGCAAAACGCGGCGGAAACCGCTTCGTTCACCCAACGCGCCAACGAACACGCCGACCGCTCCCGCGTGGTGGTGGGTGAAGCGTCCACCAGTGTCAGTGCGCTGATCGGCGAAGTCGCCAGTGCCACCCACACCGTCGAGAACATGCGCCAGGACGCTGCGCGCATCACCGAAACCCTCGGGGTGATCGGCGCGATTGCCGGCCAGACCAACCTGCTGGCCCTCAACGCGGCCATTGAAGCAGCGCGTGCCGGCGAGCAGGGGCGTGGGTTTGCGGTGGTTGCGGATGAAGTCCGCGCACTGGCGGCTCGTACCCAAGCCAGCACCTCGCAGATCAATGAAATGCTCGCGCGCTTGACCACCGGCGTGAGTTCGTCGGTAGCGGCCATGGAAAACACCCAGGCCAGTTGCCAGTCGGCGGCGGATGCCACGGCACGGGTAAACACCGGCCTTGACGAGATGGCCGGTTCGGTCAGCCATATCAACAACCTCAGCACCCAGATCGCCACCGCTGCCGAGCAGCAAAGTGCGGTGACCGAGGAGATCAACCGCAGCATGGTGCATATCCGACATATGGTCGACGAACTGGTGGAAAGCGGCCACGCCACGCAAACCAATACCCAAAGCCTGCTGGACGCCAATGGCCGGGTGATTGCGTTGATGAGTCGTTTCAAGGTGCGCTGATAAATGGCTGAGACACTCCCGTGCAATGTGCGGGAGTGGGACTATTCTGACAGTTCATAGCCACACAGGAGGTGTGCCATGCGCGCTGTCGAGCAGTCGGTCCGCTTGGAGCAGATCAGTCAGGAACGCTTTATCCAGGCCCCTATCGATGCCGTCTACGACTATGTGACCCAACCGGATCGCTGGCACGAATGGCACCCCACCTCCCTCGGTGCCGACACCGGCACCAGCGGCTCCCTCCCTGCCGGAGCACGCTTTACTGAAATGATCGACCTGTTGGGTGTACGTGTGCCGATGAGCTACCGCGTGCAGATCGCCCGGCGTCCTCGCGAATTCAAGACGGTGTTCACCTCACTGGTCGTCGACGGCTCGATTCACTACTTTTTGCAGCCCTTTCGCGACGGCACCCTGTTCAAGCGCGTGCTGACCTATGAAACCGAATTGCAGTTGGCCAGCCTCCATGAGCGCATGACCGAGCTATCGGCCGTTGCACTGGACCAACTCAGGCACCGCATGGAAAACCCGCCCTTCGTATAATTTTGAAACATTACCGCAACGTCCTACGGATAAAAGCAGGGAGAATGCCCGACCTACTGCCCGGTATTGGACGACACCCGAATGAAAACCCCATTGCGATTGGCCCTGCTTTCAGCGCTGTTCACCACCACCCTGGCCCAGGCCGCCGACCTGATTCCCATCGACGTGCATCGCGACGCCAGTTGCGGCTGCTGCAAAAAGTGGATCAGCCACCTGGAAAGCAACGGCTTCAAGGTCAATGACCACCTCGAAACCGACATGAGCGCCGTCAAGCAACGGCTGGGCGTGGCCCCGCGCCTCGGTTCGTGCCATACCGCCGTGATCGACGGCAAGTTCGTCGAAGGCCATGTACCCGCCGAGCAGGTGCTGGCGTTGCGCAAGCGTGACGACCTGCTGGGTATCTCGGCACCGGGCATGCCCATGGGTTCGCCTGGCATGGAGATGGACGGGCAGAGTGAGGCCTATCAAATCATCGGCCTGACCCGCGACGGCCATGATGTGGTGGTGGCGGACTACCCGGCGCACTGATCGGTGCTGATGGGTTACCTGGGGCTGTTCGTCGCGGCATTTGGCGCGGCGACATTACTGCCACTGCAATCGGAAGCCGTACTGGTTGGCCTGTTGATCAGCGGACATTACAGCCTGTGGTTGCTGCTGGGGATTGCCACCTTGGGCAATGTCCTTGGCTCGCTGGTCAACTGGTGGCTGGGGCGCTGGGTGGAGCACTTCAAGCAGCGTCGCTGGTTTCCGGTAAGCGACAAGCAACTGGAAAAAGCCCGCCATCATTACCAACGCTGGGGGCATTGGACACTGCTGCTCAGTTGGGTGCCCGTGATTGGTGACCCGTTGACGCTGGTGGCCGGCGTGATGCGTGAACCGTTTTGGCGGTTCCTGCTGCTGGTGACCCTGGCCAAGGGCCTGCGTTACGCGGTGCTCGCCGCCGTGACCTTGCAGTGGGTGTTAATCCCCCGTTAATCCCCCGCAAAGAGCATCCGAGCACCCTACTCGGAGCCCCGCCCATGCCTCTATCCCGTGCTTTTTGCATCGCCGGCCTGTTGACGGCCAGCATCGCCCCGGCGTTCGCCGCCAGCTATGGCCCTGAGCTGCAAGGCTTCCAATACCCCTACCCCCTCAAACATTTCCAATTCCAATCCCAAGGCAAATCCTTGCAAATGGGCTACATGGACGTGCCAGCCAAAGGTCACCCCAACGGCCGCAGCGTGGTACTGATGCACGGCAAGAACTTTTGCGGCGCCACCTGGGAAGGTTCGATCAAGGCCCTGAGCGACGCCGGATATCGGGTGGTCGCACCGGACCAGATCGGTTTCTGCAGCTCCAGCAAGCCCGAACACTACCAGTACAGCTTCCAGCAGTTGGCCCTCAACACCCATCAACTGCTGGAAAAACTCGGCATTCAAAAGGCCACGCTCATTGGCCATTCCACCGGCGGTATGCTCGCCACCCGCTACGCGCTGATGTACCCCGAGCAGACCGAGCAGCTTGGGCTGGTCAATCCGATTGGCCTGGAAGATTGGAAAGCCTTGGGCGTGCCCACGCTGAGCGTCGACCAGTGGTATGCGCGAGAGCAGAAAGTCAGCGCCGAGGGGATTCGCAAGTACCAACTCAATACCTATTACGTCGGACGCTGGAAGCCGGAGTACGAACGCTGGGTAGACATGTACGCCGGCCTGAGCAATGGCCCCGGGCATACGCTGGTCGCATGGAACTCGGCGTTGATTTACGACATGATCTTCACCCAGCCGGTGTACTACGAGTTCAAGAATCTGCAGATGCCTACCCTGTTGCTGATCGGGACCGCCGACACCACCGCCATTGGCAAAGACATTGCGCCGCCGGCGGTCAAGGCCAGGATCGGCAACTACGCGGTATTGGGCAAGCAAGTGGCCAAGCTGATTCCCCACGCAACGTTGGTCGAATTCCCAGGCCTGGGGCATGCGCCGCAGATGGAAGAGCCCGCGAAGTTTCACCAGGCACTGTTGCAGGGGTTGAACGCCCTTTAATCCAACTTTTTCGAGGCACTCGTGAATGTCGGTACAGATCGCAGTCATTGATGATTGGCAGCATGTAGCCAGTAGCGTGGTGGATTGGTCAGCGCTGGAGGCCGTGGGGCGAGTGCACTTCCTGCACGATTACCCGGCAGATACCGCCACGATGATTGAGCGTTTGAAGGGGTTCTCGGTCATTTGCGTCATGCGTGAACGCTCGACCTTCGACAAAGCCCTGTTGCAGGGTTTGCCCAACCTCAAGTTGCTGGTAACCGGTGGCATGCGCAATGCCGCCATCGACCTCGCCGCCGCCAAGGCCCTGGGTATCCAGGTGTGCGGCACCGACAGCTACAAGCAGGCGGCGCCGGAACTGACCTGGGCGCTGATCATGGCCTCCACCCGAAACCTGTTGGCCGAAGCCAATTCCCTGCGCGCGGGTGGCTGGCAGGTCGGCCTGGGCGGCGACCTGCATGGCAAGACCCTGGGCATACTCGGCCTGGGCAGCATTGGCCAGAAGGTCGCGCAGTTCGCCCAGGTGTTTGGCATGCGGGTGATTGCCTGGAGTGAAAACCTCACGCCGCAACGCGCAGCCGAGGCCGGGGTGACCTGGGTCAGCAAGCGCGAACTGTTTGAGCAGGCCGATATTCTCAGCGTTCATTTGGTGCTCAGCGACCGCAGCCGCGGCCTGGTCGACGCCGAGGCCTTGGGGTGGATGAAGCCGACGGCCCGCCTGGTGAACACGGCACGCGGGCCAATCGTGGATGAGCAGGCGCTGGTGCAGGCATTGACCGATGGCCGCCTGGCGGGCGCGGCCCTGGACGTGTACGCCGAAGAGCCGCTGCCGGCCGATCATGCGTTTCGCCACCTGCCCAACGTACTGGCCACCCCCCATGTGGGCTACGTCAGCGAGCAGAACTACCAGCAGTTCTATCAGCAGATGATTGAAGACATCCAAGCCTGGGCCAACGGCGCGCCCATTCGCGTGCTTGGCTGACGCACCAATCAGGTGCGGCCCGCACTAAGGGTGTGAGCGTAATCTTTGTGGTGAGCAGGCTTGCCCTGCGCTGGGGCGCGAAGCGGCCCTGAACCGGCGCAAGCCTGCTCACCACAACCTCTCGCCTTCCTCAATTGCATATGGTTACAAGTTTTTTGTCCTACAAAATTCCCACATAAACCCTACAGGCTCTGGAATCTGTCCTAGACTCATGACCGATGGGTCCGTTCCAAAACAAAAACCCCGCAAAAAATCGAAACTTTCGAACTCTGCCATAGGTCAGGTCTAGGGTAAGGCGCGCACAAGCGGTGCATACCAGATGCCGTCTATCTATTCTTTTTTGCTTACCGTGCAACTGGCATACGCCTTGCCAGTTTGTTATTGCGCTTGTGCGCCTGGCCGCAGGATGCGGTCATCGGAGCTAATGGCAGCGGGCCATTAGCCGACCAACACGTGGAGATAGCTATGATCAGTGCCGCTGCAAGTATTCAGGGAGAGCGTGTTAGTCAGCCAGTTGGCGGGTCGACAGCTTTAGTCGACCTCAACACGGTGCGGCCGGTCCCGAGTCATAACCCCAATCGCAAGAAAGTCCTGTTCGTGACGTCCGAATTCGCCGACCTGGTGAAAACCGGTGGCCTGGGCGACGTGTCTGCGGCGCTGCCCCGCGCCATGGCCCACTTGCATGATGTGCGCGTGCTCATCCCGGGTTACCCGCAGGTGATGGAAAGCGACAACCCGATCCATATCATCGGTGAGCTGGGTGGCCACGCCGCACTGCCGCCGTGCAAGATCGGGCGCATGGACCTCAAGGACGGCCTGGTCATCTATGTGCTGATCTGCCCCGAGCTCTACGAGCGCGAAGGCACGCCGTACGGCGCCAACAACGGCCGCGACTGGCCGGACAACCATATTCGCTTCGCCCGCCTGGGCCTGGCCGCTGCCGACATGGCCGCCAACCTCGCGCAGATCCATTGGTGCCCGGACCTGGTGCACGCTCACGACTGGCCCGCTGGCCTGGCACCGGCCTATATGCACTGGCGTGGGTCACGCACACCGACCCTGTTCACCATTCATAACCTCGCCTATCAGGGCGTGGTCAGCCTGGCTTCGACGCCAGAGCTGGGAATTCCGCCCCACGCGTTGCAACAGGAAGGCATGGAGTTCTACGGCAAGATGTCGTTCCTCAAGGCCGGCATGGCGTATTCCAGCCATATCACCACCGTGAGCGCGACCTACGCCCAGGAAATCACCACCCCCGAATTCGGCTGCGGCCTCGACGGCTTCCTCGCCGCCAAGACCCAGCAAGGCCTGCTCAGTGGTATCCCCAACGGCATCGATGAAAGTTGGGAAACCTCCACCGACACGCACCTGACCCACAACTTCAATATCGGTGACTGGGAAGGCAAGGCCGTCAACGCCGACCACGTACGCGAACTGTTCGGCCTGCATGCCTCCACCGGCCCGCTGTTCGCCGTGGTCTCGCGCCTGGTCTACCAGAAAGGCCTGGACCTCACCGAAGCAGTGGCCAGTTTTATCGTCGAGCACGGCGGCCAGATCGCCATCATCGGTCGCGGCGAGCCGGAAGAAGAACAAGCCATGCGTGAGCTGGCGCTGCGCTTCCCCGGCCAGGTCGGTGTCCGCATCGGCTTCAACGAGACCGACGCGCGCCGCATGTTCGCCGGCAGTGACTTCCTGCTGATGCCATCACGCTACGAGCCGTGTGGCCTGAGCCAAATGTACGCCCAGCGCTTCGGTTCACTGCCGGTCGCGCGTAATACCGGCGGGCTGGCAGACACCATCGAAAATGGCGTCACCGGCTTCCTGTTCAATGAATCCACGGTCGAAAGCTACGAAGAAGCCCTGAGCCGCGCGTTCCGGGTATTCGCCAATAAAGGCCTGCTCAACGCCATGCGCAGCCGCTCCATGACCCAACCCTTCAACTGGTGCCAGGCGGTGGAACCGTACGCCGAGCTGTATGAACAACTGGTGGCCAAGGCCTTGGGGAAATCGACTAAATAATCAAGGGAGGTCTTCATAGATGCCGTTACGGACTTTGGAAACCTGGCCCCACGGCGCAATCATGCTGGACGCGCAACACACGCGTTTTGCCTTGTGGGCGCCAGACGCGTTTTATGTCAGCGTTGAATTGGAAAACGGTAAATCCATCGCCATGCTGCCCCAGGCAGAGGGCTGGTTCGAGACTGAAGTAAAGTGCCCCGCGGGCACGCGCTACCGTTACAACATCGATGGGGAAATGAAAATTCCCGACCCTGCGTCCCGGGCCCAGGCCTCGGACGTGCATGGTTGGAGCGTGGTAGTCGACCCGCTCGCCTACCCCTGGCGTCACGACAATTGGCCAGGCCGCCCCTGGCACGAAGCCGTGATCTACGAATTGCACGTCGGCGCGCTGGGCGGCTACGCCGAAGTCGAAAAGCACCTGCCACGCCTGGCCGAACTGGGCGTCACCGCGATCGAATTGATGCCGCTGGCGCAATTTCCCGGTGAGCGCAATTGGGGATACGACGGCGTGCTGCCCTACGCACCGCACTCCTCCTACGGCACCCCCGAGCAACTCAAACACCTGATCGACAGCGCCCATGAACACGGCCTCGCCGTGATCCTTGATGTGGTCTACAACCACTTCGGCCCGGACGGCAATTACCTGGGCCAATACGCCAAGGGCTTCTTCCAGGAAGATGTGCACACGCCATGGGGGGCGGGCATCGACTTTGAGCGGCGCGAAGTACGGGATTTTTTCCTCGATAACGCGCTGATGTGGCTGCTCGAATACCGCTTTGATGGCCTGCGCCTGGACGCCGTGCACGCCATCGACAACCCCGGCTTTCTCCAGGAACTCGCCCACCGGGTCCGCCAGCAGGTGGACACCGGGCGGCACGTGTGGCTGATGCTGGAAAACGAGCTGAACCAGGCCAGCCTGCTCAAGCAGGATTTCGACGCGCAATGGAATGATGACTTTCATAACGTGCTGCACGTGTTGCTAACCCGCGAAACCGATGCCTATTACAGTGACTTCGCCCAGGACCCCACCGCCAAACTCGCGCGATGCCTGGGCGAAGGGTTTATCTACCAGGGCCACACCACGCGCCACGGCCATCAGCGTGGCGAACCGAGCGGTGAGCTGCCGCCCACGGCCTTCGTGGCCTTCCTGCAGAACCACGACCAGATCGGCAACCGCGCCCTGGGCGAACGCCTGCACCAGCTCTGCTCGCCCCAGGCGCTCAAGGCCGCGACCGCCCTGCTGCTGTTGTCGCCGATGATCCCGCTGATGTTCATGGGCGATGAAGCCAATGCGCGCGAGCCGTTCCTGTTTTTTACCGACCACCACGGCGAATTGGCCGAAGCGGTGCGTGAAGGCCGGCGCAATGAGTTTGCCGACTTCGCCGCGTTCCACGACCCCGAGCGCCGTGAACGCATCCCGGACCCCAACGCGCTGTCGACATTCGAGCAATCGACCCCGTTGATCGCCGACAACGAACATGCGCAGCTCTATCGCCAATTGCTCAGCCTGCGCCATCGCCACATCATGCCGCACTTGCCCGGCGCCGTGGCCTTGGGCGCGCAGGTGCTCGCCGATGCAGCCGTCAGCGCGCGCTGGCGCCTGGGCAATGGCAGCCTGCTACAGATCGACCTGAACCTGAGCGCCACGCCGCTGGATCACCCGGCAACCGCGCCAATCCTATTTGAAACGCCGGCCCCGCAAAGCGCGCAACTGCCGCCCTTCAGCGCCCGCGTCACCCTATCACCTGTTGGAGAGCACCCTTGAGCGAAGCGAACCTGGAAATCCTCGCCAGCCGAGCGGGACTGGCCGTCGATTGGATCGACGCAAACGGCCGCCCGCAACGAGTGACACCCGACGCCCTGCGCGCCGTCCTCAAAGGCCTGGGCCACCCGGCCGACAGCGATGCAGACATCAACGCCAGCCTGCTTGAATTGGAGCAGGTGCAACAAGACAAACACCTGCCCCCCTTGATGACCGTCGACAGCGGCGAAGGCCTCGACCTGGCACGCTACTTCGAACCCGACACCCTGTGCCGGGTCAACCTCGAAGACGGCGAAACCCTGGAGATGCGCCTCGACGGCGATGCCGTGCTGCCCGGCGTTATCGCCCTGGGCTACCACCAGGTGCATATCAATGACCAAGCCTTCACCCTCGCGGTCGCCCCCACCCACTGCTACAACGTGGCCGAAGCGGTGGACAACCAGCCAGCCCGCGCCTGGGGCCTGAGCGCCCAGCTGTATTCACTGCGCCGCCTGGGCGACGGTGGCTTCGGCGACACCCTGGCCCTGGAACACCTGGCGCGTTCCGCCGCCGAGCGCGGCGCCGATGCCCTGGCCATAAGCCCGATGCACGCGATGTTCAGCGCCGACACCGAGCGCTACAGCCCGTACTCGCCGTCCAGCCGCCTGTTCCTCAACAGCCTGTATGCCTCACCCGCCTGTATTCTGGGTGAACGTGAGGTGCGCAATGCAATTGAAGCCCTCGGCCTGGAAGAAGAGTTGCACACGCTGGAACAGCACAGCCTGATCGACTGGCCCGTCGCCGCCCAGGCCAAACAGCGCCTGCTGCGCGCGCTGTATGAAGACTTCCGCCACGGCCATCACCCGCAGCACGCCGACTTCCTGAGTTTCCGCCAGGCCGGTGGCGAGGCCCTGGAGAACCATTGCCGCTTCGAAGCCGTGCAGGCTGTGCGCGCCGCCGCAGGCGAAGACCTTGACTGGCGCCACTGGCCTGAAGAGTGGCGTTCGCCGCAGAGCCCGGCGCTGGTTGCGTTCGCCGAGGAGCACCCCGCCGAGATCGGCTTCTACGCCTTCGGCCAATGGCTGATCGCCCGTTGCCTGGAGCGCGCCCAACAAGCCGCCAAAGGCAGTGGCATGGGCGTCGGCTTGATTGCGGACCTGGCTGTAGGCGCCGACGGCGGTGGCAGCCAGGCCTGGAGCCGCCAGGATGAACTGCTGGCCGACCTCACCGTGGGCGCGCCACCCGACATCCTTAACCGCGCCGGCCAGGGCTGGGGCATTTCCGCGTTTTCTCCCGAAGGCCTCAAGCGCAACGGTTTCCGCGCGTTTATCGAGATGCTGCGGGCCAACTTCGCCCATGCCGGCGGCTTGCGCATCGACCACGTCATGGGCCTGCAACGCCTGTGGGTGATCCCCATGGACGCCTCGCCGCGTGAAGGGGCTTATCTGTATTACCCGGTGGACGACCTGTTGCGCCTGCTGGCGTTGGAATCCCACCGCCACCAGGCCATCGTGCTCGGTGAGGACCTCGGCACCGTGCCTGACGGGCTGCGCGAAAAGCTCATCGCCCGCTCGATTCTCGGCATGCGCGTGCTGCTGTTCGAACAGGGCCACGACGGCCAGTTCAACCCGATCCTCGACTGGCCGGATAACGCCCTAGCCACCACCAGCACCCACGACTTGCCGACTCTCAACGGTTGGTGGCACAGCCGCGATATCGACTGGAACGTCCAGTTGGGCCTGATCGATGCACCGACCGTGGAGCAATGGAGCGAACACCGCCTGCGTGAACGCCAGGCGCTGCGCCAGGCCTTGAGCCAGGACCCGCAGAACTTCGTCGATGAGATCCGCAATGAAACCGACCATATGATCGACGCCAGCGTGCGCTACCTCGGCCACACCCGTGCGCCGCTGGTGCTGTTGCCGCTGGAAGACGCGCTGGGCCTCGAAGAACAAGCCAACCTGCCCGGCACCACCGACACCCATCCCAATTGGCGCCGCCGTTTACCGGGCGAGGCCTCCAGCCTGCTCGACAACGCCGGTGCCGCGCGCCGCCTCGAACTGCTGGCTGTTGCGCGCAACCAAGCCTATGAGCGTGACCGATGAAAGCCCTGCCCCTGCGCGCGACCCAGCGCCTGCAATTCCACAAAGGTTTTACCCTGGATGATGCGGTGCCGCTGGTGCCGTACTTCGCCCAGCTCGGCATCAGCCATCTATATGCCTCGCCCTTGCTGAGTGCGCGTGCCGGTTCCATGCACGGCTACGATGTAGTCGACCCCACCAGCGTCAACCCCGAGCTGGGTGGCGAAGCCGCCTTGCGCCGGTTGGTCGCGGCCCTGCGTGAGCACGATATGGGGCTGATCCTCGATATCGTCTCCAACCATATGGCCGTGGGCGGCGCCGACAATCCCTGGTGGCTGGACCTGCTGGAATGGGGCCGGCTGAGCCCCTACAGCGAATTCTTCGATATCCAGTGGCACTCCCCCGACCCGCTGCTCAAGGGCCAACTGCTGATGCCGTTTCTCGGCAGCGACTACGGCGAAGCCTTGCAGAGCGGCACGTTGACCCTGCATTTCGATGCGGCCCATGGCGCGTTTTACGTCGAACATTACGAACACCGTTTCCCGATCTGCCCACGGGATTACGCAGCGATCCTCGGCACGGATGAGCTGCTTAAACCCCTGGCCGACCGCTTCAGCGCCCTCGCCTATCAGGATGACGCCTACGCCGAAGCCGCCTGGCTCAAGCAGGCATTGGCCGAGCGTGCCACCGAAGTGTCAGCGGCCATCGAACACCGACTGACCGAGTTCGACGGACGCACGCCGGAGGGCTTCAACCGTCTGCACCACTTGCTCGAGCAACAGGCCTATCGCCTGGCCAGCTGGCGCACGGCGGCGGACGACATCAACTGGCGGCGTTTCTTCGACGTCAACGAGCTGGGCGGCCTGCGGGTCGAACGCACGGCGGTGTTCGAAGCCACCCACGGCAAGATCTTTGAATTGATCAGCGCCGGTCTGGTGGATGGCCTGCGCATCGACCACATCGACGGCCTGGCCGACCCGCGCGGTTACTGCCGCAAGCTGCGGCGTCGGGTGGACACGCTGTCGCCGGAACGGCACTTGCCGATCTTCGTCGAAAAAATCCTCGGTGAGGGCGAAACCCTTCGCGAAGACTGGCAAGTGGACGGCACCACCGGCTACGAATTCATGAACCAGTTGTCGCTGCTGCAACACCATCCCGAGGGTTTTGCGCCGCTGGCCGAGTTATGGACGCGCCACAGCGAACGGCCCTCGGCGTTTATCGAAGAGGCGCGGCTGGCGCGCCAGCAAATCCTCAACGGCTCCCTGGGTGGCGACTTTGAAAGCGTGGCCCAGGCCCTGCTGCAGGTGGCCCGCGACGATGTGATGACCCGCGACCTGACCCTCGGCGCCATCCGCCGCGCGTTGCAGGAACTGATCGTGCATTTCCCGGTGTACCGCACCTATATCAGCGCCCAAGGCCGTAGCCGCGACGACGACAAGGTGTTCCAGCAAGCCCTGGACGGCGCGCGCACGACCCTTGGCGAGGGCGACTGGCCGGTGCTCGAGCACCTGGAAAAATGGCTCGGCGGTCAACCCTGGCGCAATCGCCCGGTGGGTCGCGAGCGCAAGATCCTCAAGCATGCCTGTGTGCGCTTCCAGCAACTGACCTCGCCGGCGGCGGCCAAGGCCGTGGAAGACACCGCGTTCTACCGCTCGGCCGTGCTGCTGTCGCGCAACGATGTGGGCTTCAGCACCGAGCAGTTCAGCGCGCCGCTGGCCGAGTTTCATGGGATCAACCAACAGCGCTTGCAGACCTTCCCCGATAACCTGCTGGCCACCGCCACCCATGACCACAAACGCGGCGAAGACACTCGTGCGCGCCTGGCCGTGCTCAGCGAGTGCGCACCGTGGTACGTCGAGCAAGTGGAGCACTGGCGAACGCTGGCAGCGCCGTTGCGTGACGATGCCGCCACCCCCTCGGCCGGCGATGAGCTGATCCTGTATCAGGTGTTGCTGGGCAGTTGGCCACTGGACCAGGCCGAAGACTTCGAGGGCTATCACCAGCGCCTGTGGCAGTGGCAACAAAAAGCCCTGCGCGAAGCCAAGTTGCAGAGCAGTTGGAGCGCGCCCAACGAGGCCTATGAACAAGGCGTCGAAGCCTTTCTGTCACGCCTGTTGCTCAGTGATGAAGGACGCCCATTACGCCACGCCATCGGCAGCGCCGCCCAAGCCATCGCCCCCGCCGGCGCGCTCAACGGGCTGGCGCAAACCTTGCTTCGCATTACCGTGCCGGGTGTGCCGGACCTGTACCAGGGCGATGAGTTCTGGGACTTCAGCCTGGTGGATCCGGACAACCGACGCCCGGTGGATTTCACCGCGCGCCAACAGGCACTCGACACCCCGCCGGACATCGGCGAGCTGTTGTTCAACTGGCGTGACGGGCGTATCAAACAAGCGTTGATTGCCCAGGTACTGGCCTTGCGCAAGGCCCATCCGGACGTGTTCCGCAGCGGCAGCTATACACCGCTGCAAGTGGTCGGCCAACACGCCGAGCGGGTGGTCGCGTTCTGCCGTGAACACCAGGGCAAACGCCTGCTGGTGGTGGTGCCACGTTGGTCCCATCACCTGCTTGAAAACGGTGTGCATCCCCAGATCAATGCGCAGGTTTGGGGCGATACCCGGGTGAAATTACCGTTCGCCGCGACAACGCAAAACTGGAAGGGACTTTTTCACACAGGCGCAGTCACACCAGACAAGGAGCTGTTGATCAGCACTGCCCTGGGGGATTTCCCGGTCAATGTCTTTATCAATCCTGATGATCAAGAAAGCTGAAAATTTTCTGTGAGGAGCATTGTGATGAGTACTGAAGACAAACGCATACGCGAATTAGCGCATCAGATCTGGGAGTCTGAAGGCAAGCCCCACGGGGAGGACGCGCGCCACTGGGAGATGGCGCGAAAGCTGGCCGAAGCCGAAGCGCTGACGCCGAGCAAGCCAAAACCGGCCGCCAAGCCCAAGACCGCCCCCAAGCCTGCGGCAAAGGCCAAGCCACCAGCCCCAAGCGCGAGCAAACCGGCGCCCCCGGCGGCCAAGAAGCCGCCAGCGCCGAAGAAGCCCAAGGCTTAACGCGCACGGCGCCACGAACCTTTTGCCGGCGCTGTCGGCAAAAGGTGATTTCACTCTTCTTATCATTCGCTGAAAACTCGTCAGCAGGGCCGCGTTCGGCCCGAAAAAATAGCCTTGCAGGAGCAACTCAATGAGCAAACCCCATAAGACCCCATCGACGCCGGGTAACGAGCCGTCGCGGATTCGTGAAGGTTTGCCCTTCCCCCTCGGCGCAACCTGGGATGGCCTGGGTGTCAACTTTGCGCTGTTCTCGGCCAACGCCGAGAAAGTCGAATTGTGCCTGTTCGATGACACCGGCGAAATCGAGCTGGAGCGCATCGAACTGCCCGAGTACACCGACGAAACCTTCCACGGTTACTTGCCCGACGCCCACCCTGGGCTGATCTACGGCTACCGTGTGTACGGGCCTTACGACCCGGCCAATGGTCATCGCTTCAACCACAACAAACTGCTGATCGACCCCTACGCCAAACAGTTGGTCGGCGAACTCAAATGGTCCGAAGCGCTGTTTGGCTACACCATCGGCCACCCGGATGACGACCTCAGTTTCGACGAGCGCGACAGCGCGCCCTTCGTGCCCAAGTGCAAGGTCATCGACCCGGCGCACACCTGGGGTAACGACCAGCCGGTGCGGGTGCCGTGGGACCGTACGATCATCTACGAAACCCACCTGCGCGGCATCAGCATGCGCCACCCTTCGGTCGGCGAAGAGGTGCGCGGCACCTGTGCCGGCTTGATGGAAGATGACGTGCTCAAGCACATCCGCCAGTTGGGCATCTCTTCGGTGGAACTGCTGCCGGTGCATGCCTTCGTCAACGACCAGCACCTGCTGGAAAAAGGCATGACCAACTATTGGGGCTACAACAGCATTGCGTTCTTCGCCCCCGACCCGCGCTACCTGGCCAGCGGTAAGATCGCCGAGTTCAAGGAGATGGTTGCGCACCTGCACGAGCAGAAGCTGGAAGTGATCCTCGACGTGGTCTACAACCACACCGCCGAAGGCAACGAGCGCGGCCCGACCCTGTCCATGCGCGGCATCGACAACGCCTCGTACTACCGGCTGATGCCCGATGACAAGCGCTTCTATATCAACGATTCGGGCACCGGTAATACCCTGGACCTGAGCCACCCGTGCGTGCTGCAAATGGTCACCGACTCCTTGCGTTACTGGGCCAACGAGATGCATGTCGATGGCTTCCGCTTCGACCTGGCGACCATCCTCGGCCGCTACCGCGATGGCTTCGATGAGCGCCACAGCTTCCTCGTGGCCTGCCGCCAGGACCCGGTGCTGCGCCAGCTGAAGTTGATCGCCGAACCCTGGGACTGCGGCCCCGGCGGCTATCAAGTCGGCAATTTCCCACCGGGCTGGGTTGAATGGAACGACCGCTTCCGCGACACCGTACGTGCCTTCTGGAAAGGCGATGACGGCCAACTGGCAGACTTCGCCGGGCGCATGACGGCCTCGGGCGAGATGTTCAACCATCGCGGCCGCCGTCCGTACAGCTCGGTGAACTTCATCACCGCCCACGACGGTTTCACCCTACACGACCTGGTGTCGTACAACGACAAGCACAACGAAGCCAACGACGAGAACAACCAGGACGGCAGCAACAACAACCTGTCGTGGAACCACGGCGTCGAAGGCCCCACCGACGACCCGGAAATCAACGCCCTGCGCCTGCGCCAGATGCGCAACTTCTTCGCCACGCTGCTGCTGGCCCAAGGCACACCGATGATCGTCGCCGGTGATGAGTTCGCGCGTACCCAGCACGGCAACAACAATGCCTATTGCCAGGACAGTGAGATCGGCTGGGTCAACTGGGATCTGGACGAAGACGGCAAGGCGCTGCTCAAGTTCGTCAAGCGCTTGATCAAGCTACGCCTGGCCTACCCGATCCTGCGCCGTGGTCGCTTCCTGGTGGGCGATTACAACGAAGATATCGGCGTGAAAGACGTCACCTGGTTGTCGCCGGACGGCAACGAGATGACCACCGAACAGTGGGAAGACAGCCATGGCCGCTGCCTGGGCATGCTGATGGATGGCCGCGCGCAGGAAACCGGGATTCGCCGCGCCGGCGCCGACGCCACCCTGCTGCTGGTGGTGAACGCCCACCATGACATGGTCAATTTCCGCCTGCCGCCGGTACCGCAGGGTGAGTTCTGGACCTGCATGCTCGACACCAATGAACCGGCAGTACGCGGCCAGGAGCGCTTTGAGTTCGACCACGAGTACGCCGTGACGGGCCGTTCGCTGCTACTGTTCGAACTGCAGCGTGACGACGAGGTGTGACATGGCACTGCATGGATTCCTTCAAGGCTTCCCAGGCTATGCGGACACGCATGACCTGGCCAAGGCCCTGAGGGCACTTCAGGAGGAAGGGCTGGACCAGTTGCCGCTGCCGGGCAGCGGCGCAACACTGGCGCGGTTCAGCCGCCTGGCACAGGTGGCAGGCCATGACCTGCGCTTGTGCAAGTTATTCGAAGGTCACACCGACGCGCTGGCGATCATTGCCGAACTCGACTGTCCGCTGCCGCCCTTGGGCAGCCTGTGGGGCATGTGGGCGGCGGAACCGCCGAGTGCCAAGGTGCACGTCCGTCGCGAGGGCCATCGCCACCTTCTGCACGGGCGTAAAGCCTGGTGTTCCGGCGCCGCCGTGGTCAGCCATGGGCTGTTGACGGCCTGGGATGAAGACGGTCACCAGCAGTTGGTGGCGGTGCAGATGGATCAGCCGGGCATTACGGTCACCAATGAAGGTTGGAATGCCGTGGGCATGGCCGCCACCGGCAGCGTCGAGGTCATCTTTGATGGCGCCCATGGCATTGCCGTGGGCGGCCCCGGCGACTACCTCGCGCGCCCCGGATTCTGGCAAGGCGGCATCGGCATTGCCGCCTGCTGGTACGGTGCCGCGCAACGCCTGGCAGAGGTACTGCGCGACCAGTGCAGCAAGCGCCCGGAGCCCCATGTCCTCGCCCACCTGGGCGCCGTCGACAGCGCCCTTAACAGCGCCGCCTGTGTGCTGCGGGCCAGCGCCGAACAGATCGACCGCGAGCCCAAGGCTGACGCCCGGCAACTGGCGCAGCAGACGCGCGCCTGTATCGAGGACACTGTCGAGCAGGTCATGCGCCATGTCGGCCGCGCCGTGGGGGCGGGACCGTACTGCAAGGATCCGCACTTCGCCCAGTTGATGGCGGACCTGCCGGTGTATGTCCGCCAAAGCCATGCCGAACGCGACCTCGCCGGCCTGGGCGAGCTGGTCGCCGGTGAACCCACCGGGAGGTGGCAGTTATGAAACCCAACCCGATCGTGGGCCAGGGCACGCCCCTACAGCGCTGGCAGGACTCGGCGCTGATGGCCGGACTGCCACAGATCAGCGTCGCCGAGTTGGTGCCCGAAGGCTTTCGCGCCGTGATCATCGCTCCGCACCCGGATGACGAAGTGCTGGGCTGTGGCGGACTGCTGCAAGGCCTGGCTGAGCTGGGCCGGCCGATGCTATTGATTTCGGTGACCGATGGCAGCGCCAGCCACCCCGGCTCCACACAGTGGTCGGTGGAGCGTTTGAGCGTGGTGCGCCCGCAGGAATCGGCACAGGCCCTGCATCGCCTGGGTGTGCCGTTGCACAGCCTGAAATGGCTGCGGGCCGGCTTCACCGACAGCCAGGTGGCAGCGCGCGAAGACCAGCTCAGTGCCTTTATCCAACGCCATCTCAAGCCCACGGATGCGGTGTTTACCACCTGGCGCGAAGACGGCCATTGCGACCACGAGGCCGTTGGCCGCGCCAGCGCCAAGGCGGCACACGCGGTGGGTGCAAGGCTGTATGAACTGCCGGTGTGGACCTGGCACTGGGCGTCTCCCGAGAACAGCCTGGTACCGTGGCACCGTGCACGCAAAATCCCGCTGAGCTGCGAAGCCGTCGCGCGCAAGCGCCACGCCATCCATGCGTTCGCCAGTCAACTGGAGGGTGATACGCACATCGGCCTGCCGCCGGTGCTGGCGCCCTATGTGGTGGAGCGTCTGCTACAACCTTTTGAAGTGGTATTTGTATGAGTGTGGCGACGCCGTATTTCGATCAACTGTTTGCCGGTAACGATGACCCCTGGGCCTTTCGCCAACGCTGGTACGAACGACGCAAACGTGCGCTGACCCTGGCGCTGCTGACTCGGCCACGCTATGCCTCGGTGTTCGAACCCGGTTGTGCCAATGGCGAACTGAGTGCCGAACTGGCGCCACGCTGCGATCGCCTGCTGTGTTGCGACACCGCCTCGGCCGCCGTCAGCCTGGCGCGTGGCCGCTTACTGGGCTTCGCCCATGCCCAGGTGCAGCAGAGCCGCCTGCCTGGGCAATGGCCGACCGAAGAGTTCGAGCTGATCGTATTGAGCGAGCTGTGCTACTACCTGGACCACGATGACCTGTGCCGCTTGATCGACCGCGCCCTCGCCAGCCTGACTGCCAACGGCCAGATACTGGCCTGTCACTGGCGCCCCGCTATCGACGGTTGCCCGCAAACCGCCGAGCAGGTGCATGCCCTGCTGCATGAGCGGCTGGCGATGCCCCTGATCGCGTCGCACCACGAACACGACTTTCTACTCGACCTGTGGAGCCGCGACGGCACTTCGGTTGCCACCCACGAGGGCCTGCGATGATCGGCGTGCTGATTCCGGTACACAACGAAGAGGCCTTACTCGGCGAATGCCTGGAGGCAGCATTGGTCGCCGCCAGCCACCCAGGCTTGCTGGGCGAAGCGGTGAATATCCTGGTGCTGCTCGACAGCTGCAGCGATGCCAGTGCGACGATTGCCGAAGGCTTCCCGGTGCAGCGCCTGGACGTGCAGGCGCGCAATGTGGGCCATGTGCGCGGGGTGGGCGCGCGGCACCTGCTCAATCAGGGCGCACGCTGGATCTCGTGCACCGACGCCGACAGCCGTGTCGCTCCCGATTGGCTGGTGGCGCAATTGGCACTGGGCGCCGATGCGGTGTGCGGCACGGTGACCGTCGACGCCTGGAGCGAAGGGTTCGACCCGGCGGCGCAGATCCGTTACCAGCAGGCGTACCAGGCCCGCGATGGTCACCGCCATATCCACGGTGCCAACCTGGGCATCAGTGCCGGTGCGTATGTGCGTGCCGGTGGCTTCGAACCGCTGGCCTGCCATGAAGATGTGCAACTGGTGCGCGACCTCGAGCGCTGCGGTGCGTCCATCGCCTGGAGCCACGCCCCGCAAGTTATTACCAGCGCACGCCTGGAGGCCCGCGCCCAAGGCGGTTTCGGCGATTATTTGAAAAGCCTGATGTGCGCTTCCTGAAAAAAACGGCATTACAGAATGTAAAAAAGACCAATCCTTGTCTATGCTGATGACGCCTTGCTGGCAATTCAGGATTGAATGGCCACGCACGCACCACGGCGGAGTCTGTGGTGAATAAATAGAGTCGTCCCGTAAACCGGGCACGACCCAGCATCAATCGACAAGGATGTAACTCCCATGAAGCCTGCCTCCCTGAGTGAAGGCCGTCGCGGCCCTGCGCAAATCTGGAACAGCGCGCCGCAGTTGGCGCAAATCCCCCCCATTTCTACCGCCGCACTGGTGCCGCCCGGCGCGCGCGTGGTGATCATCGCGCCCCATCCCGGCGACGAAGTCTTGGCCTGCGGTGGTTTACTGCAATTGCTCAGCACGCTGGAACACCCCCTGCAACTGATCTCCATCACCGACGGCAGCGCCAGCCACCCGGGCTCCCACGTATGGCCGGCGAGCCGCCTGAGTGTGGTGCGGCCCCAGGAAAGCGCCGAGGCACTGCGCCGCCTGGGCATGCCGTTGCACAGCCTGAAATGGATTCGCGGCGGTTTTTGCGACAACGCCCTCGCCTCTCGGGAATCGCAACTGAGCCAATTTATCGCGCGCTACCTGCAACCGGGCGATGTGGTGTTCTCAACGTGGCGCAACGACGGCAATGACGACCATGATGCCGTCGGCCGTGCCAGCGCCAAGGCTTGCAGCCTGGTGGGTGCGAAACTCTATGAACTGCCGATCTGGGCATGGCACTGCCCCGCCCGCGAGGGGGCGATGATCCCCTGGCAACGGGCGCGCAAGGTGCGCCTGGACACCTGGACCGTGGCCCGCAAGCTTCACGCCGCCCATGCGTATGCCAGTCAGTTGGCGGGCGATCCGCAGATCGGCCTCGCGCCGATATTGGCCCAGGTGCTGCTGGAGCGGATGCGCGAGCCTTACGAGATCGTGTTTACCTAGTCCCCCACTCGTCTGTACCTGTTATTTCTGACAGTGGCGGCCGACAGGATGTGTGGCTATGGTGCAAAAAGTACTGCACAGCTTCAGGTGCAGTCGAGAAAGCTATGCCAACCCTTTGCATTGGCCGGTGTTTTCAGATTCAGGTAACCCGTCGTCCCTGATCCGTATCGCGTTCTTCGTTGTCATGGTCTTTAACCGTGCCTGTCACCAGGCACCGTGGAGATAGGCCGCCTTGAGCGAGGATGGATCATGAGCAAACCCCTTTCCCCCTTAGCGTGCCTGAGCGTAGCGATTGCCACGCTCTCATGGCTGGCAATCGCTCCTGACCGTGCACAGGCCTGCGCCTTTACGATCACGGCGGGCGATGACGTGATCAACTGCACCAGTGGCGCGGGCGGCAATCTCGTTGACATGCAAGGAAACAACAGCCTGATTTTTCCGTCAGGCAACGGCAGCGTGATGGGTGTGGCCTACGGCGCTGGCAATGACTTGATCGAGCTCAATGCACCTGACGCAGAGATCGGCCCCAGCGGTGTCAGCATGGGGGATGGCGCGAATATCTTTCGGCTGTTCCAAGGCCGCGTCAACAGCTCGGTTTTGCAAGGCGCGGGTAACGACATTGTGCAAATCAGCGGAGGACAAGTCGGTAGCATCAGTCAGGGCAACGGTGCCGACACGTTTTCCATGAGCGGCGGCATGACCACTGCACTGTTCCAGGGCGATGGCATTGATCACTTCACCATGAGCGCGGGCATCATCACGGGGGCCTTTGAGGATGGCGATTTCGCGCTGATGACCGGCGGCAGCATCGGTCGTGTCGACATGAAACTCGACGACAACGTATTTGATATGCGCGGGGGAACCATCGTCGGCAACCTGGTGACTGGCTTTGGCAACGACACCATCCTGGTCTCGGGCACCAGCTACATAGGTGGCAATATCAGTACCAGTGGTGGCGTAGACATCATTACCATCACCGGCGGTACGGTGAATGGGCAAATTCTTGCCAGCTTCGGCAACGACGCCTTCAGTTGGATCGGTGCGGGTCGGATCAACTCGGCGGTGTTGCTGGGCGGCGATAACGATACCGGCCTGCTGCAGAACCTGACGGAAGCTATTGTGGCACCCACCCCAGTGGTGGACGGTGGCCTAGGGGTCGATACCTTGACGTTCGATAACTCACAGGTCAGCACGCCGACGCGGTATCAGAACTGGGAAAACGTGAACCTGGATAACGGCTCGCAATTGACCCTTGGCGGCACATTGACCCTGGGTGACACCGGCACCGGTACCGGCACGTTGAACATCCATGGCAGCAGTGCGTTGCTGGTTAGCACGGGCGTGATCAGCCCTTTTACCGCCGGCCAACTGACGACGTTGAACAACTTAGGCCTGATCGACATGACCACCGGCAGTTCCAGCGCCACCGACACCCTGACGGTCAATGGCAACTACAGCGGCACCGGTGGCCAGCTCGCGCTGCAAAGTGTCCTCGGCGCCGACGGCTCGCCCAGTGACAAACTGGTGATCAATCAAGGCACCCTCAGCGGCACCACGGCAATCAACGTCACCAACCTGGGCGGTGCCGGCGCGGCGACCCTGCAAGACGGGATCCAGGTGGTGCAGGCCCTCAACGGTGCCACCAGCAGCGGCAGCGCCTTTACGCTCGGTCGTCCGGTGTCTGCCGGCGCGTTCGACTACTACCTGTTCAAGGGCGGCGTGACGGCCGGTACCGCAGAAAACTACTACCTGCGCTCGACAGTCCCGGTGGTGCCACCGGACCCGGTGATCATCGTGCCGTTACCCACCCCCGTTCCGGGTGACCCGCCGCTGCCGACCAACCCCGGGCTTAAGCCGATTCCCATTTACCGTCCGGAGGTGCCGATCTACGCCGCGCTGTTTCCCGCCGCCCAGCAATTGGTGCAAGGCATGCTCGGCACCTTTCACCAACGCATGGGCGACCAGAGCCAGCAACTGCACAGCGGTGCATTCACGTCCGGTTGGGGGCGGTTCTATGGCAACAGCACTCGCCAGGGCTTCGCGGGGACCGTCAGCCCATCGATCAATAGCTCGGTGACCGGCTTCCAGGTGGGCAGCGACGTGTACGCCAGCACCCACGACAATGGCCTGACCCAACGCAGCGGGTTCTTTGTCGGCCACAGCACCCTCAAAGGCAGCATCAAAGGCTTCAACGGTGGCTGGCAGGACAAGGACGCCGGCAAGACCACCCTGCGCGGGGACAGCGTGGGGGTTTACTGGACGCTGATCGGCGCCAACCAGGCCTACCTCGACCTGGTGCTGATGGGCACCCGCTTCGACGGCAACAATGAGTCCGATCGCGGCGTGAAGATGAACACCCACGGGCACAACGTCACAGCATCTGCCGAGGTCGGCTGGCCGTTTGCGTGGGTGGGTAACTGGGTGGTTGAACCCCAGGCGCAACTGATCGTCGGCAAGACCAAGCTGGATAAGCAAAACGACGGGATCTCCGACGTTTCCTATGACGCCGACACCCAGGTCACCAGCCGCCTGGGCGTGCGCCTGCGCGGCGACTACCAGGTCCGCAGCATGCCGCTGCAACCCTACGTACGGGCGAATGTCTGGCACACCAGCGCCGGGCAGAACACCGTCACCTTCAACGAGGTGACAGCGATCGACACCGAGCAGAAGTCCACCACCCTGGACCTGAATATCGGCGCCACGTTGAAGGTGGCCAAGGACATCAGCCTGTACGGCGAGGTGGGCTACAACCGCAACCTCGACAGCAACACCTTCAACGGCCGCCAGGGCACGGTCGGTTTGAGAATGGAGTTCTAAGGGACCCGTGAATCACCTATGACTGGCATTGACCACGCTGGCCGCCTTGAAGCGTGAAAACTGAAAGGCAATGCCCAGCCAGATAAACCAGGCCGGCATCACGCACAGCGCCAGGCGTGTATCCGGCCGCAACGCCAGCAGGCCCAACACGAAGAGCAGGAACGCCAGGGAAAACCACGCCATCGGCACACCGCCGGGCATCTTGTAGAGGGATTTGGCGTGCAGGTCCGGGCGCTTTTTACGGTAGGCGATGTAGGACGCGAGGATGGTCGACCAGGTGAAAATCACCAGGATCGCCGACACCGTCGACACAATCGTGAAGGCGGTCATCACCTCCGGCACCACAAACAGCAACACCAGGCCCAGCAGCATCAACAGGGTGGTAAACGCCAGGCTTATAAACGGCACGCTGCTTTTCGACAATCGCCCAAAGATACCTGGCGCGTCCCCCAGGTCAGCCAGGCCGAACAACATGCGGCTGGCGGAAAACACCCCACTGTTGGCCGACGATGCCGCCGAGGTCAGCACCACGAAATTGACGATCCCCGCCGCGGCCGGAAAGCCTGCGACCAGGAACAACTCAACGAACGGACTTTTAGTCGGCGACACCTGTTGCCACGACGTCACCGCGATGATGCACGCCAGGGCCAGCACGTAAAACAGGATGATCCGCAGCGGAATCGAGTTGATCGCCTTGGGCAAGGTCTTCTCTGGCGCACGGGTTTCAGCCGCTGCGGTGCCGATCAGTTCGGTGCCGGCAAAGGAAAAGATCGCCATCTGGAAGCCGGCGAAAAACCCGAACAGGCCATTGGGAAACGCCGCCTGTTTATCCAGCAAGTGGCTCAAGGACGCCGTGACCCCGGTGGGCGAGACAAACGAGCTGGCAATCAGCACCACACTCACACCGATCAGGGTCACCACCGCGATGATCTTGATGATCGCGAACCAGAACTCCACTTCGCCGAACAGCTTCACCGTCAGCACGTTCAATGCGAACAGCGTCAGCAGCATACCCACCGCTGGCATCCATGCCGGCACATGCGGGAACCAGTACTGGAAAAACCCGCCGACCACCACCGCATCCCCCACCACCGCCACGCTCCAGCTCAGCCAGTACGACCAGCCGAGAAAGAACGCCGCACGCGGACCCAGGTAGGCGCCGGCAAAGTCGGCGAAGCTCTTGAAGTTGAGGTTGGACAGCAGCAGCTCACCCATGGCGCGCATCACGAAGTACACGAACAGCCCGATGATCATGTAGATCAGGATGATCGAGGTGCCAGACAACGCGATGATCTTGCCGGAGCCCATGAACAGGCCGGTGCCGATCGCACCGCCCATGGCCATCAGCTGGATGTGGCGGTTGCTCAGGGTGCGTTGCAATGCAGGCTTTTCATAAAGCCCGGACGTGGTTGTTTTCATCACAAAACCTCTTGTTATGTTTTTGAGTTTTGGCAGAAAAAAAGAATCGAGCGTGTGTTGTTATTGGGTCAGGCAGTCTTGCTTTCGAAGCCGTGCAGCACGTTGACGGCGTTGATGCCGATCTCATCGACCATGTAGCCGCCTTCCATCACGAACAGCGTCGGTACGCCCACGCTGGCGATGAGTTCGCCCATGCTGAGGAAGTCCTGGCTGTCGAGCAGAAAGTGGCTGATGGGGTCGTCCTTGAAGGTGTCGACGCCGAGGGAGATCACCAGCACCTCGGGGGCGAAGTGTTTGAGTTGCTGGCAGGCGTGGGTCAGCGCGGTTTTGTACTGGCCCCATGTGGTGTTTTTCGGCAAGGGGTAATTCAGGTTGAAGCCCTCCCCCGCACCTGAGCCGCGCTCGCTGCTGGCACCGGAGAAATACGGATAGGACACCGCAGGCTCACCGTGCAGGGAGATGAACAGCACATCCGGGCGGTCGTAGAAAATATTCTGCGTACCGTTACCGTGGTGGAAATCCACATCCAGTACCGCGACGCGCTTGGCGCCTTGGGTGATCGCCTGTTGGGCGGCAATCGCGGCATTGTTGAGGTAGCAATAACCGCCCATGTATTCGCGGGCCGCATGGTGCCCCGGTGGGCGGCACAGGGCGAAGGCGCTGTTATGGCCTTCGTCGATCAGCGCCAGGCCGGTGAGCGCAATATCGGCGCTGGTCTTGACGGCGTGCCAGGTGGTGGCCGTGATGGGCGAGCCGGCGTCCATGGCGAAGAAGCCCAGCTTGCCGTCGATGAAGTCCGGTACCTGTTGATTGGCCAGGTCGCGCACCGGCCATACCAGCGGCAGCGCGTCATGGCTGCGGCCGATGGCGGTCCATTCGGCCCAGGCGGTTTCGAGGAAGCTGACGTAGCGTTCGCTGTGGGCGTTGACGTAACAGGCACGCTCAAAACTGCGCGGTACGATGATATCGCCCAGCCCAACGTGCCGGACGCGGTCACGCACGGTGTCGGCGCGGCTGGGTTGTTCGAATGAGGGCTTGAGCACACCGTCCTTGAGTTCGGTGCCGTGGTGCAAACGGTGGTCATCACTAAAAACAGTCAGCATTTGGATACATCCGCCAGTAAAAGACAGGGTCTATTTTGTTCTGGCAGCGCCGGGCTTTCTTTGCTTTTACTTCTGGTGCTGGTAGCTTTATCGGGTGTTTTTACCCCAGTGACAGCCAAATATGAAAAATAAAACCAAACAGGTCGTTCTTGACGACACCGATCTCGCCATCCTCGCCCTGCTGCAGGAAGACGCGAGTATTTCCAACGCACAACTGAGCGAGCGTCTGTCCCTGAGCCTCACGCCCTGCTGGCGGCGACGCAAACGCCTGGAAGAAGAAGGCGTGATCAAGGACTACCAGGCCAACCTCGATCGCAAGCTGCTCGGCCTGGACATCATGGCGTTTGTGCATGTGCGTTTTGCGATCCACACCGACCATGCGCCGGATGCGTTTGAAGCGGTGGTCAAAGAGCTGCCTCAGGTGCTGTCGTGCCACAAGATCACCGGCGATGCGGATTACCTGTTGCAGGTGTTGGCGGAGGATCTGGACAGCTACAGCGAGTTTGTGGAGAGCGTGCTGCGGCGGCAGTTGGGGATTGCGTCGATCCAGTCGAGCCTGGCGTTGCGGGAGGTAAAGGCGACGAGCCGGGTGGCGATTCCAACACGCGATTGAGCGCGCGTGAAATGTGAAAAATTCGTTAACCAATTCTCCCCAAAGGCTTTTTCCCACAGATTTAATCTGCCAAACTAATGCGAATAATTATCAACAGATTTATTATTCGCCAGGGACGGTACTTAAGGGAGAGTCCGTTCCATGTCAGTGCAACAACACGGCGGTAAAGGTTTTACACCCAGTCTGATCGCTTTGGCGGTGTGTCTTGCCACCTCGCACGCGGCCTTTGCTGCCGACACTGAAACGCCGGCAGCCACGCTGGAACTGGGCGCTACCCAGATATCCGGCGAGCAGCAGTTGGGCGAAACCACCGAGGGCACACAGTCCTACACCACCGGTGCGATGAACACCGCAACCAAACTGCCCCTCACCCTGCGGGAAACCCCACAGGCCGTCACCGTCATTACCCGTCAACGCATGGATGACCAGGCGATGACCAGCATCAACGACGTGGTCAACGCCACGCCCGGCCTGTTCCTGAACTTCTCCAGCGGCCCTGGCCGGCAGTCCTATACCGCACGCGGTTTCGACATCGACAACCTGATGTATGACGGCATCCCCAGCGGCTACAACGGGGCGACGGTTGGCGCCCAGCCGAACCTGGCGATGTTCGATCGCGTCGAGGTGGTACGCGGCGCTACCGGCCTGGTGACCGGTGCGGGCAACCCTTCGGCGGCCATCAACATGATCCGCAAACGGCCGCTGGACGAGCAGAAAGTCACCCTCACCGGCGCCGCCGGCAGCTGGGATGACTACCGTGGCGAGCTCGACGCCTCCAGCCCGCTCAATGACAGCGGCACCTGGCGCGGCCGGGTGGTCACCTCTTACCGCGACGCCAACAGCTTCATCGACCATGCCGAGGAGTATCACGGCCTGTTCTACGCCGTCACCGAAGCCGACCTGAGTGAAGACACCAGCCTGACCCTCGGCTACTCAAACCAGAAGGACAAGACCAACTACTTCTGGGGCTCGTCGATGATCGGCCAGGACGGCCATCACCTCGACCTGCCGCGCGCCTACAATCCCGGCACCGACTGGGAAAACAAGGACCAGGAAGTCAACACCGTCTTCGCCGAACTGCGCCAGCGCCTGGCCAACGACTGGACACTCCAGGTCAACGCCAACTACGCCGAACAGAACGCGTTGTTCTCCGGTTCCTACCAGTCGCGCTGGGTCAACAACACCCTGGCGCGTACGGTCTACCAGGCCGCCTACGACGAAAACCAGGCCGGCGTGGATGCCTTTGCCAGCGGCCCATTCCAGGCGTTCGGACGGACCCATGAACTGGTGGTGGGTGCCAGTCGGCGGATCTACGACATGACCAGCCACGACTACAGCCCCTATAACACCAACTGGCCGTTGACGGCGGGCAAACCGGACTTCGTGCATACCTCCGATACCCGCGAAGTCACCACCCAGGATGGTTTCTACCTGACCTCACGCCTGAGCCTGGCCGACCCACTGAAGCTGATCCTCGGCGCGCGCCTGGATTGGTATGACTACGATGCCCATGGCAGCAACGACGGCGACTACAAGGTCACCCGCAACCTCACGCGCTATGCGGGGCTGATCTACGAGCTGGACGACCATCACTCGGTCTACGTCAGCTACAGCGACATCTTCACGCCGCAGAGCTACAAGGACACCTCCGGTACCCCGGTCAAGCCGATTGTCGGCAAAAACTACGAGGTGGGTATCAAGGGTGAATACCTGGACAGCACGCTGAATGCGAGTGTGGCCTTATTCCGTGTCGACCAGGAAAACCGCGCCACGCAGGTGTACGTGCAAAACTGCCCACAGTCGGCCTGCTATGACGCCTCCGGCGAAATTCGCAGCCAAGGTATCGATTTCGAACTGCAAGGCGCGCTGACCGAGAACTGGCAGGTCGGCGGTGGCTACACCTACGCCCGCACCCACACCCTCAAGGACGACGCCAACCCACAAAAGGTCAACAAACAGTACGACACCGACACCCCGGAGCACCTGTTCAAGCTGACCACCCGCTACAACTTCCAGGGCCCGCTGAAGAAACTGCGCGTGGGTGGCAACATCTCCTGGCAGAGCCGCATGTACAACGATGTCAAACTGGCGGATGGCAGCACCTACCGCCTCCAGCAAGGCGCCTACGCCGTCACCGACCTGATGGCCGGCTACAAGGTCAACGACCACCTCGACCTGCAACTCAACGCCAACAACATCTTCGACCGCCGCTATTACTCAGCCATCGCCAACTCCGTGAGCTACGGCGGTGATACCTACGGCACTCCACGCAACATGATGCTGACGGCCAAGTACAGCTTCTGATCCACCTGGCGCCAGCCCGCTCGGGCGGCCGCTCAGCGAACTATTTCCCCGTGGTGAACGAGGGTCCTAATGTGGGAGGGGGCTTGCTCCCGATAGCGGTAGCACAGTCACAGCATCATTGACTGACCCACCGTTATCGGGAGCAAGCCCCCTCCCACATTACCCCCCGCTTGCCACCAGGAATGTCGTCTGCCCCCTCTGAACGCGTTCGCGCTTAAAGTCCCCTCCCTCCATGCCGATAAGCTTGTTGGTTTCCCTGCACCTGCAAAAAATGCCTGATACCTGCTTTGCCTTTAACCAGCGGGCCATAGTGGCACGCCGCATGCTTTGATCCTGGCCAGACCACATGGAGTAAGAGTGAATGCCCGCAAGCGCCCGTTTTTTGGAGCATTACCGTAAAGCCGACCGCATCATGCTGGCCTTGATCTGGCTGATGACGCTGTTCTCGATAGGCCTGGCCTTCTGGCACGACACCCTGATCCAGGCGATTGTCGTCGGTGGTGGCACCAGCGTGGTACTCACCGCGCTCTATCGCGCCATCGGCGGCACTCGGGTGATGCGTTGCGCACTGGGCGCGGGCTTGATGGTCATGGCGGCGCTGCACATCAACCAGGCCCAGGGCGTAATCGAAGCGCACTTCGGGATTTTCGCGCTGCTGGCGGTGCTGACGTTCTACCGAGACTGGTTGCCGATCCTGGTGGCCGCACTGACGATTGCCGTACACCATGTGGTGTTTCATGCCTTGCAACATCAAGGTTTCCCGGTGTTCGTGATGGAACACCACGGCGGCTGGACCATGGTATTTGTGCATGCCTTCTACGTGGTGATGGAAACCGTCGCCCTGCTCTACCTCGCCGTGCACAGCCAGGCAGAAGCGGTGGAGAGCCAGGAAATGCTGGAAAAAATGCTCGCCGCCACCACCCAATTCACCGTGGAAAGCGCCAAAGGTGAAGGCAAGGTGCACGTCTCCCTCAGCAAGCGCTTCGACCATTTCCTGCAACAAATCACCCACCTTATCGACGGCGTCGCCCGCGACTCCCATGGCCTCGGCCAACTCGGCCAGGAACTGGCCCACGCCAGCGGCACCCTGGAAAAAGGCGCTCGCCATCAACTGGCCGAAATCGCGCAAATGACCGACTCCATGCAGCGCATGGAAGACGCCATGGGCCACATTACGGTGCACGTCGAAGAAGCGGTTGAACACGCCGGCGTCGCCAGCCAGCAAATCCTGCGCGGCCAGGAAAGCGTCGGCCGCGCCCAACACGAAATCGCCCAACTGGCCACGCGCCTGGAAGGCACCAACCAGACCGTCCAAGGCCTGGCCGTACAGGCCGAACAAATCGGCTCGGTACTCGAAGTCATCAGCAGCATCGCCAACCAGACCAACCTCCTCGCCCTCAACGCCGCCATCGAAGCCGCCCGCGCCGGCGAACAAGGCCGCGGCTTCGCCGTCGTCGCCGATGAAGTACGCAACCTGGCGCAACGCACCGCCGTCTCCACCCAAGAAATCAAAACCATCATCGAAGGCCTGCAACAAGGCAGCCGCCAGGCCGTAGAAGCCATGCACGACAGCCGCCAGGGCGTGGAACGGTGTGTGGAGGACAGCCAACTCGCGGTGGAAATGCTGCGGGCAGTGGGCAATGACATTACCCAGATCGACGCGCTGAATGGGCGGATTGTCACCACCACACGGGAACAGACCTCAGCGAATCTGGAGATTGTCGGGCGCTTGCAGTCGGTACAGAGCATTGCGCAGAGCACGGCGCAGGATGTGGAGATGTTGGCCAGGAGCAGCGAGCAATTGCCGCCGATTGCGGTGCGGTTGGATGCGTTGGGGCAGCGGTTTCATCAGTGATGGGAGGCTGTTTTCGGCGCAAGTGCATTATTTTTGAAGGCCGCCATCGGCCGGGAGCGAACATTTTCAGCGACCGATAGAGCGGGAGGCAAACATTCTCGGGTGCGAATAAACCCGGTCAGGGTAATTCAAGGGCCTTCAGGAATATTGGCCGAGAATTCCACCGCATCAAACATGTGTAAACACTGTACAACCATCCGCCCGACCAATAAGATGAGAAGCGTTATCATTCACGTAGTGCGAGCCTCACATGCAGGATGCCAGCCCAACATCGTCCGTCGAACAGTTGTACGAGAATCATCACGGCTGGCTACAGGGCTGGCTGAACCGGCGGTTGGGACACCGTGCCGATGCCGAGGATCTGGCCCACGACACGTTCATCCGCGTGCTGCGTGCCCCTCAGCAGGTACGCGAGCTGCGTCAGCCCATGGCGTTTCTCGCGGCGATTGCCAATGGGCTGCTGGTTAATCGCTGGCGCCGCCAGGAGATTGAGCGGGCTTATCTTGCAGCGTTGGCTGCTCGGCCCGAGGGGGTGCAATCGTCACCCGAGGACCGGTATCTGGTGATAGAAACCTTGTTGCAACTTGACTCGCTGCTGATTGGCCTCTCCGAGCGCATACGGCAGATTTTCTTCATGTCTCAGCTCGACGGCCTCACGTATCCGCAGATCGCTGCGCAGTTGGGGCTGACCGTGGCTCAAGTGCAACGGGCCATGGGCAAGGCATTCAGTGTTTGCTATGCGAGCCGTTTCGAATGAGGGCCGAGATTAGTCCGCAGGTGCGTGATATCGCCATTGATTGGCTTGTGAGGATGCAGTCCGGGCTTATGAGTGCGCCTGATCTGGACGCATTGCAGCGTTGGCGCGAGGCGAGCAATGAGCATGAACAGGCTTGGCAACGTGTCGCCAGCTTGCTGCTGTTGCAACAGCCTGGAGCGAATCTTTTGCGCGATACCACCGCGCGCAGGGCACTGGAGTCGGCCGGACCGGACATGCAGAAACGTCGGCAGGTACTCAAGCGCCTGCTGGTCCTTGGTGCGGTTGGCGGGGTTGCCTGGCAAGGCGCGGGCGCCACGCCGGTGCGCGCCGTACTGGCGAACCACCGAACAGGAACGGGCGAGCGTCACCAGTGGACACTGGTTGATGGCAGCTCGCTGTGGCTGAACACGGCCAGTGCCGTGAACCTGGATTTCACTGATCAGGTGCGGCGCATCCAAATGATCGAGGGCGAGTTGGCCTTGCGCGTGCGGGCAGAGTCGCGCTCGCTGCAACTGATCACACCGGACGCGATCCTGCAGAGTAGCGAAGCGCATTTGCAGGTGCGCCATGATCGGCAAGGCACACAGGTAACCGTGCTGGAAGGCCAGGTGCGGGTGCACTCACGAGGCCAACAAGCGCCATCCTTGCTTGAGGCAGGATGGCAGGCACGCGTGGACCGTTTCGGGATCGGCATGCCAAACCGTGCCGACCTCATGCTCACCCAGGCTTGGCTGCGCGGAGTTCTGCCGGCGGATCGCCTGCGCCTGGATGCCCTGGTGGCGGAACTCTCGCGTTACCGTCCCGGTGTTTTGCGTTGTCATGAGCAGGTGTCCGGGTTACGCCTCACGGGCAGTTTTTCGCTGGATGACACCGATGCAGCCTTGACGCTGGTAGCGCGTACGCTGCCGGTGCGTATCGAGCGCATGACCCGCTATTGGGTCTCGATCGTACCCGTCTGAAATTATTTTTTCGCTGCGCGATAGTTTTTTAAAACTCGCTTGGCCTATAGGGATCACCCACCCGCCAGAGGTGGGTCTTAACCCCTTAGGAGCCCCGTATGACTTCACCTTCCCGCGCCCTGCGTGCCCGCACGCTTGGGCTGTTATTGCTCAGCGTGCAACCGCTTTGCAGCCTTCCAGTCTTTGCCGCGGGTAGTTCGCAGCATTACAGCATCGACGCAGGCCCCCTGGACGCCGCGCTGTCACGTTTTGGCGCACAGGCGGGGATTAGCATGGCGGGCAGCTCAACGCTGACAGCTGGCAAGAATACCCAGGGGCTGCAAGGCGACTTCAGCACTGAGGCCGGCCTGACGCAGCTCTTGCTCGGCTCGGGGCTGACCTATGAGCGCCAGGACGACGGTAGCCTGCTGCTGGTACCGGGCAACAGCGACGTGCTGGAGTTAGCGCCGACCGCCATCAGTGGCACGGCGTACGACACCTCGTTGGGCCGCAACGATGGCCTGGTCGCCAGCCGAACCATGAGTGCCAACAAGACCGATACGTCGATCATGGAAACGCCTCAATCGATCAGCGTGGTCACCCGTAAGCAGATCGATGCCCAGCAGCCACAAAGCATCGGGCAGGTGCTGCGCTACACCGCCGGGGTCAATGGTGAAGCCAACGGTGTCGATACCCGGCGCGACACGATTAGTATTCGTGGCTTTGACGCGACGACTGGCGGTGGTATCTATCGCGATGGCCTGCGCCAGTACAGCTTTGCCAACCAGAGCCGTGCCGTGGGTGAAGTCTATGGACTGGAGCGCGTGGAGGTACTGCGCGGACCATCGTCGGTGCTCTATGGTCAAAGCTCGCCGGGTGGCATGGTCAACGTGATCAGCAAGCGTCCCACCGATGAGCCGCTGCATGAACTGGTGGCGCAGGCAGGCAGTTTTGATCGCAAGCAATTGGCTGCGGACTTCGGCGGGCCGCTTAGCGATGACGGCGTCTTGACTTATCGCCTCACCGGGCTGTGGCGAGACAGCGGTACACAAATCGACTACGCCCGTGATGACCGTCAGTTCATCGCCCCGGCAATCAGTTGGCGCCCCTCGGAAGACACCTCGTTGACGGTGCTGGCATCCTTTCAAAAAGACCGCAATGTGCTGGGCTACTACGCCTTGCCACGGGTCGGCACCCTCGACAGCTCGCGTTACGGACGGATCGCTACGGATCGTTTTGTCGGCGACCCTGACTTCGACAAGTACGATGTAGAACAGTGGTCACTGGGTTATCAGTTTGAGCATCACCTCAATGATATCTGGACATTCCGCCAGAACGCCCGTTACAGCCGCTCCTATCAGGAACAGCGCACGATTTACCAGTACGGCCTGGATGACGACCAGCGCACCGTGGGCCGCTTCGGATATCTGGGCCACGAAAAAGTGAAGAATGCGCTGCTCGATAACCACTTCCAAGCCCAGTGGAGCGCCGGCCGTTTCGAACATACAACGTTGGTCGGTATCGATTTGCAGCACGCCAGTACCAACCAGTTGGGGGGTGGCAACGTGGTTGATCCACTGGATATCTATGCGCCGGTCTATCACCAGGATTACAGCGACCTGAACGCCTTTTACGACATCAACCAGCGTCGTCAGCTTGACCAGGCGGGTGTATATCTCTCGGAACAGCTCAAATTCGACGAGCACTGGGTCTTCAACCTGGGCGGTCGCCAAGACTGGGCACGCTCGAAAACGATCCATTACGCCACCGATACTGCGGCAGACCTCAAGCAGCGCGATCACGCCTTCACCTGGCGAACCGGTGTGATGTACCTGGCAGACAACGGCGTGGCACCCTACGCGAGCTATTCCGAGTCGTTTTTCCCAAATATAACGGCGGTGGCGCGTGACGGCAGTGCCTTCGAACCCGAAACTGGCCGCCAGTACGAAGTCGGGATCAAATTCCAGCCCAAGGGAAGTGACAGCTACGTGACTGTCTCGCTGTTCGACCTGACGCGGCAAAACGTACTGACTGCCGATCCTGCCAACAATCGTTTCTCAGTGGCGACCGGAGAAATCCAGTCGCGCGGTATCGAACTGGAAAGCAAGGCGCAGTTGTCCGACGCGCTGGAGTTGATGGCCAACTACAGCTATTCACACCTTGAAATTACCCGCAGCAATACGGCCGATGAAAAAGGCAATCAGCCTGGCAATACCCCTGAACAACTGGCCTCGCTGTGGTCGCAATACACCGTTCAGGGCGGTGCGCTATCGGGCTTGGCGATAGGGGGAGGAGTACGCTATGTCGGCAGGAGCTATATCGACTCGCAAAATAGCGAGGGCATTCCCCACTACACGCTGTTTGACGCCAGCCTGAGCTACGACCTGGGCAAGCTGTCTTCATCCTATGCAGGGGCGAAGCTGGCGCTCAATGCGTCCAACCTGACCGACGAAACCTATGTCTCTCAATGCGGGTACACGGGCGACAGCTGCAAATACGGGTATCGCCGAAATGTGACCGGGTCGGTGAGTTACAACTGGTAAGGCGTTGCGCTTACTTGCGAAAAGTATCGATCGGTCAGCGCCACCTTGGCGAGCGGATCGGCAAGTAAGCGCCGTTGCCAGACAGCTCGAGACTTGAACCGTTAACCGGTAGTAATCCTTGCTCTAACGCCTGATTTATAAAGATAACGAAAAGCGTGCCGATACTGCCAAAGGACTCCAGGTCACTGCACACTTTTTTGGCGATGAGCAAGGCACACAATATGATCTCTACTCGTCAGAACCCACTCAAAGCATCAGACGTGACCTTTTGCGGTCTGGTGTGCCTAGCAGGGGTAGCCGTCACGTTCCTGGTGCTGGTGCTGTTCTTGGGATCAGAGCAGCGCACCGTTAGCGTTGCTGTGCAGAACCGGTGGAGAAGAGTTTGCATTGATCTGCCCGGATAGCGAACTGAACGATACAAGGCTGCTGGCAGAAAAGCTTCGAGCTGTAATAAGCACCCTGCCATTCGATGATATTGGCCAGGCGACTTGTAGTTTCGGCGTTGCAACGTGGATTCCATCCGAATCGTTTGACGCCTTCATCCGGCGTGCCGATACCGCAATGTACAGCGCAAAATCAAATGGTAGAGATCAAGTCCAACTTGCCGATATGAATGCCGCTTAAGTCCACTCCGTCGCCCACATGGCAAATTGCGATCCAGCGCCCTGGCATCAGCGCTCTCGGGCGGTTTATTAACGCCTCACACACACAAACAACCCATTCCCGGTCACGCCTTCCCAAGGCGTGATCCGCTCATAGTCATGCTCAAACACCTGCACTTCAAAGTACGGCGCTAACAGTGTCTGCAACTCAGTAAAACTCAGCGCCACCATGGCATGCTCATCCTGCCAGGCCTCAGTCACCCCCGCCGTGGTCTTCTCGATGCTCAGGCGCAGCGCCTGCTGCTCCCCTTCTCCGCTGTAATGCCAGCCGGAGCCGAAGGTGAAATGGCTGCCTTCAAACTCGACGCTGTGGCGTACCAGCAAGCGGTTGTCGATGTGCAGCTTGTCCACCGCGTTGAAACAGAACACGCCGTTTTCTGCGAGTGCGCCGTGCACGCTGGCGAAGCAGGCGCGCAGTTGGGCCAGCCCGGGGTTGTAATGGGTCGAGTACAGGAAGCAGGTGATCAGGTCTTGCGGTTCGTCTACCTGGAAGCCAGCCATGTCCTGGCGGCTGAACTGTGCTTCGGGGCAGCGCAGTTGAGCGAGATCCAGCATCGGTTGACTGATGTCCAGGCCGGCGCTGTGGTAGCCGAAGTCGAGGAAGTGGCGCACATGGGGCCCGGTGCCGCAGGCGAGGTCGAGGTGGCGGCGCCCGTTATTGCCGAACAATTGGTGCAGGCGGCGCACGCTGTGGCTCTGCGCGCGGTAGTCGATGTCGGCGCACATCAGGTCGTAGTAGATGGACAGGTCGGTGTACAACGCGTTGGAGGACATAAGTGGCCAGAGGGTTCGGCGGGAATTTCGCGGCGCCATGGTAACCCAGTCCTGGGCGTAAACCGCTAGACTCGCACCTCAACCATCCGCCAAGGAGGCAACCATGAGCGTTCGCGGTCAAGACCGGCAGATCGACAATATCGAGTTCAACGTGGGTGATATCGCCCGCAGCAAAGCCTTTTACGGCGCGGTTTTCGGCTGGGCATTCGTCGATTACGGCCCCACCTACACCGAGTTCAGCGATGGGCGACTGACCGGCGGCTTCACTACCGGAGAGCCCGTTCGACCGGGTGGCCCGTTGGTGATCCTGTACGCGGATGATCTTGAAGGCACGCAGCAGCGGATCAAATCCGCAGGCGCCGTGATCAGCCGCGAGACCTTTTCATTTCCCGGAGGCAGCAGGTTTCACTTCATTGATCCGGATGGTTATGAACTGGCGGTGTGGACCTCGTCGGCCCCTTAAGTGATCGTTGGTCCCGAGTCTGGCAGCTTGGCAATCACCTTGATCTCAAACTGGTACCCATACAGCCACGTAACCCCTACGCCCGTCAGCGTCGGGTGTGGTGCGTTGCCCCAGAACTCCGGCACCACCTTCCAGATCGTCTCGAACCTGGATTCGGGATCAACGATAAATACCGTCACATCAATCACATCGTCAAAGGTGCAACCGGCAGCGCCCAGGATCGCATTCAGGTTGTTGAATGCCAGACGGACCTGATCCTCCAGATCGGGCTCGGGCGAGCCGTCTTCATGGCTGCCGACCTGCCCCGACACGAATAAAAAGCCATTGGATTTAATGGCGGGTGAATAGCGATTGCGCGCATACAGCGCCTGGCGTCCAGGCGGAAAAACCACATTACGCTGCGTCATGAATGCCTCCATCAAAGGGTCGAAGTGACCCGTAATTAGCGATAGGCAGACTCTAGGGGCTTGTGCCAGGACGATAAACCAGCAACCTTAGCCAGCACTGTTTGCGAAACCCAAACAATCGATCGCCGAGGCCGTCATGGACCGTTTTGATGCAATGCAGGCATTTGCTCGCGTGGTGGAAGCCGGCAGCTTCACCAAGGCCGCCGAGACCCTGCACATGAGCAAGACTACCGTGACGCAACTGGTGCAGCAGTTGGAGGCGCGCCTGCGGGTCAAATTGCTTAACCGCACCACGCGCAAAGTCAATGTCACGGCCGACGGTGCGGTATATTACGAACGCGTGCTGCAACTGCTGGCTGACATGGACGACGCCGAGACCAGCCTGTCCGGCGCGGCGACCCTGCCCAGGGGCCGCCTGCGCGTGGATGTGCCAAGCCCGCTGGCGAGCCTGATCCTCGTGCCCGCATTGCCTGCATTTTACGCCCGGTACCCGGACATCCAGATCGATATGGGCGTCAGCGACCGCATCGTCGACATGATCGATGAAAACGTCGATTGCGTGGTGCGCGGCGGCGAACTCACCGACCAATCCCTAATGGCCCGCCGCGTAGGCGATCTCCCCCTCGGCGTTTTTGCCGCGCCGAGCTACCTGGCACGCGTGGGTACGCCCGCACACCCACTGGAACTGGAAGACTCGCACCATCGTATCGTCGGCTTCCTCTGGGCCCGCACCGGCAAGCCCTTGCCCTATGCCATGCGCAGGCACCTTGAAACGCTGCAGATCAAAGGCCGCTACGCCCTGGCGGTCGATGACGGCAATGCCTACCTCGCCGCCGGCCTGGCGGGTCTTGGGGTGCTCTGGCTGCCCACCTACATGTCGAAAGCCTTCGAGGCGCGGGGCGAATTAGTGCCCTTGTTCGAGGACTGGAATCTCGATCCGATGCCGCTTTACGTGGCCTTTCCACCGAACCGGCATATCAGCCTCAAGCTGCGTGTGTTTATCGAGTGGGTGGCTGAGTTGATGGCCGTGCATGCGCCTGTCAGTGGGCGATAGGACCGGTGCTGATGGAGTCGGAACAACCAACCTCTACCGCCTTTCAAGGCTTCTTTTCAGTCGCCGCAGATGACTACTGACGATCACTCTATGGGCGAGCCCCACCGGTAACATGTAGATGCGTCCATAGAGGTTATGCGTGATGACCGATGATGTGATGGTGAGCACACGATCGGTTATCGAAAGGCAGATCATGACATCCAGGTGCCGGTCACGCTCTGTAAGAACCAGGATATCGGGGGCACTGTGCTCCACCAGAAAGAAATCCAGGTGTTCGCCTGTGTCTACTGTTGTTCGCGCAACGCCGGAGAATCCGCCGATTCGCCTCACGCCGAATAACGAAGAAATGACGTCCCTTATTCGGAAAGCCAGCCGCATGGCCAGTCCCGGCTCAGCCGTTGTGATGTTCCAAGCTTCAAGAGTGGTGATTCCAACGGGGAGTTGAACCGACCTGATGTGGTAGTAATCGAGCTCCGACCGTGCACGCAACGTGTGAGCTGGTGATGTGATAGGCAAATTTCATCCCGTCCAGTGGGCCAATTTTCATTCCCGATAACATCCGAGGCTGAGTGTCATGCGGCTATGTTACGTCAATGTACAGCCCCACGCGCCGCAGCCGGCAAGAACGTCCCTCACCCTGCCCCTTCCCCGCGTGTATCGCAAGTGGGCGGATGTTCTGCCGGATCAAGATGTTAGGCGCGGCGTATGAAGGCTGGACGGGGTCAGACGCAGTTCTTGCCCGGCCGATTGACAGCGTCCCCCCGGTTGATTGTAATAGCCGCCGTTTATGCATGATGCAAGGGACCTGCCATGACCAAGATACCCTCTCCCGGGCGCGGCGATCTGCCCCGTGCGCTGATATTCATTCCGCTGGGCCTGTGCCTGCTCTACCTCACCCTATGGCTGGTCGAAGATCGGCTGAGCTTTCTGGCCCAGGCGCAACGCGCCGAAGGGCATGTCAGCGCCCTGAACGCGGGCGGCAGCCACCCACAAATTGATTTTACCGACGCCGCAGGCAAGGCGGTCAGCTACCCCGAGAGCGGGTTTATATTCGGCTACGCGGTGGGCGACTCAGTGACAGTGTTTTACCGCGCCGATGCGCCCTCCAGTACCGCAATCATTGAAGACCGTGGTGCGCTATGGGGCGCGAGCCTACTGACGGGCCTGTTCGCAATCGTGTTTATCGCAGGCGGCGGCTACCATGTGGCCGCCTGGATTCGTCGGCGCCGGATGGCGCGGCACCTATAAGGATATTCAAATGCAAATCCCATTACCTGTCACTGTCAGTGACTGGCGCTACAAAACAGCCAGCAGCGGCGGCTTGACCGTAGTATTCGCGGCCGCCGCTGGCGGTGCATTGACACTGACCGACCCCAAGGGAGTCGACCAGCAGTTTCGTTATGGCTCGGTCGGGGTTGGCATGGGCATCGGCGCGCGCCTGCCACGTTTCGGCAAGGTCAACTTGCACGTGCGCGGCAAGAGCGTCGGGGCCGCTGGCGCAAGCGAGGACTTTCCGGCGTTTGGCCAAGTGCTGGTTGCAGACTCGATCGCTGCCCGCGGTCTGACCCGGGAGGACTTCCAAGGCGCTTGTGTGTTCATTGAAGCGGGCGTGGGCCTGGTCGGCGGGGCCAGCGGCTCGGCCATGCTGTTCGGTCTGGACCCCAAGCTGCTGGCCATGGCCGCTGCCACACTGACGCCTATGGGCAACCTGCTCCTGCCCCACGACAGCACGACGCGCCTGCTGCGCTCGGCCAAAGGCGTGATCGTCGCCGCTGGCCTTAACGTTGGACTGCAGGCTGGGGGCGGCGCGACGATTTCGTTGGGCGGGCTGTTCTGATCATCAGCGGCGAATCATCACGGCGTTGAGTGCGGGGTAGTCATCAATGAGTGCACCGCCGAACTCGTGACCAAAACCTGAGGATTTGTTAACGCCGCATCCAGCATTGTGTATAGGCAACACGACGCGTGTTTGCCTGTGGCATTTGGCATCTGCCCTCGCTCAGTGAATGCCACAGGCCCCTCAGCGATTGTGGTTGAGCTATCGCAGAAAGCTCAGGTCCAAGGGGTAATCAAGGATGATCCGGGTTTGATCCAGGTCGTTGGCAATCGCGCCGTAATCGCCACCGGTACGCATCGAGGCGAGCATCAAGCGCATCGACAGGTTCTTCGCTGGTCCTGACTGCACCACGTATTTGACCCACAGGTCCCGCTCCCACTGCGAACCATCGCGCACGGCCTGGTATCGAGAGTAGGCGCCGCCGGCATCCCTGCCATCGATGTCGGTACCGCGAATGTAGCGCGCGGTGAAGGTCAGGCCCGGTACGCCAAGCACTGCGGCATCCAGATCGTAGCGGGCGCTCCAGGCTTTTTCGTTGGGGCTGTTGAAGTCACTGCCCTGGGAGGCCGCATCCAGCTCGATATCAAAACTGTTCCAGACATAGTCAAATGGCTGGTCGCCATCGATCTGCGTATAGGCCAGTTCAAACTTGTGCCCACCCAGCGCATACCCCGCACGCGCACTCCAGGCATCGTTGCGAATATCGCCCAGCAATGCCGCGCCGGTATTGCGGGTCCGGTAATAATTGACGCCAGTGTTCACCACGCCGCCCACGGTCAACGGAAGGCGGTAATCAAGCGAGGCAAACTGCTGATTCCAGATGTCATCCAGTTCGGAACCAAATAACTTGATCTTGAGGTTGTTGACCCCGGTGTAAATACCGCCGTAATAACTGACAAACTCGCTATCAGCCTGACGCCCGCTGTAAGCCGTGCCCAGATGCCCACCATGATTGGGTTGCGCCCGATCACTACTGGAGAAAAAACGCCCGGCATTCAGGGTCAGGCCATCGAGCGAGCGATCCGTGGCATTGAAGCCCCTTAATGTTTGCGGCAACAGACGAATGTCGCCGTATTTGAGCACCGGCGAATCGGGGAACAGATCACCGTAGGCAAACTCGGTCTGGCCGACACGCATCTTCACCGCGCCACCGGCCTTGGAGTAGCCACTTTTAGGCTCGCCCTGATTGTCCCGCGCAACGATGCCGCCATTGCCGATGCCATCCCCGACGCGGCCGTTGCCACCGTCGAGTTTCAGCGCCCCCATGTAATGCAGATCCACGCCGAAGCCAATCAGCCCCTGCGTATAACCTGAGTTGAACTTGGCAAGTACCCCTTGCGCCCACTCCTGACGATAACTTTGCCGTTCACCTTCGGGGTTGCGGTAACTGCCGTTACGGTTGTCGGCATTCCAGTAAAAGTTGCGCAAGCCTACCGACGTCGTGCTGCCTTCAATAAAGCCTTTGTCCGACTCTGCCGCGCTCACAACGGTGCTGCTCAAGCAGACACTGGCACCGGCCATCCCCAGGGTGAAAAGTTTGAACCACATAGTGCACTTCCTTTTTGCCAACGTTTAAGAGTGGCAGCGTCAAATTTTTATTGTTATTGACCAGGTGTGTTTGCAGCGGGCAAGGTCAAGCCCGACCGCTGACTTGCGGCTAGCCGTAAGTTGCACCCTTGTTGTTTTAGGTATTGCTCGGTAAACCCGGGCTGGAAACCGTGGTGGGTTAGTCAGCCCAGGCGAATGACTGTCAGCGCGAAGCGGTCAAGCCGTCGAAGAACCGCGCGGCGTTTTCATCGAGGGTGGCGATGTCGTAACCGCCTTCCTGCACCACGACACACGGCAGGCCCAGCGCCTTGATTCGCTGCCCCAGCACCCGGAAACCTTCATCGCTGACGGCGACCTTGGACTGCGGGTCGTTTTCGTAGATATCAAAGCCCAGCGACAGCACCAGTACGTCCGGGGCGAAGGCGCGTAAGGCAGTCTCTGCCTGATCCATGCAAGCGAAGAAATCCGCCTCGCTGGAGCCGTGGGCCATCGGCAGGTTCAAGTTGAAACCCTCGCCTCGGCCAGTGCCGGTTTCGTCGTCGAAGCCGGCCACTACCGGATAGAAATTGGTGGGGTCGCCATGGATCGACACGTAGAGCACGTCATCGCGGTCGTAGAAAATCTCCTGGATGCCCTGACCGTGGTGCATGTCAGTATCCAGCACCGCGACTTTGGCGAACTTGCCTCGCAACACCTGGGCAGCAATCGCCGCATTATTCAGAAAACAGAAGCCGCCAGCGCCTTCGGCACGGGCATGGTGTCCCGGTGGACGGCACAGTGCGTATGCCGCGTCATCGCCTTCGATAATCGCGTGGGCGGCGGCTACCGCACTTTGCGCTGACCAGTAAGCGGCCTGCCAGGTGTGTTGGCCAATCGGGCAACTGCCGTCGGCCAGGTAACGGGCGGTCTTGCCCAGGATGCCACGCAGCGGATTGCCCTCGCGGATGAAAATGTTCGACATCACCTCATCGCCCCAATCCTCAGGCACCTCGTGCCATTGCTGGTAGGCGCTGCTCAGGTATTCCAGGTATGCCGGGCTGTGCACCGCGGCCAGTGGCGCCTGACCAGAGTCGGCAGGTTCCAGCAGCGGGTAGCCGAGCTTCTTGACCACCGCCAACAGCGGGTCGATACGCGCGGGGACCTCTAGCGGCTCGCGCATTTGCCCACGCGACAGGTAGGAACGTGGATGGTGCAGACGCTGTGCCGGATGGAAAAATGTTTTCATGGATAACCTCATGCCAAGACAATTCAGACTGCACACGCTTCGCGCCGACAACGCAGCACGCAACGCGCAGTGATTAATTCGCTGTCCGCTCAATAGCCCTGTTCGGGATCGACCAGATTGTTCAATGCCAGTCCCGCCGTCAGCCGCGAGACGTTGTCGGCGACCTGCTGGGCGATGCATTGATCCGAGGCGGCAGACGCCATGTGCGGCGTCACCCATACCCCAGGGGTGTGCCATAGCGGCGAATCCGCAGGCAGCGGCTCCTGTTCAAACACGTCAAGCAAGGCCCCACGCAGCTGCCCGCTGGCCAGGGCCTGTTGCAGGTCCAACTGATTGAGGTGCTGGCCACGCCCGCAATTGATCAAGGCACTGCCCCGCGCCATGTGCTGGAACACCTCGCGGCCCAATACACCTTGAGTGGCGGCGGTCAGCGGCAGCAAGTTGACGAGCACATCCAACTCCGTAAGAAACCCCTGCAGCGCGGACACTCCGCTGAAGGTGCTCACACCGTCGATCACCCGCGGCGTGCGAGCCCAACCGCGCACGGCGTAGCCGGCCTCGGCCAGCCGCGTGGCCACCGGTGCGCCGATCGCTCCGAGGCCCATCACCCCGACCTTGAACCCTTGCGCACGGCGCTGCAGCGGACGCTGCCAGCGTTGCATAGCGTTGCCGGTTATCACTTGGTCGAAGCCGCGGTGAAAGTGCAGCACACCCCAATGCACGTACTCGCTCATACCCTGGGTGTGATCCGGGTCGACAACCCGACATACCGGCAGCGCAGGATCACGCGAAGGGTCCTGGGCCAGATGGTCGACCCCCGAGCCAATCGAGTACACCAGGCGCAAGTTCGGTAAGGCACCGAGGCTGCCCGCTGGCGGAAACCAGCACACCGCGACCTGGGCCTGCCGTGCGCCTGGATCTTCAGGGCGCAGCACCTGCAAGTGCGGCGCATGGCTGGCGAACAGCGCGGCCAGCCAATCGGTCAACGCCGGGTTCTGGCACAACAACACGAGACTGGCCATGGTCAACTGCACCAATCGGCGCGCTGCTCGTCGATCAGACTGAGCGCGGCCTGCCAGGCCAGATCAATGATCCCGTCGATCCCATCACGGCCAAACTGCGCAGCGGTGTGACGGCATACGGCTTCGTCGGGGATGTTCAGCGCCACCCCGGCGGACATCGCCTGGATCTGCGCCTGGCAGGCACGCTCCAGGAAGTAGATCTCGTGGAACGCGGCCGCCACGCTGCCACCGGCCGCGAGCAGGCCGTGGTTACGCAGGATCATCGCTTTGTGCGAGCCCAGGTCGGCCACCAGCCGCTCGCGCTCCTGCATCGACAGCGCGATGCCTTCGTAGGTGTGATACGCCAGGTTGCCGTAGAACTTCAGGGCGTGCTGGGTCAGCGGCAACAGCCCGTCACGCTGCGCGGCCACCGCCATACCGGCAGCGGTGTGGGTGTGGATGATGCAATGCAGGTCCGGGCGAGCTTCATGAATCGCCGAATGGATGATGAACCCGGCCGCATTCACGTGCCCACCGTGCTGACCGTCGACCACCTTGCCCTGGAGGTCTATCAAGACCAGGTCACTGGCGCGCATTTTCTCGAACGCCACGCCGTAGCGATTGATCAGGAAATGCCGCTGCGGCCCGGGCACACGCAGGGTGATGTGAGTGTCGATCAGGTCGGTCATGCGGTAGTACGCGACCAGGCGATACAGCGCGGCCAACTCGCAGCGCGACTGCCACTCGATGTGCGACATAGCGCTTGGCTTACTCATTAAACAACTCCTTGGGAAAGGGGCAACCCGACCGTCTTGGCGTTGACGCCACGCAAATAAGCCAGGCCCAGCACGCCGATCAACGACATCAGGGCCAGCCCGCTGAAGAAGATTGCCAGCGGCCACCACTGACCGGCGAATTGACCCGCCAGGAAGGTGCCGATCAGCGGCGTCAGGCCGCCGCTCACGCCGCTGCCCAGTTGATAGGCAATCGAGATGCCCGAGTAACGCACCCGTGCCTGGAACGCTTCAGCCATGTAGCCGGCAATCACTGCGTACAGCGCTGCCAGCAGTACTACCGCCAGGGCAATCCCTGCGGTCATGTAGAACAGATTGCCGGTCTGCACCAGCAGGAACATCGGGTACGGCACCAGGATGCACAGCGACGCCACCCATTTGAGGAAGCGCCCCTCTCCCAGGCGCTCGGCCAACAGCGCAGAACAGGGTTGCGATAAAAATTGCAGGACGGTGACCACGAACAGACAGTCGAGGATCGTGGTCTTGGCGATGCCCTGGTACTGGGTGACGTAGGTGATCATGAAGGTGTTGGTGAAGAAGAAACCGCCCGAGCCGATGGTCACCGCCAGGGCCGCGAACAGAATGCTTTTCCAGTCCTTGCGGATAACTTCCAGCACCGGGTTCTCGGATGTCTGGCCGCTGTCCTTGACCTCGGCAAACTCCGGCGACTCAGGCACCCCGAAACGAATCGCCAGGCCGACCATCATCAGCACGCCGCTCATCAGGAACGGAATACGCCAGCCCCAACTCATCAGCGCGTCCTGCTCCATTTCGCTGATGCAGCGGAATGCGATCAGCGCCAGCAGCAGGCCCGCCGGGCTACCCCACTGGGCGAACGAGGCGAAGAACACCTTGCGGCCCTTGGGCGCGTGCTCACTGGCCATCAGTACCGCACCGCCCCATTCGCCACCGACCGAAATCCCTTGCAGCAAACGCAGAACCACCAGGCCGATCGGGGCCCAGATACCCGCCTGGGCATAAGTGGGTAACAGACCGATGCAGGTAGTCGCCAACCCCATCAGCACGATGGTCACCAGCAACATTTTCTTGCGCCCCAGGCGGTCGCCAAGATGGCCGAAGACCATGCCGGCGAACGGGCGGGCAATAAAGCCGACCGCGAAGCTGCCGAACGCCGCCATAGTGCTGAGCATCGGATTTTCACTGGGGAAGAACAGTTGGCCGAGGACCAGCGCTGCCGCGAAGGCATAGATGTAGAAGTCGTAGAATTCGATGGTGGTGCCGATAAAGGCCGCTGCCGCGGCACGTCGCGGACTTGAGGTAGTGCTCGTCATCTGTAGCTCCTGGGCGTCATTGTTATAAGCAGGAGAAAAGGTGTGTCGTGCGCAGGCACAACGTTCGCACTCTGGCGGTGCGTTGCTGGATCTTGCGCCAGCCCCTATGCTAGGAAAAGCTTCTAATCTAAATACTCAAGTATAAGCACCAGGAATAATGATGAACCCTATCGGCCCTTCGTTACGCGATCCCGATGCCAAGCGCTTCCTCAACGATCGCCTGGACTGGAATCTGTTGCGCACCTTCCTGGTCATCGGCCAGGAAGGCAGCATCAGCCGGGCCGCCGCGCGCCTGCACTTGAGCCAACCCGCCATCAGCCAGGCCCTGCGGCGCCTTGAAGAACAACTCGATAGCGCGCTGGTGATACGTCGTGGACCGCGTATCAGCCTGTCCAGGGCCGGCGAAGAAGTGATGCAAATCGCTGCCGACCTGTACGGCACGGTCTCGCGCCTGGGCCCAGCCCTGGATTCACCCGCCGAGACGGTGGTGGGCAAGATCCGCATGCTGACCATCAGCCGTATCCAATCACGCTGCTACGATGAGTTCCTCGCGCAATTTCACCTTGAATACCCGCAGGTGGAATTCGAGGTCGATGTGCTGCGCAGCTCGGATGTCGCCAGCGCACTGCTGCAAAAAACCGCCTCGTTCGGCCTGGGCCTGTGCCGCACTCCGCAGCCCAAGCTTGAACAGCGTGTGTTGCTGCAGCAGCGCTATGCGTTTTTCTGCGGCAAGCGGCACCGGTTGTTCGGTCGCAAGAACCTGACCCTGGCGGATTTGCAGAGCGAAAACTTCGTCAGTTTTACCAGCGACCAGATCGGCGGCAACCTGTCACCGCTCACGGTGTTTCGTGATCAGCAAGGGTTCACCGGGCGCATTGTTGCTTCTTCTCCGAGCCTGGATGAAATCCGCCGGCTGGTGGGCGCCGGGTATGGCATTGGTTGCCTGCCGGAACATATCGTCGCAGCTGACGTGCTGGCTGAAGAAGTCTGGCGCTTGCCGCCCTGGGAGGGAGTCATTGACGTGAATGTCTACCTGCTCTGGAACCGTGAACAGAAACTGACCCAGGCCGAGTCGGTGTTTCTGGAGAGGTTCGAGCAGATGCTCATGACCACGGACATGGCTGAGCGATTCTAGGCTCAGCACGCGTCGCAGCGGCTGAGGAAACGCCAGCAGCAGGCGGAATCCAACCGGCTCGACGCGCGTTGGCATTTTTTCGATGCCCGCGTGCGCACTGTCCAACCACCCCCACTCCCCTTATCCTCGACGCTCCCCGCCCGTCCAAAATCGGAGCCGCCCTTCGCCCTGAACATGGCCCCCGGCCCCAACAACCTGCTCTCCGTGAGCAACGCCACCCGTTACGGCTATCGCACATCCTGCCTCGCCGGCATTGGCCGCCTGCTGGCCTTCGCCGGCATGATCGCCCTTGCCTTTGCGGGCCTCGCGGTGGTGTTGCAAACCTCGGAACTGCTGTTCTATGCGATCAAGATCCTGGGCGCGGCGTATCTGTTTTATCTGGCGGTTCAACTGTGGCGCGCGAATCCGCAGGCGGAGATGAAATCGGTAACCGCCAAGGTGAGTTTTTGGGCACTGGCGCGGCAGGAGTTTCTGGTGGCGGCGGGCAAGCCTCATGATGGGCAATATAAAAACTTCTGACAGGCCGTTATCGGCCGATTCTGTTGAAAAAGTAGCTCCCCTGTCTGGCCTGCGGCAAAATCTCCGCATCGGCCAGCAGGGAAGCACGCAGCATGATGGGACA